>JALYNQ010000020.1 GCA_030773115.1 Pseudomonadota bacterium
GCGCGCCTGGCTCTTCGTGCCGACCGTAAGGTTGTGTGTCCGGTGTAAGGCAGGATTCGATCATTTGTATATACAAAAGCATGGGCGACTGCTAATGTCCAGCAGGCCTCGGAGGTGCGGATGACAGGATTATGGTTCGCTCAGGCACTTCTTCCCGGGGGCTGGGGGCACGGCGTCCGAATTCTGATCGAGGCCGGCCGAATTGTCGAGGTGGAGTCCAATTCGGCCCCCGAACCCTCTGACCAGCGCTTCTCCACTGGCATTCCCGGCCTTCCCAACCTCCACAGCCACGTTTTCCAGCGAGCCATGGCGGGCCTGGCGGAAGCTCCCGGAACCGCGGTCGCGGACGATTTCTGGAGCTGGCGCGATCAGCTCTACCAGCTGGTGTCCAAGCTTGGCCCGGACGAGGTCCGCGATATTGCCGCAATGGCCTTCGTCGAAATGCTCGAGACCGGCTTCACGCGGGTCGGCGAGTTCCATTATCTCCATCATGTGCCTGGCGGCACGCCCTACGCTCATTGCGCCGAAATGGCGGCCGCGATCGCCGCTGCCGCCCAGCAAACCGGAATCGCGCTCACTCTGCTGCCCGTCTTCTACGCCCATTCAGGCTTCGGCGGGCAGCCGCCTAACGAGGGACAGAAGCGCTTCGTCACCGATCTCGACGGGTTCGCCCGGCTGCTCGACCAATCGCAGGCTACCATCGCCAGCCTGCCCGACTCGGTGCTCGGAATCGCGGCGCATTCGCTACGGGCGGTGAGTCCGGGAGAGCTTGAGCATTTGCCAGAACTGGTGGCCTTAGGGCCAGTCCATATCCACATCGCCGAGCAGCAGCGCGAGGTCGCCGACTGCCTCGACTGGTGCGGGGCGAGGCCCGTGCGATGGCTGATCGACCATATGCCGGTGAACGAGCGGTGGTGCCTGGTCCACGCGACTCATGTCGACCCGGGCGAGCTCGCCGCGATCGCCAGGTCCGGGGCCGTAGTCGGACTGTGTCCGATCACCGAAGCCAATCTCGGCGACGGACTGTTCCCGGCGGACGAATTTGTCCGAAGCGGCGGCCGGTTCGGTATCGGCAGCGATTCGAACGTGCACATCGATGCGGCCGAGGAATTGCGTTTGCTCGAATATGGCCAGAGGCTGAGGCTCGAGCGGCGAAACGTCCTTGCCCTGCCGCCGCGTTCGACCGGCCGAAGCCTGTTCGATTCGGCCTTTGCTGGCGGCGCTCGGGCGCTTGGGGCCGATTACCCGGGCCTCGCCGAAGGGGCGCCGGCCGACATCGTCGCACTGTCGCGGGATCCCGCCGCGGACGGCGACCGGGCGCTCGACCGCTGGATCTTCGCGCCGAACTCGTGCGGGATTGAGGCGGTGTGGCGCGCCGGCGTCCAGGTCGTCGCCGACGGCCGCCACCGCGAGCGCGAGACGGTCGAGGCGCGCTTCGCGACGGCCTTGGGGCGTATCGCGAGCTGATCAGTCGAGAAGCGGCAGCGCGGTGGTCGCCTTGATCTCCTGCATCGCGAAGGACGAGCTGACGTCGTGGAGGTCGGCAACCTTGATGAGCTTGCGATAGATGCGGTCGTAGTCGGCAATGTCCCGGGCGACGATCTTCAACAGATAATCGATGTCGCCGCTCATTCGGTAGAATTCCACGACTTCGGGCATTTGCGCGACGCCTTCAGCGAAGGATTCGAGCCATTCGTCGCTGTGCTGGGCAGTGCGGACCGCGACCATTACCGTCACTCCCAGCCCGAGCAACTCGCGATCGAGTATGACCACCCGGCGGCGGATCACTCCCGCTCGCTCGAGCCGCTTGATCCGCTTCCAGCATGGCGTGCTCGACAGGCCGACGCGGTCGCCGATCTCGGTCACGGCAAGGCTGGCATCCTCCTGCAGCAGCGCGAGGATCCTGCGGTCGATACGGTCGAGGATGAGATTCTCTGATATCATTCTGTCATAGAATCAGATTCCCTATGACGCGTCAATCATGGCGAACTTTGATCGGAAATTCTCGCCAATTCATGGCAGCATTCTCCCGTTGTCAATAATGGAGTCGAGCCATGATCGACCGGCTATTCCTCGAACACCCCCGCAACGTTGGTGAAAGCTACGGCGAGCATCTGGTTGCCGCCGTCGGCTTTTCGGCAAAGATGGTCGGGGCGGGAATCGCCTGCTTCGTCCATGCCCTGATCCCCTGCCTGTTTGTCCGCACCGGAAGCCAGACGGTCGCTCAGCTGCACGACGAAATGGTTGTGAGCCGGGCGCGATCCGTTCCAGGCGCCGCGCCCGCTCCGCCTGCCCGGTGAGGACCGCCGCAAGCGCGGACGGAGGAGTCGCCGCGAAGGCTCGGCCGGTGATGGCGGCCGACCTTTATTGCGACCTCCACGAGGGCACGGACCCTGCCTGGCGAGCCTGCCTGCCAGGCCTTTCGATAGCCCTCCTCGGCGCATTGGCGGCCGGATTCATCGCCGATCGGTACGGCGCACCCCTGACCTTGATGGCGCTGCTGGTCGGAATGGCCCTGAACTTCCTCGCCGCGGACGACCGTCTCGCCGCCGGACTGGCGTTCGCGTCAGGCACATTGCTTCGAATTGCCATCGTTCTGGTCGGAGCCCGCGTGACCTACGCCCAGATCATTGCACTCGGCCCGTTCGCCCTGCTGTCGATCACATTGATTGTCGCGCTCACGCTCGGCTCCGGTCTGATCGTGGCGCGGCGGCTCGGGCTGGATTCCGCCTTCGGTATTCTTGCCGGAGGGGCGGTCGCCATCTGCGGTGCGAGCGCGGCGATGGCGATCGCGACGACGCTCGGCGAGAGCCGCGCCGGCAGGGAGCGGCTGGCCATGGTATTGGTGGCCATCGCCGCGTTCAGCGCGGCGGCGATGGTCACCTATCCCTTGCTTGCCCACCTGTTGCAATTCTCGGATCGCCAGGCGGGCTTCATGCTTGGCGCGTCGATTCACGACGTCGCCCAGGCCGTCGCCGCGGGCTATTCCTTCTCGGATTCGGCCGGACCGATCGCCGCAGTGGTCAAAGTGACTCGCGTCGCCCTGTTAGCCCCGGTGCTTGCGATCATCGCTTTGTTCGTTCGGAAAAGCGTGAAGCCGGTCGGAGTGGGGCTGCCCTGGTTCGTGCTCGGGTTTTTCGTCGTCGCCGCAGTGAATTCATTTGGAATCCTGCCTGCGGCCGCCGTCGATTCTGCCGGGAAAGCCGGGACCGGCCTGCTGGCGATCGCGGTCACCGCCGCCGCCATCCGCTCGCCTCTGGGGCGAATCCTCAAGATGGGGTGGAAGCCCTTCTGCGTGGTTGGAATTGCGACCCTGACTGCCCTTTGCTCGGCCCTGGCAACAGTCGCGCTGGCCGTGAGCTGAGGTGCTCGGCAATTACCAGGACGGCCGAAACTGTCCCTCAAGGGCATGATCCTCGCCGGGGTACCAGAAGCGGACCAGCGTCACCGGTACGTCGTCATTCCAGGTTTTGCGCTCGACCACCAGGCACGCGTCGCCGGGTTGGCGTTCGAGGATCGAGGCAATGCGCGGCGGCGCCGAACGGGCGGAGATGACGTGCCTGGCTTCGGTCCAGGGCACATTTGCCAGCAGCCACTGGCCCGGACTGACGGATTCGAGCGGCTGGCAGGTAATTTTCGGCGCTGCCTCAATGTTGATCAGCCGCTCTTCCAGCTGAAACGGCACATCGTCGGCGAGGTGAAGGCAGCTCATCCGCAGGGCTGCCGTCTTCGGTCCGAGCCCGAGGTCGTCACGGGCCGGCCAGTCGGGCTCGGCCATGGCGCATTCCAGCAGCTTGTAGCGGTAACGGTGGCCGGCCCGGCGGACCGAATCGGCGGCGTCCCAGATTTCGAGCACCGGCCGCTCGCGCGCGCGCGCCGTAACCACGGACCCCGTTTTGGTCTTGCGTTCGATCAGGCCTTCGGACGCCAGGCTCTGAAGCGCCTTGTTCACCGTCATCCGGCTCGTGGCATAATGGTCGGTCAGCTGGAGCTCGGCGGGAACCCGCGTTCCCGCTGGCCACTTCCCGCTCAGGATAGCCAGAGCGAGCGAGCGGCGAATCTGAAGCCACAGAGGGCCTTCGCCGTCGAGCGACGGAACGATGACGTCGCCGATTTCAGCTGCGGCCGAGTGCGTACGATTCGCACCATGTTTCGCCAGAGGCGCCGCTATTTGCTGTGCTTCCATTTGCCCAACTTCATGCCTCACCACCGGTCCAACGGCAATCGCAGCGCGTGAAATATTACCGCGCGCGGAGATTGCGCTTGACGGCGACTTTTGCAGTGATCAGTCTTCATTTGACTATACAAATAAGAGTTCGGAGAGGCCATTCAAGATGGGAGTTGCGACCATGCTACTCATTCGTTCCGAATTCATTCTTCGCGCCTCGGCGGCGGCGCTTGCGGTCGGGACCGCATTTCCCGCTTTCGCGCAGCAGCCTGCGGCGGCCCCTGAGCAGTCCGCCACCGACGGCGATCAAACGCAGTCTGCGGCCCGCGAAGCGTCTGACGAGGGCACGATCACGGTGACCGGCTGGCGCCTGCGCGAGCTCGACCAGGAATCGTCGACCGCCAGCCGCCTCGGCCTGTCCATTCGCGACACTCCGGCGACGATCGACCAGATCGATTCGGGTGAAATCCTGACTCGCGGCTTCCGGACGGTGGAAGAGGCGACGGTGAGCCTGCCGGGCGTGACCTCGGGCGGATCCCCGGGCGACCCGTCGCTGTTCGCCATGCGCGGCTTCATCGGTGAGCAGATCACGTTGCTCCATAACGGCCTCTATCTGGGGCCGGCGAACATGATCAACCGGCCCGGCAACACGTTCAATATTGCCTCGATCGAAGTGCTCAAGGGACCGGCGTCGGTGCTTTACGGGCAGGGCACGATCGGCGGCGCCGTCAACGTCATCAACAAGAGTCCGGACTTCAAGGCAGACAGCCTTCAGTTCCTCGGCTCTTACGCGACATACGAGACGGTGAGCACCGGCGTCGGCGGCAACAAGATCTTCTCGGATGCGGTCGCCGGCCGGCTCGACGCCAGCTATCATCGCACCGACGGCTATGTCGACCGGGCGCCGTCCAACTCGTTCAACACGACCGCCGCGCTGCTGTTCAAACCGAGCGCAGACCTGTCGGTCGAGCTCAGCGTCGACTTCCTCAAGGACGATCTGTCGCCATATTGGGGCACTCCGCTGATCCCGCGCGCCTTCGCGACGGACCCGATGGACGGCGTGCTGTCGAGCGACCTGGAGCTGGTCGTCGACGAACGGCTTCGCTTCGAGAACTACAACGTCGCCGACTATCGGACGAAGAGCTGGCACGTATGGCCGCGCCTCGCCATCGCCTGGTCGCCGAGCGAGGCCGTGACCGTTTCCAACACCGCTTACTGGTTTCACGCCGACCGGCAGTGGGCGAACGCCGAAAATTACGTGTTCAACTCGGGCACTGGACTGATCGACCGCGACCGCTTTTTCGTGTTCCACAATCAGGATCTGCTCGGCAACCAGTTGAGCGTGGCGTGGAAACATTCCCTCGCCGGGCTCGACAACAAGTTTGTCGTCGGAGTTGACTACAGCCACCTCGACTTCATCCGCACCCGCGGCTTTCCGGACGGGGACAGCGTCGACCCGGTCAATCCGAATCCGGGTCTGTTCGGGCCGATGGTCAAGCGGGTCAGTCCAACCCGCTGGGACCAGGGGGCGCTATTCGCCGAGGATGTGCTCAGCATCACCTCGGCGCTCAAGCTGGTCACCGGCTTTCGCGCCGAGCGGCTGTGGCTGACGCGCGAGAATTTCAATGTCGACGGCAGCTTCAACGCCGGAAGCAGCTTCAAGCGCACCTACAAGCCGCTCAACTGGCGCGCCGGACTGGTCTACGACATCGTTCGCAACGTAACCGCCTACATGTCCTACAGCACTGGCAAGGACCCGGTCGGCAACAATATCTTCCTCGTCAACGCCAATCAGGACTTCGGCCTGTCCAGCTCACGACAGTTCGAAGCGGGCGTGAAGGCCGATCTCATGGGCGGACGCGGATCGCTGACCGCTGCGGTCTACGACATCAAACGCAAGAACATCCTCACTCTGGTGGGAACGGAAACCCTCAGCAATATCGGCAGCCAGACCTCGAAGGGTTTTGAGGTGTCAGGTCAGGTGAAGGTGACGCGCAACTGGACCCTGATCGGCAGCGGCGCCTACGTGGATGCCCAGTACGGCAGTTTCGTCGATCCCAATTACGGCATCGACGCCAGTGGCAACCGGCCGGCGAACGTCCCTAAATGGGTCGGCAATTTCTGGACCACCGTCCGCAACGTCGGGGGGCTTCCGCTCGAGATCGGCGGCGGGATCAAATATGTCGGCAGCCGCCAGGGCAACAGCGCCAATACGCTGACGTTGAAGTCCTATGCCACTGGGATCGCCTACGCGACGGTCGAGGTCACCCCCAACATTTCCCTGACGGGCAGAGTCAACAACATGTGGAACAAGAAGTTCGTACAGTGGGCCGATATTTATTATCCGAGCCAGGTCATTCTCGGCGAGCCCCGTCGCTTTGAAGTCGGTGTCCTTGGCCGTTTCTAGGTGGAAGCCTAGGCCCGGACGCCTGACGGTACGCCTCGCATGGCTTCACCGCTGGCTGGGGATCGCCACCTGCCTGATCTTAGCCGCTTGGTTCGCGAGTGGGGCCGTGCTGCTGTTCAAGCCATTCCCCTCGCTGTCGCGTGGCGATCAGCTGGCCCTGTCCGCGCCCATCGATCTCGCCTCGGTGCGGCTCTCACCGGCCGAAGCGCTGGCCAGGGCTGGGGAGGGTGCGGTGACCGCGATGAGGCTCGTTCAGCGCGGGACGGCGCCCGCCTATATCGTTGATGCCGGCGGCAAGTTCGCTGCCGTCGACGCCCGTACCGGGGACCGGCTCGCTCCTCTGGCATCGGGCGCCGTTGCGGCTTCCTCGCCGCCGATCGACTACGACCAGTGGATCGTCCACAACCGCTTCGACCCCTATCGCCCGATCTACCGGATCCAACTTGGGGATCCGGCGCGCACCACCCTCTATCGCTCCGCGGTCACTGGCGAGCCGGTTCAGCGCACAACCGCAGAGGAGCGCGCCTGGAACTGGATCGGCGCGGTTCTGCATTGGGTCTATTTCACGCCGCTGCGCTCGAGCTTCACTGCCTGGGATCGAACCGTCTGGATCGTCTCGCTGATCGCGACCGTCGTCGCCATCCTCGGGATCGTGCTCGGCATCATCAGGACCCGGACCGCGCTTCGCCAGCGCAAGCCATCGCTGAGCTTCTATCGCCCCAAGTGGATGCGCTGGCACCATTTGCTCGGCCTGTTCACCGGCGTCTTCGTCTTCACCTGGATCCTGAGCGGATGGTTGTCGATGGACCACGGGCGGTTGTTTTCACGCGGCCAGCCCACCGACGAGCAAAGCGCCGCCTATCGGGGCCGACCCTTGGCCGCTGCCCTTGCCGAAATCGACAGCGCGACTCTGCGCTCGATCGGACCGGCAAGCGAGATCGACTTCAACGTGGCCGGCGGAATGCCGATCCTGACCGCCTATCGGGCTGATGGCCGGGCCGACCGGATGGACGGCAGGGGCGAGACCTTGGCCGATGCCACCTTTGCCCGGCTGGTAGGCAGCGGAATCCAGCGCTCTTGGCCCGGAGCTCAAGCCCGCAGCATAGCGGCGGTTGCAGGGACCGACCTTTACGCCCATGCCGAAGGCTGGCCGGCCTCGGTAAAGCGCGTTTCACTAGGCGGCCAAGGCTTTCCCGACATCTATATCGATGGCGACACGGGGAGGATCCTCACTGTCATGAGCGACAGCCGCGCGTCCTATGCCTGGATCTATTATGCTCTGCACACGTTCGAGTTTCCGGGGCTCATCGAGCGGCCGCTGCTCCGGCAGATCCTGGTCCTCGTCCCGCTTCTGTTCGGCTTCCTCTTCAGCCTGACCGGCGTCGTGATCGGCTGGACCCGGCTTCGCAAATCCATATCGAACTGAGGGAATATCGAATGGCGGACACCCTGTACCTTATGAAACCCGGCTTCGTGAACGCGGGGCTTGGTCCATTTTACTGCGGCGATTCGGTCAGCGTGGAAGGGCTGCTGAGCTTCTATCCCGAGCTTCGGGAGAAGGTCGATGTGCATTACCTCGACTTTCAGCGCCCGCGCCAGCCGTTGATCGACGCGCTTGGCGAGGACAATCAGTCGGTCCCGGTCCTGATCCTCGAAGACGGTTCCACGCCTGTCGAGGATATCGTCCCCGACCGTGCAAACGGCCGCAGGTTCATTGCCGACGAGAAGATCATCCGTAAGTATCTCTCGACCAGGTTCGGCCTTCCCCAGGCGGGCTGATGCCGCATGCCAATTGCCATGAAACGCGCCCGCTGTGGTGGAATTGGCCCAGCGGCCAACCTCCTGCTTCTCGTTACAGGTTAACCTCCACAACCACTTCAACCAGGAACGACACCTCTCAACAAATAGTGCCGCTCGGCTGCTCTGGCTGAGGGGCAGATCGTCATGGCGTGACGGCAGGCTACGGGCGATAACCGCGTTCATCAAAGACGCGTTCGCGCTAGGCTGACAGCGCCACTATTTGGGCATTTCAGACATGTCGGAGACGTCACCAGCGGTACAAGCCGCTGGCATCGATCGGCTTAACCCCGCCCAATGAGAGCGTCGTCGGGCGGGTAATCCTTCATGACCGGCTCTTCGTTGTCGCCAGCCCTGACCTTCCTCGACCGGCAGACGGCTCGGCCATTCCGGTGGTCGTGCGCGGGCCCGCGAAACGACCTACGTCGGGAGATGAAAGCTCGTATTGAGCTTCAAAGGCGGATCCGGCCCGATAAGCGCTAACTTTGCCCACGCGCAATGCGTCGAGAAGGGGACACTTGACGGGTTCCCGCAGACTGGCAGTCTTTCTGGGCCCCGCGACAGAAAGCGCTCTGGCCGCTAACGGCCATGTTCGGCCACGCGGAAGAGCGCCCAAAGCTGACATTCGCAGAGACTGCGCTGTCAGGTTACCCTTGGGCTCAATCATTGCAGTCGTAGTAAGGCCCGCCATGGTCACGATAGCGCTTGCGCCACGCCTTTGCCTCCTCCGTCCGGTGCTCCCAGTCCAGCTTGCCCAGCTCTCAGCTCCACTCGGCGGCCGACCTACGGTTCATGTGAAGCCATGGCCCGACCCGCCGCCGACCGGTATGACAGCGGGCGCTTCCGCCGCCCGCTACAATGTCTTTTCCATGCGAAGCAGAGGCACCTGGACACCGTCGATCGGGTCCGAAAGTACCGGCTCGACCGGAACATAGCCGCAGGCGCGATAGAGCGGTTCGCCGGCCATGGTCGCCATCATCTCGACCCGCGAAAAGCCGGCATCGCGCGCGGCTGCCTCACACAGCTCGAGCACCATGCGCCCGATGCCACGCCGGGCGAAATCGGGATCGGTATACATCGCGCGGATCTTGGCCGCATCGGTCGCGGGATCGAGGGCGACGGGGGCGCGGGTGACGATGCTGTCGTCCCCGCCGTAGAGGGTGGCGCGCCAGCTCCAGCCGCCGCTGCCGACGATCCGCCCGCCCAGCTCGACCAGGAAATAGGTGCCGTCGAGCACCAGCTGCGTATCAAGCCCCATCACCTTGTGGCTTGCGCGCACTTGTTCGGGGCTGAGAAACTCGTCCTGCAGCCGCTCGATCGCGCGGGTCATCATGGCGCGCAGGGCCGGTAGGTCGTCGACGGTAGCGAGGCGGTGGGTAAGGCCGGTCATTGCCTGGAATGTTGGAGCCTGGCTGGTTTGGCCGCAAATAAAATCGGGGCGGGAAGGATTGCCTCCCCGCCCCGATCAGCCCCCAGGCGAACCCGGGATCAATATTTGACCCGCAGACGCGTGTACCAGAACCCGCCGTTAAGCCCGAAGGGGCCACCGTTGCGGGGATAGACTTGGCCGTCGCCCAGGGCGTCGGTGAGCAGGAAGATCGGATTCTGCGGCGACGCCTTGATCCTGTCCGGGTACTGGTCGAACAGATTGTTCGCGCCGACCGACAGGGTGAAATGCTCCATGAAGGTGTAGCTTGCCTCGATGTCGGTGGTGAACTTCGACCCGAACTTCTGGCCCGGATAATCCAGCTCCGATCGCCAACTGCCGTAGAAATGCTCGATCGCATTGATTGCGAAATTGCCCATTTTCCATGTGGCCTGGAGGTTTGCCCGATGGCTGGGCGCCAGGCGCTCGGCGTCGATGATCTGTGCCTCAGCGATTGTGCCCGGATCGAACCGGGTAACCTTCGTCTTGTTGTAATTGTAGGCGAGCGTGAGGTTGAGGTCGCCGCCGGCGAGGCCCATGCGATGGGTGCCGACGACGTCGATGCCCTGGGTCCTCGTATCGAACGAGTTGGTGAAATACTGGACGGTGCCGCCGACGCCGACCGAGGCGAGTGCGGGCAGCGCGTCGATGTCATCTTGCGTCACGAAGAATGGCTGCGAAATGAAAATGCGGTCGCGGACCTTGATGCGGTAGGCGTCCACGGTCAGCGTCGTATTGCTTGCGGGAGTCCATACGAAACCGAGGCCGTAGTTGGTTGCCTTCGCCGGCTTGAGCGGCTCTGCACCGAAATATTGCGCGATTTCGCTGGTCACCGGATAGGTGCCGACCTGCACCGATTGGCCGAACAGGAAGTTGGTGGTCAGCACCTGCGCGTTGTTCTGCCCGGGTGAAGGCGCGTGGAAGCCGGTGCCGACCGTAGCACGGACAGCAAAGGCGTCGCTGAAGTCATATTTGCCATTGACCTTGAACACGGTCGTGCCGCCGAAGCTTTCGTAATTCTCGTAACGCGCCGCTGCACCCAGGGTCAGCTGCTCGGTGACATCGGCTTCGGCGCCGCCGTAGAAGCCCCAGCTGAATTCGCTGTTGCTGCCGGCGAACGTCGGGCTGGTGCCGCCGTAACCGCTCGCTGCCGGGGACTCGATGTAGACACACCGGGGATCATCGGCAGGATCAGGCAAAACAGTACCAACGGTGACGCATCGCGGATCGGATTGCAGGAGCGGTGTGAACACGCCCGGCGCAATCTGTTCGTAGATGGCCTGGTTCGCCCAGGGTCCCACGCCGAAGGACTGTTCGTCGCCCGGGGTCGTCTCGTAGGTTTCCTTGCGGAACTCCGCGCCGGCTGAGAGGGTGATCGGACTGGCGAGGCCCGCTGCCAGCTCATAGGCCACGTCGAGGTTGCCGTTCCATTCCTTCTGGATCTGCTTGCCGAACTCAAAGCTGGTCTGGGATTCGGGCCCGTAGGAAGGGCTGATCGAGTCATACATCGACAGATCGAGCTGGTTGCGGGCCAGCGAGGTCGACAGATCCCAGCGGAAGCCGCCGGTCGTTCCCCTCAGCCCAACGGCGCCGAAACGCTGGTCGGTGACGCCGACGAAGCGCGGCGTGAAGCCGGCCGGGTAGATCTCACTCAGGAAGAAGGTATTGCTGTCGAGCACAAAAGCGCCCGCCGGGCAGGTCGGGTTACCCGTCGGGCAGGGCGTCTGATAATAAGGGTGCTGGAAGAACTCCCGACCGATTACATTGACGGTCTGGACGGCGGTTCCATTGAATCTCTCGGTAGGGTGAAGACCGAGCAGCGACGAACGGAAATTGAAGCTCTGGTCCGCCTCGCTGTGGGCGAGGTTGCCGAACAGATAGGCTTCGACGTTGTCGGTAAGGTCGACGCCTGAATTGAGCACGAACTTGTAGCCGTTGGTCGGCGAGTTGCCCCAGATCTGGGCCGGAAGCGGGAAGTGGGGGAGCTGATCCTCCAGGTCCGGATTTTCCTGAGCGAAGATGACCGCGGTCGCACGCGTTTCCCCGCGGCTGGTCTGGTTGTCGTCGAACCATTCACCCGAGAGATTGACGAAGGCGGATTCGCCAAGCCTGAAGCCGACGTTTCCGGCGATCTGCTTGCTCTCTCCGTCCCCCTCGTAAAACTGGCCGTAGCGGCCGATCAGCTCGTAACCGGCATCGTCGCGCAGCGCATAGTTGAGCACGCCGGCAATGGCGTCGGAGCCATATTGCGACGTGGCGCCATCGCGCAGGATCTGCAGGTTCTTGATCGCGATCGACGGAATCGACGAGATGTCGGCGCCATGTGAGCCGAACGCCAGGCCGGATTCGCCGCCGCTGAACACCTGGACCAGCGCGGAGCGGTTGAACCGCTTGCCGTTGATCATCACCAGCACTTCGTCGGGCGGCAGTCCGCGCAGCGACGGCGGGCGCACGAAGGTCGAGGCGTCGGAAATCGTGTTCTGCCCAACGAAGAAAGACGGCACGATGTTCTTGAGCGTATCCAGCATGTTGGAGGTCGGTGCCGCCTGAAGGTCTTCGGAAGAGACGACATCGACCGGCGAGGCCGAGTCGGTAACGCTCCGGTCGAGCCGCCGTGTGCCGGTCACGACGATTTCCCTGGGCTCCTCTGCAGCCGTGGTCGGCTCTTCGCCCGCCTGCGTCGGTGGATCCTGGGTGGTCTGCGCCCATGCGGGCGTTGCGACTGCCAGGGCCGCGGCACTGACCATAAAGCTACGCACGGCTTGGGCACGGATAGACATTGGAGACCCCCTTGCTAGTTTCGATGAACGCGCACTAGGTTTCGACGAACGCACACTATCCCTTGTTGCGCTTGCGAAAAGGGGGTGGGGCGTTTCCCGTCTGGACTGTTGCGTTTCTGTTACAGAAACATTGGAATGGCAGGACCCTTAAGGGAAAGCGGGGGAACTGGCGGCGCTCCAGGCGTTCACTGCATGGATCATGCGATCGCGAGCGGCATCACCCCAATTCGTGCGGCTCACGGGCCCAAGCCTTGTGCTCCACGGAGCTGCCGATCCCGACGCCGCTGTTTGGAACCACTGCCCTTCGCGTCGTTTGGTAGCTTCGACCTCTGTCGCTGAAGGCTAAGACTGCATGGATCGGCTAAAGATTACAGGCTTGGCTTCTCTGGCGATTACCCTGATCGGCGGGCTCGCTATGATCCTGGGAATGATGCTGGTGGATATGCATTCCCGTTGACCTGTCTGACCCTCGACAGTCTGGCGGCAATGATTTGACCCTATTGGCACATGATGGCCGCCAGTCCGTCAGATGCTGAAGCGCTTCCGAATACTGTGCACCCAAAAGGCATGATCCTGCTGCTGGGCGCCGCTTAACGGTTCGGCCTTGTCAGCCCATCATGGCAGCTTGGAACCGCGGCCCACATCGCACGCGGACGTACCGTCCGAGATTGCGGACGCGTCCGGGCCGCAATTCCTGACGTTGCGCGCAGCCGCGGCGCTCCTTGGCGTCCATCCCAATACAGTCCGAGCGCAGGTCAGGCGGGGCGTGATCCCCGGAGCCAAGGTGGGGAGGGACTGGCGCTTTCTCGAGGCTGATCTTGTCGCCTGGATTCGAGCGCGATATTCAGATCGCGCACGGGTGCAGCCGAGTGCCTTGGAAAGAGAGGCAATATGGCACTCTGGAAACGCGCAGGAATTTATTACGTCAAGCTCACAAGCCCTGACGGAACGCTCCTTAGACGCTCTCTTGGAACGACCGACAGGAAAAAGGCCGAAGAGGCGCACGACCGACTGAAGGCCCAGCTGTGGGACCTTGCCCATCTGAAGAAGAAGCCGAAGCGGACATGGGACGAGGCGGCTTTGCGGTGGCTGAAGGAAAAGGCTCACAAGAAGTCCTATCGGGACGATGTGACCCGGATTCGGTGGTTCACCCGGCATCTGAGGGGCAGGACGCTTGACCAGGTGAGCCGGGAACTGATCGACCGGCTGATCTCGAGAGGGCTCGCGAAGCGCTCGGATCGCACGAAGGACATGTATGTGGCGCTCATTCGCGCCATCTTCCGGAGAGCGATGCGGGAGTGGGAGTGGATCGAGACCATGCCCGCGTTCAGGACCTATGCGAGGGGCTGCAAGGTCAGGGTGCGCTATCTCACGCACTCACAGGCCGAAGCGGTCCTCGCGAAGTTGCCGGTCCACCAGCGCGAGGTTGTGCTGTTTGCGTTGGCCACGGGCCTGAGGCAGCGCAACATCCTCGATCTCACATGGGATCGCGTCGACCTTGAGCGGCGGATCGCGACGATCGGGGAGGGCGATACGAAGAACGGCGAGGCTATCGGCGTCCCGCTCAACGATATCGCGCTTGGAGTGCTGGAACGGCAGCTCGGAAAGCACAGGAGCCATGTTGTTCACGTACAAGGCAAAACCCCTGCGTACGGCGAACACGAGAGCCTGGCGCGGCGCATTGAAGGCGTGCGGGATCAAGGATTTCCGCTGGCACGATCTGCGGCACACCTGGGCGACGTGGCTCCGGCAGAACGACGTGCCCACCTGGGTCCTTCAGGAGCTGGGGGGCTGGAAGTCCGAGACGATGGTGCGGCGTTACGCGCACATGTCGGTCAAACACCTCGAGCCTTTTGCGCACAAGCTGACTTTTCCGGTCAAAGTCGAAGAAGTGGCGGAAATCGGCGAAAAGCCGAGTCACAAAAGTGGTCACAGTGGGGCGCGTCCAAGGCTCCAACTCGTGGTAAGTAACTGATCTAAGTCTTTGAAAAGAAGGTGGTGGACGCACTAGGGCTCGAACCTAGGACCCGCTGATTAAGAGTCAGCTGCTCTACCAACTGAGCTATGCGTCCATGCCTGTGAGGCAGCGCGGCCGGCCCGCTTCGGAGCGGGGGGCGCGGGCGGGCCTCTAACAGCCTTGCCTGCCCCTTGCAACTGCCTTCGACCGCAAAAATCCTACGCGAGGGCCGAGCGGGAGCGCGACTGGCGCTCGATGCCCATCAGCAGGCCGAGGCAGATCATCACCGTCATCACCGCCGATCCGCCGAAACTGACCAGGGGCAGGGGGATGCCGACCACCGGCGCAAGCCCCATCACCATCATCAGGTTGACGGTGAAATAGAAGAAAATGGTCATCGACAGCCCCGCCGCCGCCAGCTGGGCGAAGCGGGTCTTGGCCTTCTTGCTGACGTTCATGCCCCAGCGGACGACCATGGCGAAGGCGATGATCAGCATCGCTCCGCCGACCAGCCCCCATTCCTCGACGAAGGCGGCGAAAACGAAGTCGGTATGGCCCTCGGGAAGATAGTCGAGATGGCTCTGGCTGCCGTTGAGATAGCCCTTGCCCCAGATCCCGCCCGAT
This sequence comes from Pseudomonadota bacterium, assembly GCA_030773115.1. Taxonomy (GTDB): domain Bacteria; phylum Pseudomonadota; class Alphaproteobacteria; order Sphingomonadales; family Sphingomonadaceae; genus Sphingomicrobium. The sequence continues at coordinate 15,160 of JALYNQ010000020.1, forward strand.
CCGATCGCGATCTTCGACTGGCTGATATGATAGCCGGCGCCGAGCGGGTCGGCCTCCGGATCGAGGAAGATCAGCACCCGCTTGCGCTGATATTCATGCATGAAGGTGTAAACGATCGGCAGTGCTGCAGCCAGCGCGCCGGCGGCCGAGAGGAAATACCACATCGGCAGGCCGGCAACGAACATGATGGTGACCCCGCCGACCAGCACCATGGTCGCCGTGCCAAGGTCGGGCTGGACCAGGATCAGGGCCCATGGAACCAGCACCAGCAGCGCCGCCGGCCACAGCCCGCGCCATCGCCTGACGTCCGACGCGGGCAGCAAGTCATAGAAACGGGCCAGCACCAGCACCACCGCCGGCTTCATGAATTCCGACGGCTGTAGCCGGATGAAGCCGAGGTCGATCCAGCGTTGGGCGCCCTTGCCGACGAACCCGATCATCTCGACCAGGATCAGCAGGACCAGGATCACTACATAGGTCGGGAAGGTCACGCCTTTGATGAAGTTTTCGGGAATATAGCTGATCCCGATCGCCAGGCCGAAGAAAGCGAGAATGGTGACGCCCTGCTTCGACGCCCAGGGCGACCAGCTTCCGCCTGCCGCCGAGAATAGCGTGATGATGCCGATGGTGCAGATGAGCGCGACCAGCCAGATCAGCCGCCAGGGGAGGCGGGCGAGGGGCTGCGGAATGATCGCCGAGCTGATCATGCGCTTATCCCCGCATTGGCCTTGGAGATGGCATCGACCTGGGCCTGGCGCCGCGCCGTCCGCTCGAGCAGGGTGCCGCCCCATTGGGTTTCAAGCTCGGCCAGCCGTTTCATAGCCTGCGGCTGATCGAACAAATAAGTAAGGACATCCTTGGCCACCGGCGCCGCTGCGCGCGCGCCGCCTAGGCCATGCTCGATCACCACCGAACCGGCGTAGCGCGGATTGTTGAATGGGGCGAAGAAGACGAACAGGCCGTGGTCGCGATACTTCCAGTCGCCTGACTGGCCGCGCTGGCTGCCGACGATCTTGCGCACCTGGGCGGTGCCGGTCTTGCCGCACATCTCGACACCTGGAACCTGCAGACGGCTGGCTCCGGCCGTGCCGTCGCCATTGACCACTTCCCACATGCCGCCACGCACCGCGTCGAGATGCTCGGCCGGCAGGCCGAGCAGCGGCGCCGGCTCCTTGTGCACGCCGATCAGGCTCGGCTGGACGTTGCGGCCCGATGCGATGCGCGATGCCATGACCGCCAGCTGGAGCGGATTGAGGATCAGGAATCCCTGGCCGATCGAGGCGTTGAGCGTATCCGACGCGGTCCAGTCGGGCCGTTCGACGATCCGGCGGTTCTCCTTATATTTACGCGCCTTCCATGCGCTGTCTGGCACGGTGCCGAAGCTCTGGCTGACCACCGGCAAATCGAATTTCTGGCCGAGGCCGGTCCGTCGGGCCATCTCGGCGATCCGGTCATAGCCGATCCGATGTCCCATGGCGTAAAAATAGGTGTTGCAACTCTTGGCGATCGCCCGGCGCATGTTGACCGAGCCGTGCCGGCCGAGGCAGCGGAAGAAGCGGTTGCCGAGGCGGTAACCGCCCGGGCAGTGGATCGTCTCGTCGGGGTCGATCCCGGCCGCCTGCAGCGCCAGCGCATTCATCGGCTTGATCGTCGATCCGGGCGGGTAGAGCGACGACAATATCTTGTTGGTCAGCGGCTTGCGGGGGTCCTCCGACAGCATCCGCCATTCGGTCTGGCCGATACCGTCGGAAAAGCTGTTGGGGTCGTAGGCGGGCATCGATGCCATGCACAAAATGTCGCCGGTCAGACAGTCGATGACCGTGCAGCTGCCCGATTCCTCGCCGAGCCTCCTGGCCGCATATTCCTGCAGTCCGGCGTCGATCCCCAGCTGGATGGTTCCGCCCGAGCGATCGGGCTTCGGCTCCAGCTCGCGGATCAGCTTGCCGCGCGCAGTCAGCTCGACCCGTTGCCCGCCCGGTTGACCGCGAAGACTCTTTTCCAGTGTTTTTTCAAGGCCTTCCTTGCCGATCTTGAATCCCGGCGTAACCAGCAGCGGATTTTTGTCCTCGGCCTCATGCTCCTTGGCGTTGGCCGAACCCACATAGCCGATCAGGTGGCCGACGGCCGGCCCTGTCGGATAATAGCGGGAGAAGCCGCGCATCGGCTGCACGCCCGGCATTTCGGGCAGGCGCACGGTGATCGCGGCATATTGCTCGTAAGGGACATTTTCGGCGATTTGCACCGGCTGGTAGCCCCGCGACGCCTTGAATTCCTTGATGATCCGGTCGACGTCGTCGGGAGTCAGCTTGAGCACCTCGGCCAGCGTCCTCAGCGTCTCGGTCGGATATCTGACCTGCTCGGGGATGATGTCGACTCGAAAGTCGGAGCGATTGATGGCGATCGGCTTGCCGGCCCGGTCGACAATCCAGCCGCGCCGCGGCGGGACGATGATCAGCTGGACGCGGTTGCTTTCGCTGAGCAGTTGGTAATGCTCGCTCTGGGCAATCGATAAATAGCCGAGGCGCGCGATCAATATGCCGCCGAATGCCGCCTGGGCGCCGCCGACCAGCATCATCCGGCGGGAAAAGGTCATCGACTGGTGCGCGGCGGTGAAGCGCGAAGCCTTCATCGACCCAGCCTCCAGCGGTCGAGGCGGGAAGCCAGGAATCCGGCCACGGGGAAGCACATCACGCCGATCAATATTGCCGGTGCGGCGGCCCGGTTGAAAGGCACTTCAGCGCCCATCACGCCGGCGAGGCGCCAATGGGCGATCTCCGACAAGGCAATGACGACCGCCGCAATCGCCCATTCGATCCAGTAATCGCGCCACATGGTGCGGCGGTCGAGGATGTCCATGGCGATCATGATCGCTGCCCACATGGCGACCGACAGGCCGATGGGATTGCCGAGCATAAGGTCGTTGACGAACCCGAGCGGCGCCGCCCACCATGCCGGCCAGGCGTCGGCGCGAAGGAGTCTCCAGCCGAGCAGCATCAGCAGTCCGAAGTCGGGCCACCAACCGGTCGCAGACACGATCGGCAGGAGGGAAAGCGAGGAACCAATCACGACGGTGGCCGCGGGCACAAGATCCGCCCCCGCGCGAGGCCCCTTGTTGAGACGCGCGCCGCCATGCGGTCCGAGGGCCGAGCGGACCATCAGGGCGCCTCGGCCCCGGCCGCCGCTGCAGCCAGCGCTTCGGGCTCATAGGGCTGCTCGACGATGGCGAAACTGACCCGTGACGGATCGGCGATCGGGACGGCGATCGCGCCATCGTCGTCGAGGCGGACCACCTTGGCGATGGGCACCAGCGGCGAATACAGGCCGCCGGTGCCCGAAGTGATGATGACATCGCCCGGCTTGAACGGGTTCTTGCCGACTTCCAGCGGGCGGACGTCGATGGTGCCGTCGCCGCGGCCGGTGGAAATCACGGGCTGGCCGCCCCGCAGGATTCGCGCCGGCACGATGTTCGCGCGGTCGGTCACCAGCAGAACGCGGCTGGCGATCGAGCCGGCATCGATCACCCTGCCGATCAGCCCCTCCGGCGCGCGGACCGGCATGCCTACCCGGACGCCGTCGCTGCTCCCGACCGAAATGATCGCGAAGCGGCGTGAGCTTTCGAAGGATGAGCCGACGACGCGGCCTGCGGCCACCGCACTTTGAGTGCGTTCGCGCAGTTGCAATGCCGACTTGAGTTGCCGATTCTCTTCAAGGATGGCACGCGCCTCGACCATCCGGCGCATCAGCGCCGCGCGGTCGCGCTTCAGGCCGGCATTCTGATTGGCGGCATCCCAATAGTTGCCGGCACCGCTGAACAGGCCGGTTACGGTTGTGGTGACTTCGCGCAAGGCCCCGCTGACCGGCGCGGTGGCATCGAGCGCGACGCCGCGCACCGCGGCATAGCTTTGGGGAGCGATCAATGACAGGATCAGTAGGATCAGCCCGACGGCCAGCCCGGCGATCACCGCCAGGAAGCTGAAGAACAGGCTATACTGCGCGCGCCTCGACCAGCCCGGGCGCGGTCCCGCCGAGGCCGCCACCGCTCAGCGACTCCTACGCGGTCTGCAGGACGCCGCGGAACTGCTCCTCTTCGAGCGCTCGGCCGGTGCCGAGCGCGACGCAGGTCAGCGGATCGTCGGCCACGGTGACCGGCAGGCCGGTCTCGTCGCGCAGCACTTCGTCCAGTCCCAGGAGCAGCGCGCCGCCGCCGGTCAGGACGATGCCCTGGTCGCAGATGTCGGCAGCCAGTTCCGGAGCGGTGTTCTCGAGCGCGATGCGGACGCCTTCGACGATGGTGCCGACCGGTTCCGAAAGCGCTTCGGCGATCTGCCCCTGGTTGATCGAAATCTCCTTGGGAACGCCGTTGACCAGGTCACGGCCCTTGATGTGGACCGTCTTGCCGATGCCATCGACCGGCGGCTTGGCGATGCCGACTTCCTTCTTGATCCGTTCGGCCGTGGCTTCGCCGATCAGCAAATTATGATTGCGGCGGACGTAGGACGAGATGGCTTCGTCCATCTTGTCGCCGCCGACCCGGACCGAGGTGGTGTACGCCAGGCCGCGCAGGGAGAGAACGGCGACCTCGGTGGTGCCGCCGCCGATGTCGACCACCATCGAGCCGATCGGCTGGGTGACCGGCATGTCGGCCCCGATCGCCGCGGCCATAGGTTCCTCGATCAGATAGACCGCGCTGGCTCCGGCGTTGCTGGCCGCGTCGCGGATCGCGCGGCGTTCGACCGAGGTCGAGCCCGAGGGCACGCAAATGACGATTTCCGGGAAGCGCCAGGCGCGCATCTTGCCGCCATGTACCTTGTGGATGAAGTGCTTGATCATCTGCTCGGCGACGTCGATGTCGGCGATGACGCCGTCACGCAGCGGACGGATGGCCTCGATCTGGTCGGGCGTCTTGCCCATCATCAGCTTGGCGTCGTCGCCGACCGCCTTGACCTTCTTGACCCCGTTGATGGTCTCGATGGCGACGACCGACGGCTCGTTGAGGACAATGCCGCGACCCCGCACATAGACCAGCGTATTGGCCGTCCCCAGGTCGATCGCCATGTCGTGCGACATCCATTTGAACCAGCGCGTCCAGAACATGCTTACCCGTCTCTCGCCTCAAAGTTGGGAAATCGGCGGCCAGCCAGCCGCCCGATTCACGATTCCTTATCCAAGCCCTTGTGAAAGCAGCACTAATCTCAATGAAAATAACGCGCTTCGCAGGGTGCTTCGGATTGGGCTACGAAGGTTAACATGTCAATAAGAAGGCTGCCGTCGGAACTGATCAATCGCATCGCCGCGGGCGAGGTGGTCGAGCGACCGGCCAGCGCCTTGAAGGAGCTGATCGAAAATTCGCTCGACGCCGGCGCCAAATCGGTGGCGATTCGGCTGTCAGCCGGGGGCCTGGACCTGGTCGAAGTGACCGACGATGGCTGCGGCATGGTGCCGGCCGACATGGCCCTGGCGCTCGAACGCCACGCCACCTCCAAACTGCCAAATGACGCGATCGAGGAAGTCAGCAGCTTCGGCTTCCGGGGCGAGGCGCTGCCGTCGATTGCCAGCGTGTCGCGGATAACGGTGGAAAGCCGGCCGCGTCCTTCGACAGGCTCAGGACAGGCGGCGGCCGACGGCTGGCGGATCGAAATCGATCATGGCGTCAAGGCAGGCGAGGGGCCGGCGGCGCTTCCGCCGGGCACGCGGGTGCGGGTCGAAGGCCTGTTCGACAAGGTGCCGGCCAGAAGAAAGTTCCTCCGCTCGCCCCGCGCCGAATATGCCGCCTGCCTCGACGCGGTGAAGCGGCTGGCCATGGCCCGGCCCGACGTTGCCTTCTCGGTTGAGCATGACGGGCGGCGCGTGCTGGCGGTCCAACCCTCGGACGGACCGACGCGAGTCGCCGCGCTGCTCAGCCATGAGCTCGACCGGCACGGCCTCGGCATCGACTGCGTCCGTCACGAGATGCGGCTGACGGGAGTGATCAGCCTGCCGACCTTCAACCGCGGCATGGCCGACCAGCAATTTCTGTTCGTCAATTCGCGGCCGGTGAAGGACCGGTTGCTGGTCGGAGCGCTGCGCGCCGCTTATCGCGACCTGCTGGCCCGTGACCGGCATCCGATCGCAGCCCTGTTCGTCGAGGTGCCGACGAGCGAGGTCGATATCAATGTCCACCCGGCCAAGACCGAAGTCCGCTTCCGCGATCCGGCGGCGGTTCGCGGGCTGATCGTTGGCGGGCTCAGGGCCGCGCTGGACGAGGCTGGCCATCGCAGCGCCGCGCGCGAGCAGTTTGCGCAGCAAGCAGCCTGGCAGGTGGAGCCACTGTCCCCCTCCCGCTCGCGGGAGGGGTTAGGGGAGGGATTGTCATCGGACGTGCCACGCTTGTTCGAACAGGCCCTCCCCAACCCCTCCCCGGACGGGGAGGGGCTTACCGCGCTGCGCGACCGAACGCCTATCTTCGCCCCGGCCGCCCGCGCCGAACCAGCAACCGCACCCGTCCCAAGCTACCCCCTCGGCGTCGCACGCGGCCAAGTCGCCGCTACTTACATCGTCGCCGAAGCCGAGGATGGGCTGGTGATTGTCGATCAGCACGCCGCCCACGAGCGATTGGTGCTGGAGCGCATGCGCAAGGCAGCCGATGGCGGGCAAGTCGCGCGCCAGGCGCTGCTCATCCCCGACGTGGTCGAACTGGACGAGCCCGATTGCGACCGGCTGGAAGCGGCCACAACCGAGCTGGCCGAGCTTGGCCTGGAAATCGAGCGGTTCGGGCCGACCGCGATGCTGGTCCGGGCGACCCCGGCGCCGCTCGGCAAGACCGACATCCCGGCGCTGCTTGCCGATCTCGCAGCCGAGCTGGCCGAGCTGGGCACGGCGCTCAGCCTGCGCGACAAGCTCGACCATGTCGCCGCGACCATTGCCTGCCATGGCTCGGTTCGCGCCGGCCGGATCCTGTCGGTGGCGGAAATGAATGCGCTGCTGCGGGAGATGGAAATCACTCCCCATTCCGGCCAGTGCAACCACGGCCGACCGACCTGGGTGAAGCTCGCCCATGGCGACATTGAGAAATTATTTGGCCGCAAATAGTAAATCTCGGCCCGTCGCAAAATTTTTTCCAGCTATCCAAGTCGCTGATCTTCAACGGGAACAAGGCGCGCTGCCTTGATTTGAACTTAGTTCGTTCATTGACGGGAAAACAACGCAACCCAAATGAGCGGCCCGGGGGCGCCGGTTCAACGGCTCTAGACAGGGAATGGCGGATTCGCACGGTTTTTGGCGATTCCGGCGTGGTCCCCGCTTGTCCCTTCGTCCTGAAGGGGCGCCTAAATAATGGAGTAATATTGTGAAAAAGATTCTGTTCGCGACGGCTGCTTCGGCCGCATTCCTTGCCGCAACTCCGGCACTGGCCCAGGACGCCCCGGTGGCTGTGTCTGGTCCACGCGTCGAGGCGCTGGTCGGCTATGACCGCGTGAGGGCCGCTGGCGAGAAGGATGGCGGCGTGCTGTTCGGCATCGGCGCCGGTTATGACTTCGCGGTCGGCAACGGCGTTTCGCTCGGCGCGGACATCGAGGCCACCGAGTCGACCCAGAAGGAAGGCGATGAGGACATTGCCGAGATCAAGGCTGGCCGTGACCTTTATGCCGGCGCTCGCGCGACCTTTGCCGTCAGCCCCAACGCCAACCTCTACGTCAAGGGCGGCTACACCAATGCCCGCTTCAAGGCGACGGACGGCGTGGACACCTTCGCCGAGAATTTCGACGGCTTCCGCCTCGGCGCCGGCGGCCAGTATGGCATAGGCGGCAAGGCCTATGTCGGCGGCGAATATCGCTATTCCAACTATGAGGCAGGCCTCAGCCGTCACCAGGTGGCGCTGACGGTTGGCACCCGTTTCTAAGCGGTTGCTTTGCACGAGAGGGGGCGCTCGGGAAACCGGGCGCCCCTTTGTGCATTTGGCGACATTGGCGGCCGGTTTTGCTATAGCGGCCGTTCTATCTGCGGGAGACGGGCCATGAGCGACTATGACAAGGGTTATTTCGCCCGCCGCGCCGCCGAGGAAGCGGAACTGGCGGACGCCGCGACCGATCGCGATGCGGAGGCGGCCCACCGCCGCCTGCAGCGCGCCTATGCCGAGCGTGCGTCGGTCGGCGACCGGCCGGGCATGCCGGCGCAGCCGGTCGCCTAGCCCATCAGCTTGTTGCGCGCGGTCTCGACCCGCAATGCTCGTGCGCGCTCGCGCGCCTGTCGAAGGCGGGGGTAGCCCGTCGCTTCCTCATCCTCCAGCATCTCGCTGAACCGGCCCGCTCGGATTTCGGCCAATATTTCGCGCATCCGATCGCGGATCGCCTGATCGACGATGCGCGGGCCGCCGATCACCGCGCCCAGCTCGGCGGTGTTGCTGATCGCCTCGCGCATGCCGGCGATCCCGCGCGCCTCGATCAGCTCGGCGATCAGCTTGAGCTCGCCGATGCACTCCATATAGGCGACTTCCTCGCTGACCCCGGCCTCGACCAACGTGTCGAAGCCGGCGATCATGATTTCGGGAACGGCACCCCACACTACCGCCTGTTCGTTGAACAGATCTGCCTCGCATTCCTCGACGAAGGTCGAGGCCAGCAGGCCGGCCCGGCCGCAGCCGATCGCGCGGCCATAGGCGAGGGCGAGGGCTTCACCCTGTCCGCTGACATCCTGGGACACGGCATAGAGGCCGATCATTCCCTTGCCCTCGAGGTATAGCGAGCGCAGCGCCGTCCCTGGCCCCTTGGGGGCGACCATGAACACATCGAGGTCTGCGCGGGGAAGGATGAAGCCGAAGCGAATAGCCAGGCCGTGGCTGAACCCGAGCGCCGCCCCCTGACGGATATGCGGCTCGACCGCGCGATAGATCGCCGCCAGCGCCTCGTCGGGCGCCAGCAACATGACGATGTCCGCCGTGGAGGCCGCTTCGGCCAGTGCAGCGCTGACGATGCCGTCGGCCTCGACTTTGGCAAAGCTCGGCGAAGCGTCGCGCAGGCCGACGACAACGTCGATCCCGCTGTCCTTCAGGTTCAGCGCCTGCGCTCGCCCCTGATTGCCATAGCCGAGGATGGCGACGCGCTTGCCGATCAGCGGCGAAGGGTCGATGTCGGCGTCGCGCTTGGCGTCCATTCCGCTTGGCTAGCCCGCTTGCGCGAACAGCGCCAGCGCCCGGTCGATCGCCTCGCCCTCGAGCGGATCGCGGGACCGCGGCCAGTCGGGCGGAGGCTGGTTCGAAAACCAGGTATATTGCCGCTTGGCGTAGCGCCGCGTCGCCTGCTGCCCGGCGGCAAGCGCCTGGTCCAGGGTCAGCTCGCCGCGAAGATGGGCGCCAAGCTCGGCCACGCCGATGGCCCGCATCACCGGAAGGTTTGGATCGAGCTTGCGGCTCAGCAGGGCCTTGACCTCGTCGAGCGCCCCCCGCTCGACCATTTCCGCAAATCGCCGATCGCATCGCTGGTAGAGCCAGGGGCGGGGCGGAAGCAGTACCAGCGCCTGCAGTGCGATCAGCTCGCCGATCCCTCCCTCGCGATGCTCCTGCCACTCGGCGAGAGTCTTGCCGGTCGAGCGAACGACCTCGAGTGCGCGGGCGATGCGGCTCGTGTCGCCCGGGTTGAGTGTCGCGGCGGCCACCGGGTCGAGCGGGGAGAGGGCGGCGAGATTCTCGGCAACGTCGGCGGCCCGGACACCGGCGCGGACTTCCGGGTCGATGGCCGGCACAGGCGCAATGCCGTCGAGCAGGGTGCGGAGGTAAAGACCCGTCCCGCCAACCAGGATCGGCAGCCGGCTCTCGCCGTGGAGGCGTACGATCTCCAGCTTAGCCATGGCGGCCCAATCGGCTGCCGAGCAAGGCACTTGCCCGTCGAGTGCGCCGTACAACAGATGTTCGGCGCGGCCGCGGTCAGTGCTCGAAGGCGCCGCCGACAGGATTGGCAGGTCGCGATAGACCTGCGCGCTGTCGGCATTGATGATCCCACCGGCGGTTGCTTCCGCCAGCCGCAATGCCAGTGCCGACTTGCCGCTCGCCGTCGGACCGGCAATGAGGGCGACAGGAGGGCGCGAATTGACCATCGCTACGCTGATAGCAGCCGGACGGCTCGACGAAAGACTGCTGGCTGCGGCGCTGGCACGGCTTCCCGGAGCGCGCCTGGTCCGCTGGATCGATCAAGGTGACGCGGCGGACATCGAGGCGGACGCAGACCGGCCCACCCTTCGTGCCGCCTATGAACGCTGGGAGGGGGTCGATACCATCGCTCACCCCCCAGGCCCGCGCGAGAAGAGGCTGCTCGTGGCCGACATGGACTCGACCATGATCGGCCAGGAATGCATCGACGAGCTGGCCGACTATGCCGGCTTCAAGCCGGAGATTTCCTCGATCACCGAACGGGCGATGCAAGGAGAGCTCGATTTCGCCCATGCGCTCGCGCAGCGAGTGGCGCTGCTCGAGGGCCTCGAGGAGTCTGTGATCGATCATTGTCTCTCCGAGCGCATCATTCCCAATCCTGGCGCTTCGACCCTGGTTCGGACGATGCGGGCGCGGGGCGC
>JALYNQ010000021.1 GCA_030773115.1 Pseudomonadota bacterium
GTCACCGGCTCCGGCACCATCAACGGCCGGTTGGTCTATGTTTTCGCCCAGGACTTCACCGTGTTCGGCGGCTCGTTGAGCGAGCGCCACGCGCAGAAGATCTGCAAGGTCATGGACATGGCGATGAAGGTCGGCGCTCCCGTGATCGGCCTCAACGACAGCGGCGGAGCGCGCATTCAGGAAGGCGTGGCGTCGCTCGGCGGCTATGCCGAAGTGTTCCAGCGCAACGTGCTGGCGAGCGGCGTGATACCTCAACTGAGCCTGATCATGGGGCCGTGCGCGGGCGGGGCGGTCTATTCGCCGGCGATGACCGACTTCATCTTCATGGTGAAGGATTCAAGCTACATGTTCGTCACTGGGCCCGAAGTGGTGAAGACGGTGACCAACGAAGTCGTGACCCAGGACGAGCTCGGCGGAGCGGTCACCCACACCACCAAGTCAGGAGTCGCCGACGTCGCGTTCGAGAATGACATCGACGCGCTGCTCGCGACGCGGGACTTCTTCGATTTCCTGCCGCTCAGCAACCGCCACGACCTGCCCGAGCGGCCGTGTAGCGATGCGTGGGACCGGCTGGAGGACAGCCTCGACAGTCTGATCCCGCCGTCGGCCAACCAGCCCTATGACATGCACGAGCTGATCCGGAAGGTCGCCGACGAGGGCGACTTCTTCGAGCTGCAGCCGATGCATGCCGCCAACATCATCATCGGCTTCTGCCGCATCGAGGGGCGGACGGTCGGCGTGGTCGCCAACCAGCCGATGGTGCTAGCTGGCGTGCTCGACATCAACTCGTCGAAGAAGGGCGCGCGCTTCGTCCGCTTCTGCGATGCGTTCGACATTCCGATCCTGACCTTCGTCGACGTGCCGGGCTTCCTGCCCGGCGTCGGCCAGGAGCATCACGGGATCATCAAGCATGGCGCCAAGCTGCTGTTCGCCTATGCCGAGGCGACGGTGCCGAAGATCACGGTGATCACGCGCAAAGCCTATGGCGGGGCCTACGACGTCATGGCGTCGAAGCATCTGCGCGGCGACTTGAACTATGCCTGGCCGACCGCCGAGATCGCGGTGATGGGGGCGAAGGGCGCGGTCGAGATCATCTTCCGCGGCAAGACGCCGGAAGAGATCGCCGAGCATACGCGGGAATATGAGGAGCGCTTCGCCAACCCGTTCGTCGCGGCTGCGCGGGGCTATATCGACGAGGTGATCATGCCGCACTCCACGCGGCGGCGGATCGCGCTGGGGCTAAGGAAGCTGCGCGACAAGCAGCTCGAGAACCCGTGGAAGAAGCATGACAATATTCCGCTTTAGGCTTGAGCGACGATGCCGATGAAAGCCATTGCCTTCTTGGTACTTTGGACCAGCGTAGTTGCGTCGTTCGCATGGCTCGGGTTCAACCGGCTCAATGCTGTCCGTGAGACGGGAAAATTTGAATATCTGTGGCACGGGATCGGACAAGACAATTGGCCACTAGTCTTCCGATTTCTGAAGGCGTTACTGACGGTTTGGACCGGTTTGGCTTGCCTCATGACCGTGATCGGTTGCCTTTGGCTGATCTGGGCGATCGCGGAGAAAGTTAGATGAAACTCGGACGCTTGAAGCTCTCCTCGTCATTGCGAGCGTAGCGAAGCAATCCAGTGAAACAGCCGGCTGTTTACATTATGGCCAGCAAGCGGAACGGTACGCTTTACACGGGTGTCACATCGATCCTGCCACAACGTGTCTGGCAGCATCGCAATGGTCTCGTCGACGGGTTCAGCAAGCGCTACGGTTGCAAGATGCTGGTTTGGTATCAGCTTGCCGACACCATGGAAGGCGCCATCCTTCGCGAGAAGCAGATCAAGGCGGGTTCGCGCGCGAAAAAGCTTGCTTTGATCGAGGCGATGAATCCTGACTGGCGAGATCTATTTGAGGAAATCGCAGCCGGTGGATAGGGCAGGCTGGATTGCTTCGCTGCGCTCGCAATGACGGAAGAGACCATGAAACTTGGACGCTTGAACCATGTCGGGGTCGCCACCCCATCGATCGAAAATTCCGTCGCCATGTACCGCGAGCGCATGGGCGCCGAGGTGGTGCGGGAGCCGTTCGACCTGCCGGCGCAGGGGGTTCGCGTCTGCTTCGTCGACACGCCCAACAGCCAGATCGAGCTAATCGAGCCGCTCGGTGCGAACTCGCCAATTCTGAAGTTCCTCGAACGCAATCCCGAGGGCGGGCAGCATCATCTCTGCTTCGAGGTGCCGGACATCGAGGCTGCGCGCGCCTTTTATGACGGCAAGGGCGTGCGCATCCTCGGGCCGACGCGGATCGGGGCGCATGGAACGCCGATCTTCTTCCTCCATCCCAAGGACATGGGCGGGGTGCTGACGGAGATCATGGAGAGTCCGAGGCAGGCGCATTGAGCGGCTCCCTCTCCCCGTGGGGGAGAGGGCTGGGGTGAGGGGGTTCCGACTCGTTCGAAAATGCCTTAGCCCCCCTCACCAACTTCGACTAGGCAGCAAGCTGCCAAGTCTCCGTATCCTCTCCCCCACGGGGAGAGAGAGCAGGAGCATCGCATGGCCACCCACAACGCCACCATCCGCTGGTTCGCTTCGCCCGGTGAGGATTTCGCCAGGGGGCAGTATAGCCGCGCGCACAGCTGGAACTTCGACGGCCTGGCCAATGTCGCGGCGTCGGCCAGTCCGCATATCGTCCCCATGCCCTGGGCCAATCCCAATGCGGTCGACCCGGAAGAGGCGTTCGTCGCCAGCGCGGCGAGTTGCCATATGCTGTTCTTCCTCGATTTCGCGCGGCGGGCGGGGGTGATCGTCACTAGCTATGAGGATCAGGCCGAGGGGGTGATGGAGAAGGGGGGCGATGGTAAGATGCGCATCACCCGCATCACGCTCCGCCCGCGGATTGTCTTCGGCGGCGATGAACCGGAACAGGCGAAACTCGACGAGCTGCACCATAAGGCGCACGAGGCCTGCTTCATCGCCAATTCGATTACGTCGGAGATCGTGATCGAGCCAAGATAGTTTCCCGGCGCAGGCCGGGATCCAGGAGCGCCGATAGGCGCTGCTTCGCACCGCCCTGGACCCCGGCCTACGCCGGGGAACAATTGGCTTTGACCTCCTATGGCGCTAGTGCCGGAGGCAATGAGCAACAAGCCGACGATCGAAGACTGGAAGGCCCTCGCCGACAAGGAATCGCGCGGCAAGGATCTTTCGCGCGACACGCCCGAACATATCCGCCTGAAGAATGTCTACGGCCCCGACGATGCGGCCAGGATCGACAGCGGCTATCCTGGCCTGCCGCCCTATACCCGCGGCCCCTATGCGACGATGTACGCCGGGCGTCCCTGGACCATCCGCCAATATGCCGGTTTCTCCACCGCCGAGGAGAGCAACGCCTTCTACCGCCGCAATTTGAAGGCGGGGCAGAAGGGCCTCAGCGTCGCCTTCGATCTCGCCACCCACCGCGGCTATGACAGCGATCATCCGCGCGTCGCCGGGGATGTCGGCAAGGCGGGCGTGGCGATCGACAGCGTCGAGGACATGAAGATGTTGTTCGACGGCATTCCGCTGGGCGAAATGTCGGTCAGCATGACCATGAACGGCGCGGTGCTGCCGATCATGGCCTTCTACATCGTCGCCGGCGAGGAGCAGGGGGTCGCGAGGGGCCAACTTACCGGCACCATCCAGAACGACATCCTGAAAGAGTTCGCGGTCCGCAACACCTACATCTACCCGCCCGAGCCGTCGATGCAGATCGTCTCCGACATCATCGCCTACTGCGCGGAGGAGATGCCGAGGTTCAACAGCATCTCCATTTCCGGCTATCACATGCACGAGGCCGGGGCGACGGCGGTGCAGGAGCTGGCCTACACGCTGGCCGACGGCATGGAATATGTCCGCGTGGCCAAGGCCGACGGACTCGACATCGACGATTTCGCGCCGCGACTGAGTTTCTTCTTCGGCATCGGCATGAATCTGTTCATGGAGGTCGCCAAGCTACGTGCGGCGCGGACTTTGTGGGCGCGGATCATGACCGACCTCGGCGCCAAGTCGGAGAAGTCGAAGCTGCTCCGCACCCACTGCCAGACCAGCGGCGTGTCGCTGACCGAGCAGGACCCGTACAACAATGTCATTCGCACCACGATCGAGGCGCTGGCCGCGGTGCTGGGCGGGACCCAGTCGCTGCACACCAACAGCTTCGACGAGGCGATCGCGCTGCCGACCGATTTCTCCGCCCGCATCGCCCGCAACACCCAGTTGATCCTGGCCGAGGAAAGCGGGATCACCGCCGTCGCCGACCCGCTTGGCGGCAGCTGGTATGTCGAGGCGCTGACCCGCGAGCTGGAGGAGCGCGCCTGGGCGCTGATCGAGGAGGTCGAGCAGCACGGCGGCATGACCAAGGCGGTCGCCGAGGGCCTGCCCAAGATGCGGATCGAGGAAGCCGCCGCGGAGCGCGCCGCCAAGGTCGACACCGGCGAGACGGTCATCGTCGGGGTGAACCGGTACCGGCTGCCCGAGGAGGAACATCTCGACATTCTCGAGGTCGACAATGCCAAGGTCCGCGCAGGGCAGATCGCACGGTTGAAGAAGATGCGCGAGGCGCGGGATGAGGCGAAGGTGAGAGCGGCGCTGGATGCGTTGGAGCAGGGTGCCAAAAATCCTCCCCGGAACGGGGAGGGGTACCATGTGAAACATGGTGGAGGGGGCCCACAGACGTTGCAGCAGCCCGACGGTGGGCCCCCTCCGTCAGCCGCTGGCGCGGCTGCCACCTCCCCGTTCCGGGGAGGATCCAACCTCCTCGCCCTCGCCGTCGAATGCGCCCGCGTGCGTTGCTCGCTCGGTGAAATCTCGGACGCGCTCGAACGGGCGTTCGGGCGTTATCATACGACGCCGGAGCCGGTCAGCGGCATCTATGGCCGGCGCAGCGACGGGCGCTGGAAGGAAGCAGTCGCGGGGACGCAAGCCGTCGCCTCCCGCCTCGGCCGCAAGCCCCGCATCCTGGTCGCCAAGATGGGCC
>JALYNQ010000022.1 GCA_030773115.1 Pseudomonadota bacterium
GCATAGGAAAGCGGCAGGAAGTCGGCGAATCCATTTGCACCGGCGGGAGCGGCGCCGAAGCACGGGCTGCCCACTCCATTAGCGCCGATGTTCGGCGGAAAGCCTTGCGTGTCGCTATCCGAGGGCAACGGGTTGCGACAGATCAGGGTACTGTCGGTGTTCGATTGCACCGCATAGGTGCCGTCACGCGTCTGGAAGTTGCTGACCTGAAGGCCGTCGGCGCGGCTGAACAGCTTCGAATAGGAAAACGCGCCCAGCACGCCGATTCGGCCGATGTCAGTGTCCCAGGTGTTGCTGGCGACGATCGAAGCGACCGGGCCCCACTTCTTGCGCATGTCCGTATAGACAGCCTCGGCGCTGAAGCCGAGGAAGAAGCCCTTCTTGTCGAAGGGCTTGCGCAGATTCATGTTGACCGTGCCGGACAGGCCGCCCTCGATCATCTCGGCGGTCGAATTCTTCCACACCTCGACCGAGCCGAGCATGTCGGCCGGAACGTCCTGGAAGTTGATCGACTGGCCGCCCACGCCGGTCGAGAAGGTATCGCGGCCGTTGAACTCGGACCGGACGAAGGTGAGCCCGCGGACGACCACGCCCGACCCCTCGGCCGAGAAGTGGTCCGGGTCGTTGGCGCCGGCGAAGCGGTTGATGGCGACGCCGGGGACACGCGACAGAGCTTCGGTCACCGACCGGTCGGGGAGCGCACCAATGTCTTCCGCAGTGATCACATCGGCGACGGTGTCGGCGTTGCGCTTGATGTTCTGGGCATTCTGCAGGCTCTGGCGAATGCCGGTGACGACGATCGTGTCGGCGTCGTCGTCATCCTGCTGCGCTTCCGTCGACGAGGACGTGCCTTCCGGCTCCTGTTCGTCTTCGTCCTGGGTTTGGGCGGACGCCGTTATGACCATTGCGCCAGGCAATACCTGCTGGGGTTCCACGGGCTGGGCTTGCGCCTCGGCCGTTTGCGCGGACGCCGGACTAGCGGCGAGGACGCACAAAGCGACCATCGAGACGCCCGACAGGAGCGCCCCTCCAAATTTGACCGGACGCATGTCGCGATCAGATGCCGGTGACCCCATAGCCCTCTCCCCAGATCCTGTTAGCGCTACCATTGCGGCGCGCCATATTATTGTTTTTGTTATGTGTGAGCGCTACCGCACGCTGCGGCGCCCCGCAAGTGAGCTTGAAGACTTCACCTCCAACTAGGCGCCGCCTGTGTGGCAATTCAGCAACGCTCTTGCGTTAAGTTGCTGCGCAGCAATGATAATCCTCAATAGCCGGCAGGCACATGACGTTTGACCGACCCCTGGTCAGCGCATAGAGAAAGGCCTGGAGAGGGCATGTTAACGTTACCACCGATTGAAGTGGTCATCGTGGGCGGGGGGACTGCGGGCTGGATGACGGCCGCGGCGATCGCCAAGCTGCTGCCGCGGCGGTGCAAGGTGCATCTGGTCGAATCGGAGGAAATCGGAATCGTCGGAGTCGGCGAGGCGACCCTCCCCCACATCCGCGCCTTCAACGAGCGGATCGGCATCGACGAGGCCGAGTTCATGGCCCGCACCCGGGCAACCTTCAAGCTAGGCATCGACTTCGAGAATTGGGGACGGATCGGAGACCGCTACATCCATCCGTTCGGGACCTTCGGCCGCGGCCAGGGGGACGTCGGCTTCCACCAATATTGGCTGCGGATGATCCACGAAGGAGCGTCGGTTGCGGAGCTCGAGCGCTATTCGATGGCCTGCATGATGGCACGGCTTGGGCGCTTCGCCTTGCCCGCCGCTGATCCGAACGACATCAAATCGACCTTCAACTATGCCTACCAGTTCGATGCGACGCTGTTCGCGCCTTATCTGCGCGCACACGCGGAACGGATGGGCGCGAGGCGCACCGAAGGCCGGATCGTCGACGTCGAACTGAACGGGGAAACCGGCGACATCGAGGCGGTGGTGCTGGCGAACGGCGAGCGGATCGCAGGCGACCTGTTCATCGACTGCTCGGGCTTCGTGTCGCTGCTGATAGGAAAGACGCTTGGCGAGCCGTTCCAGGCCTGGTCGAAGTGGCTACCGTGCGACCGAGCCGTAGCAATGCCCTGCCGGACGCGGACGGCAGTAACCCCCTACACCAGCGCGATCGCTATGGAGGCCGGTTGGCGCTGGCGGATCCCGCTGCAGCACCGTACCGGCAATGGCTACGTCTTCTCGAGCAGCTTCGTTTCGGAGGAGAAAGCGGCCGAGGCGCTCATCGACACCGTCGAGGGCGAGCCGATCGCCGAGCCGCGGGTGCTGAAGTTCAAGGCGGGACGGCGGACACGCAGCTGGGTCAAGAATTGTGTCGCAGTCGGGCTCGCCGGTGGCTTTCTCGAACCGCTCGAATCGACCAGCATTTACCTTATCCAGGCGGCGATTTCGGCCCTGGTCGAGCTGCTTCCGGAGAAGGAGATCGCTCCGTCCGACCGCGACGAGTTCAACCGGATCATCGACCTGGAATATGACAGGGTGCGCGACTTCCTGATCCTTCACTATCATGCGACCGAACGGTCTGACACGGACTTCTGGAACTATGTTCGGACGATGGAGATTCCCGATAGCCTGGCCGAGAAGCTCGAGTTGTTCCGAAGGCGCGGGCGGGTGGTCAAATATCGCGAGGGCGTGTTCCTCGAGGCGAGCTGGATTGCCGTCTATCTCGGCCAGCGCGTGTATCCCGAAGGCCATGACAACCGAGCCGACGTTCCGTCCGCCGATGCGCTGGCACGCGGGATGGAACAATTGAGGCTGGAAGTGCTGAAAGCCGCGGAGGCGATGCCCGACCATCTGGGCATGATCGCCCGCTATTGCCCGATGGCGGCGTGATGACGCGCAGCTCTCCCATCGCCAGCGTAGCCATAGCCGGGGGCGGGATCGTCGGCTGGTCGGCGGCGGCAGCTCTGAAGCGGCGCCTCCCGCAACTGACAGTGACTGTTATCCCGGTACCGCCTCCGCCAGATGCACTCGCCGACCGGATCGTCAGCACCCTGCCGTCGATCGCGGACTTCCACGACGATCTCGGTCTCACCGAAGCCGACACGGTGGTCCGTGCCCGCAGCGGTTACCGGCTCGGTACCCGGTTCGAGGGATGGGGGGAGCGCGAATATATCCACGCCTATGGCGTCTGCGGACAAACGATCGGCACCGCAGCCTTCCACCATCATTGGATCCGCGCCGCGAAGTCGGACGGCGTCGCAACGTTCCACCTTCATTCGGCGGCTGCAGTTATGGCCGATGCCGGCCGCTTCGTTCATCCGCATGTGGCAGACCCCGCGACCGGCACCTTCGGTTACGGGCTACACATCGATCCGACACGCTATCGCGAGCTGATGCGCGCCTATGCGCGGCACCTCGGGGCGATCGAGCACGGGGCAGCCATTACGAACGTGCGGCTTCGACGGGACGACGGGTTCATCGAGGCCGTCGAGATCGATGGCAGCGAAGTCGCGGCCGACCTCTTTGTCGATGCGACCGGCCCGGATGCCTTGCTTCGCCGCCACCTGGCTGGGGAGCGCGAGGACTGGAGTAGCTGGCTTGCCTGCGACCGAATCCTGTTCGCCGAAGCGCGGCCAGACATTGACGACAAGCCGCTCGATCAGGTGATCGCCACGTCGGCAGGCTGGCGGTGGCAAGCACGAGAATCGAGCGGATTGGTCTATTCCTCCCGGTACTTGCCGGATTCGAAAGCGCAGGAAGAGCTCAGCCTGGCTGGCGAAACGATAAGGATCCGGCAGGGTCGGCTGGCCGAGTCGTGGGTCCGTAATTGCGTCGCCATTGGCGATGCGGCTGTCGCCCTTGAGCCGCTCGAATGGACCAACTTGCACCTCGCCCACAGCGCGATAGACCGGTTGGTCGCTATGATGCCGGACCGCGATTGCAGTGACGTCGAGCTTTGGGACTATAACCGACAGGCCAATGCCGAGGCCGACCGTGTGCGCGATTTCCTGATCCTACATTATACCGCGGCCAATCGGGCCGAGCCGTTCTGGAACGAGGCCCCCGAGTTGCCGGGGTCCCTCACCCACACACTGACCCAGTTCCGCGAGCGCGGCCGGCTGCCCTTCTACGAGGAAGAGACATTCGCACGCGACAGTTGGCTAAGCGTCCTGTTCGGCCAAGACGTCATACCTCGCCGCTTCGATCCCCTGGTCGACCTCACTACCGAAGGAGAATCCGAGCGCATGATGGCAGAAATACGCGAGCGGATCGCCGCCTACGTTTCGACTCTTCCAAGCCATTTCGAGTATCTCCACGACCTTTCGCTCCAAGCTGCCTCATGAACAAACATTCAATCCGCCACGCCGTAATTGTCGGAGGCGGCACCGCCGGCTGGATGGCCGCCGCGGCCTTCTCGCGATTCCTCAACAACGGATACATGCAGACAACGCTGATCGAGTCAGAGGAGATCGGGGCCGTCGGAGTCGGCGAGGCGACCATTCCGCCTATCCTGACCTTCAACAACATGCTCGGGATCAACGAGAACGAGTTCCTTGCCGCTACCAAGGGGACTTTCAAGCTCGGCATTGAGTTCGTCGACTGGGGCGGGATGGGCGAGCGCTATTTCCATCCCTTCGGGCCGTTTGGCCAGGACCTGCAGGGCGTCCATTTCCATCAGCTCTACCTGCGCGAGCGCAAGCGACGGGTGATGCAGGATATCACCGCCTGGTCGATGAGCGCCGTCGCTGCCTCGCTCGGCCGCTACGCCCGCCCTGGCCCAAAGGCGCGCGTTCCGCTGTCGAAGCTTAACTACGCCTACCATTTCGATGCCAGTCTTTACGCCGCTTTTCTGCGCAATTTCGCGGAGCGCGGCGGAGTGAGGCGCGTCGAAGGCAAGATCGTCTACACCAATCTCAGAGGCGATGACGGCTATGTCCAATCCGTCACGCTCGCCGACGGGCGGATGATAGAAGGCGATTTGTTCATCGACTGCTCGGGGTTCCGCGGCCTCCTCATCGAGCAGGAGCTCGGAACCGGCTATGAAGACTGGACCCGCTGGCTGCCGTGCGACCGGGCAATTGCCGTGCCGAGCAGCTATTCCGGGCAGCCGGATCCCTTCACCCGATCGACCGCGCGGGACTCCGGCTGGCAATGGCGAATCCCGCTTCAGCACCGGATGGGCAACGGCATCGTCTATTCGAGCGCGCATTCTTCCGATGACGATGCGGAGAAGCTGCTGCTCGCGAACCTCGAGGGCGAGCCGCTCGCGGACACGCGCCGGATTCGATTTACGACCGGGCGGCGGAAGCTCGCCTGGAATCGCAACGTCGTCTCGCTCGGCCTGTCGAGCGGTTTCATTGAGCCGCTCGAATCGACCAGCATCCACATGATTCAGGGAGGCATCAGCCGCCTGCTGACCCTATTCCCCGATAAGCGCTTCAATCCGGCCGAGCGGGACGAATATAACCGCCAGATGCAGGCCCTGTTCGAGGACGTGCGCGACTTCATCATACTCCACTACAACGCCACCAAGCGCGACGATTCAGACTTCTGGAATTATTGCCGGACCATGGAGTTGCCCGACAGTCTGCGACGCAAGGTGGAGTTGTGGCGCGCCAAGGGTCGTGTGTTCCGTGACGAGCTCGAGCTCTTCGCCACCCCCAGCTGGGTCGCGGTCGCGCTCGGTCAAGGCATCGTACCTGAAGAACATGAGCCGATCACCGATGCGCTCGACGAGGAGAAGGTGGCGTCCGCTCTCGAGCAAATGCGTCTCGCGATTCTACAGACTGCGGAGCAACTTCCGACGCACGGCAAGTTCATAGCCGACATTCTCAGCCAGCGGCCGGCAGAGCCCGAGCTGCCGGAATTCGTCTTTTGAGGGACGACCGGATCAGCAAGGTGGTAATCGTCGGCGGCGGGACGGCCGGATGGATGGCGGCCGCGGCAATTTCCAAGATCATGGGGACAATCCCCGGCTTTGCCATTGAGCTTGTAGAGTCCGAGGAGATCGGCACCGTCGGCGTCGGCGAGGCGACGATCCCTCAGATTGTCCTGTTCAACAAGCTGCTGGAAATCGACGAGCACGATTTCGTCCGGGCAACCAACGCGACCTACAAGCTTGGGATCGAGTTCGTCGATTGGACCCGACCCGGCCACCGCTACGTCCATCCGTTCGGCTTCTATGGCCTCGACATGATGGGAATCGAGTTCCACCATCATTGGTTGAAGGGACAAACGCTCGGCGACTCGACGCCGCTCGACGATTATTCGATTTCGGTCGTCGCCGGGCTTCTGGGCCGGTTCGACCAACCGCGGCCCGACCAACCCAATTCGCCACTGTCCAAGATCGCCTACGCTTTCCAGTTCGACGCGAGTCTCTATGCGCGTTATCTCCGCAGCCGTGCCGAAGCGCACGGAGTCAGACGAACCGAAGGACGGATCGTCGAAGTCGCGCAAAATGGCGAGACGGGTTTCGTCGAAGCAGTCGTGCTGCAGAGCGGTGCCCGGATCGAAGGCGATTTGTTCATCGACTGCTCGGGCTTCCGCGGTCTGCTGATCGAGCAAACCCTCAAGTCCGGCTTCGAGGATTGGTCCAAGTGGCTACCATGCGACCGCGCGCTTGCGGTGCCCTGCGAGCTAGGCGGTGATCACCAGCCGCTGACTCGATCGACGGCGCGCCCGGCGGGCTGGCAATGGCGCATTCCATTGCAGCACCGCATCGGCAACGGCTATGTATATTCGAGCGCGCACATTTCCGACGACGAGGCGGCGGCAACGCTTCTCGGCAATCTGGACGGCGCAGCGCTCGCGGATCCCAAGCCGCTGCGATTCCTGGCCGGTCATCGCCGCAAGGCGTGGGTCAAGAATGTCGTCGCGCTCGGGCTGGCGGGCGGCTTCCTAGAGCCGCTGGAATCGACCAGCATCCATCTGGTTCAGTCGGCAATCGCCCGACTGATGACCCTGTTTCCGACGCGTCACTTCGATGAGACCGAAATCGAGCGGTTCAACGCGCAGACCATCCGCGAGTATGTAGATATCCGCGACTTCCTGGTGCTTCACTACAATGCAACGGAAGGTCACGACTCCGACTTCTGGAAATATTGCGAGGCACTCGAGCCGCCGGAGGGCCTCGCCTACAAACTCGACATGTTCCGCAGCAACGGACGCATCTTCCGCGAGCATGAAGAGCTGTTCACCGAGACGAGCTGGCTGGCGGTGATGGTCGGGCAAGGAATCGAAGCGGGCGGCTACCACCCAGCGGCCGACATCCTTCCCGATGCGGAAACGCTTCGCCGGCTCGCGCATGTGCGCGAAATCGTAGCCAGGACTGCCCAGATCATGCCGACGCAGGACGAGTTCATGCAGCGGCATGGCAGCGCGAGCGATTTGCGATTGCAGCGAGCGTCATGACGTCGCTGCCAGAGCCGGCGCCGATCCGCGAATACAGGCAAGTCGACGCGACGATGTTCCGCGACGAGATCCGCCCGTCGGGCCAGCCGGCGGTGATGCGCTCACTCGCGGCGGACTGGCCGGCGGTGCAGGCGGCGCGCCACGGGGACGAGGAGATCGTCGCATATCTGAAGCGATTCGATTCGGGCGGACCGGCGACGGCCGTCGTCGGCGAGCCTGAGATCGAGGGCAGGTTCTTCTACACGGACGATATGCTCGCGCTGAACTTCCAGCGCGGCCGCTCGCCGCTTGCTCCGTTTTTAGACCGGCTGCTGCGCGATCGCGACCAGCCTGCGCCGATCGCCATGGCGGTCCAGTCCGAGGAGATCCCCGGCCTGCTGCCGGGTTTCGAAGCCGAGAACCGGATCGATCTGGTTGCGCCGCACGTCCCTCCGCTCGCTTGGATCGGCAACCGCATTCGGGTCGCGCCGCATTTCGACCTGCAGGAGAATGTCGGCATCGTCGTAGCCGGACGCCGACGTTTCACACTCTTTCCGCCTAACCAGCTCGCAAACCTCTACCCTGGTCCATTCGAGCTCACGCCTGCCGGAACTCCGATTAGCCTGGTCGATCCCGCGAAACCCGATCTCGGACGATTCCCGCGCTTCGCGGAAGCGGCCGCACACGCGCAAAGTGCTGTCCTCGATCCGGGTGACGCCATCTATATTCCTTATCATTGGTGGCATGGGGTCGACTCGCTGGAGCCGCTCAATCTGTTCGTCAATTATTGGTGGAACGATGTGCCGGGCGCGATCGGCCGGCCCTACGATGCCTTGATGTACGGATTCTTCGCGCTGAAGAACCTCCCGCCCGATCAGCGCGAGGTTTGGCGGATGGTCTTCGACCATTACATCTTCTGCGCGAACGGCGATCCCGCCGAACATTTGCCGGTAGCGGCAAGGGGCGTGTTGGGCGAGCCGACTCCCGAGCTACTGCACCGGATGCGCGCCACTCTGAAGAAGATCATGGCAGCGCTGTGACGAGAGTGGAGCACTCTACGCTGGAGTCGATTCACCGAGCATTCAGCGGTAGGGAGTCCATTCGCCGAGCAAGCACACCGGTCCCGGGATATTGCCGCCCTGGTCCAGCCCGCGGACATGGTCGCCGCTGCAATATTGCCCGGTCCGGCTTTCGATGATGACTGTGATCGCGGGGCTAAGACCCGGGCAATGGCTCCTCAGCCGATTGGCCCACAGGACCGGGCCCTGGTCGTAGCCGAGGGTCGCCGAATCGAGCGCCCTTACGCTCTGACTGGGAATCGTATCGATGCAGCTGCGGGCCGTTCCGGGCAGTCGGCCGGCGACTTCGCGACCGAAATTGCTTCCTGGCGGTGCGGAAGCGGCCGTCGCGCAACCGGTTAGGGCAAGGGCAAGGATGAAGACTCGCATAGTCAATCTCCCTGGCCAGCAACGCACGGTGCGGGCTGCGATATCCCCGGAATGAGGAAGCCCGGCACCGTTTCGAACTTGAGCGCCTGATACAAGTCGAGCGAGTGGGCCGGCGGTGGGTGGCCCTCGGGCAAGGGAAGTCGGTTGAGGCTCTGCCAGTAAGCGATCGACGCATCGCGCCACCAGCGCGCCTCCTTTTCCTGCTGGGCAAGGGCGGCGGCGACCTGGCAATGGCGTTCGGCGTCGACCAGCGGCCTCAACGCCTGCCAGTGGCGGCGCATTTCGCCAGCGGCTCCAACGCCTCGGTCGTACCGCTCCACCATCTCGTCCCATAACGTGCGGCCCGTGCGCAACCGGAGGCTCCACGGCACATGGTGGAACCACAGCAGATAATCGTCGGCCACGCGCTTCTGATCACCGAACATGCGCGCCACCGCCGGGGCATATTGCGCAACGGCGTTGCTTCCGCTCGCCGTGCGGTCAAAGCCGACGCCTTCACGGTTGGCGCGATGATAATAGGTCGGGGCCCAACTCGGGTGCGTCTGGTTGGTGTCCCACGGAGCCGGGCCGTAATGATGGTCGCCGCCCATCAGGTGCGCGAGGCCGAGCGGGGTCATGTAATCGACGACCGCCTGGTGCGAGCGCATCATCGTGGCGACGACCGGCCGCACGACCCGCGGGTCATTGCTCCAGGTCATGCGCGTCCATTCCCCCGCGATCGATCCGGGGTCCGCGTCGGGATTCCATGCCAGACGTCCGAATGCATGCCAGTTGGCCTGGTCGAAATGGGAACCGCTCCAGTTGCGGTCGCTGCCGACATTCGCAACGCCCGCGATCGCCGACACGGTGCCGGCAATCGTTGAGGAAGGCTGCGGCCGGTAGGTGCGCGAGCGCAGCACCTCGGCCCACATCGTGCCCAGATAAGCCAGGTGGGTGCCTTGGCCGAGATATTCCTTGGTGATCTGCAGCTCGAGCGCCAGCCGCGACTTCGGCATCGCTCCAAACAACGGATGGAAGGGTTCGCGCGGCTGGAAGTCGATCGGGCCGTTCTTCACTTGGACGAAGACGTTGGATCGGAACTTGCCGTCGAGCGGCCTGAACTCGTTGTAAGCCTGCCTGGCGCGGTCCTCGCTCGGGCCAGTCTGATAGACGAACGCCCGCCAGAAGACGCTGCCGCCGTGCGGTGCCAGCGCCTCTCCCAGCATGTTGGCACCGTCGGCATGGCTTCGGCCATAATCCTGCGGCCCCGGCTGGCCTTCGGAATTCGCCTTGACCAGGAAGCCGCCGAAGTCGGGGATGCGCCGATAGATTTGGTCGGTCTTGGCTTTCCACCAGGCGCGGACTGCGGGATCGAGCGGGTCGGCGGTCTTCAGGCCACCAATCTCGATCGGCGCGCTGAATCGGGCGGTGAGATAGACCTTGATGCCATATGGTCGAAACGTGTCCGCCAACGCCGCTACCTTCTCGACATATTGCGGCGTCAGAACCTGGGCGTTGGCATTGACGTTGGTCAGCACCGTCCCGTTGATCCCGATCGACGCGTTGGCGCGGGCGTAGTCGACGTAGCGCGCATGGGTCGCGGGCAGGTTCTCCCAGTCCCACAACGAGGGACCCGAATAGCCGCGCTCCACCGTGCGATCGAGATTGTCCCAATGATTGAGAAACCGAACCGCAAGCTTGGGCCGGTCGCGAATGTCGAGCGCAGCGACCGGACGCCGCGTCTGGATCAGACGGAGGTAAGCGAAGGCCCCGTACAGGACGCCGATATCCCGGTTTGCGGCAATGACCGTGACGCGATTTCCGGCCACGGTCGCGCTCCTGATCACGAAGCCTTCGCCGCCAAGCCCTGCAAGTGGCAGGCGCAGCGCGGAGATGCGAGGCGACTTCAAGGTCCCAATGACGATTGCGCCTGGGCGGAGCCCCGCAGCCGGACTCCTGCCGAGCATCCCGCCTATTCCGCGCCGAAGCTCGTCCCGGGCAGCGCGCAGGGTCGCACTGTCGCCTTCGACCACGATCGCGGTCGCGTGCGGACGATAGGCCCGCTGACGCTGTAGCTCGACCGGGCGATAACGCAGCCACAGATCGTATCCATCCTCGGCGGCGGCCGGCGATGACAGCGACGACGGCGCCAGTGCAAATACGAGCCAGAACCGAAGCAATCGCACGTCCATCTTCTCCCGCTTATTGACATGCTTAGCGTGTCGACCACTGTTAGCGCTAGCAGTCGGGGAGAGGAGCCGATGCTTACGAGGCGCGAGAGCCTGTTGCTCGGCGGGGGCGCGCTTGTCGCCTGCGCGCCGATGCCGTCGGCCCCCTCCGCACGCAGTCCGCATTCGCTCGACAGCTTCGCCCGAAAGAGCGGCCGCCGCTTTGGCTCGGCGGTCGGGTGGGCTGCTCGGGGCGCCGATGGCGGAAGTTTTGCCAATCCCGCCTACTCCGCCATCCTCGAGCGCGAATGCTCGCTGCTCGTTCCGGAGAATGAACTCAAGTGGCAATGGACCCGCCCGTCGGCAACTGGCTTCAATTTCCGCCAGTTCGACGCGATTGCGGATTATGCGACCAAGAAGGGCTTTAAGCTTCGGGGCCACACGCTCTTCTGGACGCCCGAGAAATGGTATCCGAAATGGCTGGTTGGGCACGACTTCGGTCCGCAGCCAGCCCGCGAGGCGGAGAGGATGCTCGCCGAGCATGTTCGCACTGTCTGCAGGCGCTACGGAACGACAATCCACTCGTACGACGTGGTCAACGAGGCCGTGGAACCGGAGACGGGCGCGATCCGCGACACCGTCGTCACGCGCGCGATGGGCGGCGAGGCGATGCTCGACCTGCTGTTTCATTCGGCCAAGGCCGAGGCCCCGCATGCCGAGCTCGTCTACAACGACTATATGAGCTGGGAACGGGGCGCGGAGGACGAGACCCACATCGCCGGCGTGCTGAAATTGCTCGAGGGATTCCGCAAGCGTGGCACTCCAGTCCACACGCTCGGCATCCAGTCACACGTCAGGCTGCTCAAGGACTTGCCTGTCGCCGACATAGTGCGCGAGTCGGAAGGGCCGTGGCGACGCTTTCTCGATCAAGTGGTGGCGATGGGCTACAAGCTCATCATCACCGAATTCGACGTCAACGACCGCAATGCCCCGACCGACATCGTCGTGCGCGACCGGATGGTCGCCGATTATGCCAAGGCCTATCTCGACGTGATGCTTTCCTATCCGCAGCTCGGCGACATCCTCGCCTGGGGGATGGTCGACCGGTACAGCTGGCTCACGGGCTTCGATCCACGCTCCGATGGGACGATCAAGCGCGGCACGCCCTATGACGTCGACTTCCGCGCCAAGCCGCTACGCGAGGCGATTGCGAGGGCCTTCGCATCTGCTACGTCGCGCCACGCTTGAGGAGGCCGACGCATGTCACGCACGCGACGCCAGCAACGAAGAATCGACATGAGGAGGCCGTTCGCGATAGCTGCCTTTCTGGCCGTGCCTCCGATCGCTCCGGCGGCCGCGCATCCGACCGCCACCTTCGACTGGTTCGAATATCGCGGCGATGACCGCCTGCCGGCGCCCAAGACAGGCGAATACCGCAACCCGATCATCCAGGGCTTCTACCCGGACCCAAGCATCACCCGCGTCGGCGATGATTATTACCTGATCAATTCGACCTTCAGCTGGTTCCCAGGCATCCCGATCTTCCACAGTCGCGACCTGGTGAACTGGACGCAGATCGGCAATGCGATCGACCGGCCGGAACAGCTCGACTTCGGCAAGCTCGGGATGTCGCGCGGCCTGTTCGCTCCGTCCATCTCGCACCACGGCGGCACCTTTTACATCGTCAACACCTGCGTCGATTGCGGCGGGAATTTCGTCATCACGTCAACTAATCCGCGCGGCCCGTGGTCGCAGCCGATATGGTTGCCTCACGTAAGCGGTATCGACCCCTCTCTGTTCTTCGACGAGGACGGCGGCGCCTGGATCGTCTACAACGACGGGCCGCCCGGACAGCCGCTTTATGACGGCCATCGTGCCATCTGGATTCAGCAGTTCGATCCGAAGTCGCTGACCAGTTCGGGGCAGAGAGTGCTGCTGGTCAACGGCGGCGTCGACATCTCGAGAAAGCCGATCTGGATTGAAGGGCCGCACATCTTCCGAAAAGACGGATGGTATTATCTGATCGCGGCTGAGGGCGGCACAGGCGAAAACCATTCGCAGGTCGTGCTTCGCAGCCACAAAGTCACCGGCCCATATGAGCCGTTCGGAGGCAATCCGATCCTGACTCAGCGCGACCTGCCAAGCGATCGGCCAAACCCGATCACTTCAGCGGGACACGCGGATTTCGTTGAGACCCAGTCCGGCGAATGGTGGGCGACCTTCCTAGCGACCCGACCCTATGGGGACGATAGCTACAATACCGGCCGGGAGACTTTCCTGATGCGCGTTCACTGGCAGGATGGCTGGCCCCGACTGACGGCACCAGAGGAAATCATCCCGTGGACCGCGAAGCGGCCAAACCTGCCCGCGCAACGCATGCCGCCCGTGCCGACGAGCGGGCCGCTGACATATCGGGACGAGTTCACCGGCACGAAGCTTCCGCTGCACTGGATGATGACGCGGCAGCCGAAAGAGCGTTGGTGGAGGCTGTCCGGCGGAGCGTTGCATCTCAAGGCTCGGCCGATCGCGCTCGGCGATTTCGGTAACCCCTCGTTCGTCGCCCGGCGGCAACAGCATCTGAACGCGACGGCGACCACGGTCGTCCGATTCAACCCAACGACGGATAGCGACGAAGCCGGCATAGCCGCCATCCAGAACGACGAATTCTGGTATTTCCTCGCGGTTGGCCGGGAGGGCGGCAAGCCGGTGGTCCGTTTGCGTCGCCGTGCCGGGCCTGAGGATGCGGCGATCGGGGTGGTCGTGCAACAGACAGCGTTTGCGGCAACGGCAGGGGCTCCAGTGCGGCTGAGGGTGCAGGCGCGCGGCGCGCACTACGATTTCGCCTGGCGCACGGATGGGCGGCGCTGGCGCACCCTGGTGACGGGCGCCGACGGCACAATCCTCAGCACCAAACGCGCCGGCGGATTCGTCGGCGCGCTGATTGGCCCCCACGCCCGCAGCGGAATTTCATCTACGCCATGATTGGAAGGCGGGTGTTTCGAACCACGGCCGCCTGCCTTCTCGCGGCGCTACTTGCCGGGTGCGCCACGCTGCCGCAGCGAGCGCCGGTTCAGCCGCAGATCGCTATTACCATCGACGATTTGCCGGTTCACGCGCCTTTCCCGCCGGGCACGGACGCAGTCGCGGTGAATCGGGAGATGATCGCCGCGCTCAAGGCTGCGCGCGTTCCGGCTTATGCCGTGATCAATGGAGCGAACGCCGGGCAGCCGAAGGTCGATGTGCTTCAGGAATGGACCGCGGCGGGCATGCAACTCGGCAATCACGGCTGGGCACATCGTCATTTGAGCGAGATGAGCGTCGATGAATTCGAGCAGGAGTTGATCCGCAACGAGCCGCTTCTGCGGCGTGCAGGCGGCGACTGGCGCTGGTTTCGCTATCCCTTCCTCGATGAAGGCAAGGATGCGGAGCAGCGCGCGGCGGCCCGGCGCGTTCTGGCGAGGCACGGATACAAGATCGCTGCCGTGGCCCTGGACACTTGGGACTGGCAATGGACGGCGCCTTACGCGCGTTGCTCGGCTGCGGGTGACGAGCGAGCGATCGCCGAGCTGGAGCGCATGTACCTCGACGCGGCGAAGGAGAGTATCGCCGTGGCGCGCGAAACGGCGAGGGAGCTCCATGGCCGCGACATCCCCTACGTGCAGCTGATGCACGTCAGCGCGATGAGCGCCCGGATGATGCCGCGCCTGCTACAGTTGTACCGCGACGAGGGCTTTCGCTTCGTCTCCATTCCTGAGGCGCAGCGCGACCCAACCTACCGCGCCTACACCGACCCCAGCGAGCCGGCGCCGCTATCGGTGTGGGAAATGGCCGAGCGGAAAGGGGTGAAGTTGCCTCAGGCGACCGACTATTCGGCGAAGCTCGCGATGATGTGCGTCGGCGGAGACGCGGCGGCGTCTACCCCGCAACCGTAAGCTTTGCTTCCTTAAGGTCGACCGAGTTCGGCCCGGCATAGATAGTGAAAGTGCCGGGCTCGACCACCCGCTTCATCTGAAGGTTCCAGAGCGCGAGATCGTCAGGCGTTAGCTCAAAGTAGATCGTGCGTCGCTCACCAGGCTTGAGTGTGACGCGGCGGAAGCGCTTCAGCTCAAGCAGCGGACGAGTGACCGATGCCTCGTCGTCGCGCACGTAAAGTTGGACGACTTCGTCGCCGGCTCTACGGCCGGTGTTGGTCACATCGACGCTGACCGTCGCAGTCTCGCCATTGCGGATCGTTGCCTGGGCCAGTCGCGGAGCGGAAATATCGAAGCTCGTGTAGCTGAGACCATAGCCGAACGGATAAAGCGGAGTCGTCGTGTCGAATAGATACCCCCGCCGCGCGGTCGGCTTGCGATTGTAGAAGATCGGCAGCTGGCCGACGTGGCGGGCGATTGTCACCGGTAGTTTGCCGCCTGGGTTCACCTTGCCGAGAAGCACGTCGGCGACCGCATTGCCCGTCTCCTGACCGAGATACCAGCCCTCGATCAACGCCGGTGCATTGGCGGCGAGATAATTGACCGATAGGGGTCGGCCGTTGAGCAGGACGACGGCGGTCGGCTTTCCAAGCGCGATGATTGCCCTCGCCAGCTCTTCCTGCTGCCCGATGAGATCGAGGGATGAGCGATCGCCCAGATGGGCGTCGGCCCATGCTTCGCGACTGGTCTGCTCATTGTCGCCGAGCACCAGGACGATGGTGTCGGCATTGCGCGCCGCGGCGACGGCGTCGGCGATCAGCCGCCGATTGACCCCGGGATCGACCAGTTTGACCTCGTCACACGACCAGCAGCGCTGCTCGGTAATCCGGACTCCCTCTGAAAAGTCGACCGCAAACCTGCCGCGAGCGGCCTTCTGAAGCCCCTCGAGCACACTTACCACATGCCTCGGCTCGTCGCTGTAGCCGCCGATCGGAGTGTCGCGGGCGTGCGTCCCGACGACCAGCATGCGGCCTACTTTGCCGGGATCGAGCGGAAGCAGCCCTCCTTCATTCTTGAGCAGGACGATGGAACGCTGCGCGGTCTCGCGGGCGAGCGCGATGGCGGCCGGAGTTGCAGTCCGGGCTTCGGCCTTGCTCGCGTCCGCATATGGGTCTTCGAACAGTCCCGCCTCGAACTTCAAGCGAAGCATCCGGCGCACGGCATCGTCGACCAACCCCTGCGGAACGCGGCCCGACCGCACCAGCGCGGGCAGGTGGACATAGGCCTCCCCATCTGGCGTTTCGGAGTCCACGCCGGACTTGATCGCCCGCTCCGCGGCGTCCTCGATCTTCGAGAACATCTTGTGGCGGGTCATCATCTCGCGGATTGCGAAATAATCACTGACAACTGCGCCCTTGAAACCCCACTCGCCTCTCAGCACTTGGTTCAGAAGCCATGAATTGCCGTGCGACGGGACTCCATCGATTTCGTTGTACGAGGCCATCACCGAGCGTACTGGAAGCTCCTTCACCGCTCGCTCGAACGGCGGGAAGAAATTCTCACGAAGGGTGCGTTCGGATATCTGGGCGGGCGCGACGTTCGTGCCGTTCTCCGGCTGGCCGTGGCCCGTCATATGCTTGAGCGTGACCATGATCTTGTCCGGCGCGAGCGGCAGCCGCGTGCCTTGGAACCCGCGGATCGATGCCAGGCCCATCTCGCTCACCAGATGCGGGTCTTCGCCGTAGGTCTCCTCGATCCGGCCCCAGCGCGGATCGCGGGCTACGTCGACGACCGGCGCCAGCGCCAGCGTGGCTCCGCGCGCACGCATCTCGCGGGCCGCGACCGAGAACACCCGCTCGATTAAAGCCGGATCCCAGCTGCTCGCGAGCGCGATGGATTGGGGAAAGCTGGTTGATCCACGGGCGACGTAGCCGTGAAGCGCCTCCTCGTGCATCAGGATGGGAATCCCGAGCCGGGTCTGCTCGACCGCCCAGCGCTGCGCCGCGTTGATGTAATCCGCGGTCTCGCGCGGGCCGCGGTTGACCCCTCCGGCTGCAGCGCCGGCCGCGCCGGCGTTGGCGGCCGTCACTCCGCGGCGGTCGGACGGCCTCGCGATCTGGCCGAGACCGTTCGGGAAATTCTGCGACGCCTCTGCGGGGGCAAAGGCACCGTCATCCCTTTGAATTTTGTCCTTATGCTCCCAGACGGTGGTGAGTTGCGCGGCCTTTTCCTCGAGTGTCATTCGAGCGAGAAGATCCTCGATCCGCCGTTCGACCGGCTGCGATGGGTCCTTGTAGATTGGCCGCTCCGGGGGCGGATTCTGGGCTGCGCCTGAAGCCGCAATTCCAATCAGCCCCGCGACTGCCATTGCCGCGGCAATAGACAACAGGCCTGAACGCCGTTCCATCATCGCTCTCCCCGGACTTTCCTTTTGTTCTGATAGCGCTACCATAGCTATGCGGCGCGGGCTTGCAATGGCATGGCCTACGTCGATGGAGGGGAAGATGGAGCGGCCCAGCCGGCGCAGGCGAGGTGCGGTTACCATCGTCGATGTCGCCCAGGCCGCGGGCGTGTCGGCGATGACGGTATCGCGCGCCCTTAACAGCGGGGGCAAGATCAGCGAGCAAACCCGGGCGAGCGTGCTTCGGGTGATCGAAGAGCTCGGCTATACTCCCAATCCGTCGGCCCGCAGCCTTGCAGCTGGACGGCCGAATCAGATCGGCTTCGTTTATTCCGGCATTACGGTCGCGTTCCTCAAGAACTTCCTTGCGGGCGCGGTCGCTCGGGCCCGGCAAACCGACAACCAGCTCGTGGTCGAGACTTGCGACCTCAATGACGAGACAAGCCAGCGGGAGGCAGCTCGGAGAATGGCAAATGCCGATGTCCGAGGGGTCATTCTGACCCCGCCCATCTCCGAATCCTCTCCGCTTGTCGAGGAACTGCAGCGTCTCAAGATCCGCTTTGCCAGCGTTGCTGTTGCAAATCCTTCGGACAACCCACTGACGGTCCGGATCGATCATCGCCGGGCGGCGGCAGAGATCACCCGGCACTTGGTCGAGCTGGGCCATAGGCGCATCGGCTTTATTCGCGGGAATCCCGCGTACCAGTCCGCGACGGAACGCGAACTGGGGTTCCGCGATGCGCTCAAGGCCGCAGGCATCGACCCGGCCCAATGCCCGGTGGTCCAAGGCTATTACAATCTCGAATCCGGGATTGCCGCCGCGGAGCGCCTGGTTCAGCTCCAGCCCAGGCCGACTGCGATCTTCGCCAGCAATGACGACATGGCGGCGGGAGTGATCTACGTTGCTCACCAGCGGGGTATTGCCGTTCCAAGCGACCTCACTGTCGTTGGCTTCGATGATATGGAGACTGCGCTCATCGTCTGGCCGCAGTTGACAACAATCCGCCAACCGGTTGCACAAATGGCGGCCTCGGCCATCGATCTGCTGCTCGATGACCTCGAGAAGCAGGATCAGGGTCTTGCGCCCACGACCGCGGAGATTGTGCTCGACTATGAGTTCATCGTGCGCAACTCGTCTGCTGCCCCAACCGAGACGCCTGCGCACTCAACCGGTCACTGAATGGGAAGCTCGAAGGGCGGAATCGGAAGCAGCCTATCGTCGTAGACATTGATCACCGGCACGTCGCTCCAGGCGTGGCGCACGCGCGTCGCCGGAAGTCCGTCGCCCCGAATCACGATGCTGCTGCCGGAGATGCTTGCAGTGGCGTAGCGGCAACTCGCCTGCGTCTCCGCGCACAGCTCGAAGCCGATCGGCACTCCGCTCAGCGACTGCAGCGACTTCGATACGCCGGCAAAGGCAATCGCGATACCCGTTTCAGTACGCGTCGCGCTCACCGGCATCGGACCCGCTGGAACATCCTCGCCATAGGCGATCTTGCGGGCGGTGAGCGCGGCGCGGCCCCCGACGGCAAGTTTGTTCGGCGGATGAAGGTCGCCGGCATCGCCGAGATCGGTGGCGACGGCCAGCCCGGCGTTCGGCTCCGCCGAGGCAGCGCGGCGCTGCTGGTCGATCACTTCGGCCCAGCCGCTCGCCACTGGTATCGAAGCCGGTTTGCCGAAGCTGGACAGTGAAACGATCACGAACGGCAGCTTCGGGTCGGCGAACTGCCGACGCCAGCTCGACATCAGCGCCGCCAGTCGCGCTTGATAGCCCGGTACGCCAACGTCGGATTCACCCTGATACCAGGCGACGCCCTTGAGGCTATGCCGCCCCAGGGGCGCAATCATGGCGCTGTACGTGGTCGATAAGCCCGTGTGGCTTTCCCATGGTGCATGCGGCGGATTGGGAAGCGCCCGTTTCTCGACTGAATATTCCCAGCGATCGCCCAGCAATTTCGACGATCCGTCGGCGAAGCTCAGCCGCAGTTCATTGGCCGGCCCGGCGAACCCACCATTGCCCCAGCTGTCGCCAATGAACACGACCAGCTCGTTCTCGCCGGCCCTCAACACGCCGGGCTCGACCGAATAATTGCGCTCGCGCGACCAGCCGAAGTCGGCGCCTACGGCAACGCCGTTGATCCAGCTAACATCGGTTTCGTCGATCACTCCGAGCGACAGGGTTGCGCCCTTGGCAGCTTCCTCGCGCGTCAGTGTGAAGCGCGTGCGCGCCCAGACGCTGCCGTTGAAGCCAGCGAACGCTGGGTCGCCCCATCGCTCCCAATAGTCGATCTTCGGGAACCGCGACCACATCAGCCGGCCGCTTGCCCGCCACGGCTCCTGGCCGGCGGTCTCGCCAGTCCCCTGGCGCCACCAGGCGCCCCAAGCCTCACCGAACCGTTTTGCCGCGGCCGCCGGATCGCGACGGTAGAGCGCAAGCAAGGGCGCGTCGGTGTCGCCGAGCGAGCGCATCGAGGCCTCGTCTATCCACGGCCGGATGCGAGTGCCGCCCCAGCTTGAATCGATCGCACCGATCGGTACTTTCGCCGCCGCGCGCAGGTCGCGGACCATACCGTAGCAGACGGCTGAGAATTCCTTGACAGTGTCGGGGTTCGCCACTTCCCAGTGCACGCTTGGATCCAACTTGTCCACGCGCGCAAAGGCGCTGCGTTGGGGCACGGTAAGTATCCGGAGCTGGTCGTCTGCGGCCGCGGCGGTCGCTTCGTCGCCGCCCGTCGCCCGGCGCAGCGGCCATTCCATGTTTGACTGTCCCGAGCACAGCCATACGTCGCCAATCAATATGTCCCTTGCGGTAGCGGCGGTACTGCTGCTTCCCGCCGCGGTCAGGGTATGAGGTCCGCCGGCGGTCAGCGGCGGAAGCGTCACGGTCCAGTCGCCGCTCCTGTTTGCGGTGACGTTCGCTGCAGCGGGTCCCAGTGTCACGGATACCCGCTCGCCTGGATCGGCCCGGCCAGACACGTGGATCGGCCGGTCGCGCTGAATTACCGCATGGTCGGTGAACAGCGGGTCAAGCATCGGAGCAGCGACGGCCTGGCTGCCGCAGGCGAGAATGGCGAACGCGAACAGTCGCACGCGGCCTACTCTTCCGGGATCAAGGCCTTGCGGATCGGCTCGAACCAGGCATCGCGGTTCATGTCCCAGGCGACGAAGTCGCTGTCGAACTGCCAATAGGCCCACCCGAATCCGTTCCGCTCGGCCTCGCGGGCGACGGCGTCGGTGTAGGCGATCCGCATCTCGAGCGGAGTCCCGCTCTTGTCGTAGGCCCCGAACTCGCCGAGGTAGATCGGCCGCCGGTTGGCCGCGGCCCAGGTAGCGACCGTCGCGAAGTCGGACCGGAGCTGCCCGCGATCCTTGTCGCTGCCCCAGGGAATTCCGCTGAGATTCTTGACGTCTCCCGCCCAGGAGACGCCCTGGTGAGTGAACGGGAATGGATCGTAATAGTGGAAGGTGACGAGGATGTTGCGATCCTCCTCGGGCAGCCTGAGCGTAGGAAGCTCGCGGAAATTGTTCCAGCGCGTCGGACCGATGACGACGATGCGGGTTGGATTGCTCTCCCGCACGATTGCCAGCAGGTCCGCAAGGAAACCGTTCCAGGTTTCGGCATCCAGCGCTTCATGCGGCTCATTCAGAAGCTCGAACGCCAGGTTGCGCGGCGCACTCCGGTAACGAGGCGCGACTTGGCGCCAGAAGGCGCTCAGACGGATCCGGCAAGCCGGAACATCCTTCGCGCAGGCGGTGAAGTCATGCTCGTCAAGGATGACTCCGAGGCCCGCCGCCTGAGCTTCGCGCACAACCGTGTCCAGCTTGTTTAGCCATTCCGCCGACAGCCTGTGCGATGCATCCATGTGGTCGAAGGCGTGGAGATTGACTCGAACGTGATCGAAGCCGGCGCGGCGGATCTCACCGAAGTGCCACCACTGGAATCGGGCTTTGGACGGGTCCTTCCACAAAGGGTCGTAGCCGAGAACATTGACGCCGCGCTTGAACGGAAATGCTTCGCCCGCAACCGGCGTCGGCTCTGGCCGAGGCTGAATTGCACAGGCCGAAAGGACGATCGCGATCGCTGCCCACAAGAATGCCGCGTGCCGCATCTCACCCCTCGACGACGCCAGACTCTCTGCATGATAGCGCTATCAAAGCATCCCGCGTCAAGTGCGAATGGATGCCGTGGATGCGTGGGCGCGGAGAGGCTCTGCCCGTTGACCTTGACGAGGGCGCCCGGGTTGGATGGGCGCGCCGTCAGGACGCCGCTGACGATCTTGGGCTCAGGGCTTGATTATCTGAGGGAGAAAATGGTGGGCGTTGCAAGGATTGAACTTGCTACCCTGCGATGTCAAATCAGACCAGAACACAGGGGTCCGCCTCGGGTACAAGCTGGCGCTCGAAACCGCGGCTGCGCCGCAAGCCGTCCTTGATGAGCTGCTCGCCAATTGGCCGCTGCCGCAGCCGACCTCGAGCACATTCCTGGCGTTCGCTGGCAGCCATTTGCGCACAAACTCGTAGGTGCAGCGAGTTGCTACCGGAGCGACAGTAACGGACATCAGTCGAGAAGCGCCACAACCAGCCCCGCGAGATACAGGCAGATGCCGAACATGGTGTGGTTAGCCAGGCTTCGCAGGCGCGCCGCGGTTGGGTCGGGCATTTTCGAGGACGCGATCCCCCATCCTAGCGCCGGCTGCATGATGAGGAAGGTCGCCGCAACCGTCGCCACGCCGACGAATAGCGCGGGGAGCAGCGTCGGCGAGCGCCCCCAGTCGAGGCCAAAGATGGCGAGAACCAAGCCGGCAAAAAAGATGCCGATCGCGTAATGCGCGAGCCAGCCGATGGGCCGCTCGCCAGCCACGGGCGCCGCCGCGGCGATGTTGTGGTGGACGAAGCGGCCGCGCGGGAAGTGCCCGATCCAGCGGCCGACTTTCGCCCAGTCCGGGCGCGGCAGGCCGAATGCGCGATCGGCGAACCATGCCCAGAGGTCGCTCACCGCCGTGGCGCCGATCCCGACCAGTGCAGCTCGGACAGCCAGTTCCAACCCTTCGGGCATCAGAAATCCATCGCAAGGGCGCCGCTCAGCACGCGGCCGGGAATGGTGTCATAGGCGCCGCTGCCCCGCAGGTCGAAGCCGTAGACATCGAACAGGTTGGTGGCCCTAACCCGGATCGAGGCCGGGCGGCCGGCGAGCTTGAAGCGGTACCGCCCGCCGAGGTCGACCAGCGTGCGCGCCGGCAGGAAGACGAGATTGTCGCGGGTGGCTGCGCGACGGCTCCAATGGGTAGCCGAAACGTCGAGCGACAGGCCGTCGATCCACGGCGGGCGCCAGTCAAGGTTGAGTTGCAGGTTGCGGGCCGCTTGGCCGATGGGATGACGCCCTACCCGACCGAGCTCAACGCCCTCCCCGATCACCCGGGCACGAAGCAGCACCCCGCCGGCGACGATGTCGAGGCGCGTCAGCTTGCCGGCGATTGGTGTCCTGGGCCAGCTCGCTTTGCGCGATGCCGGGAGCCGCGCTCGACAGGAGCACCGCGAAGGAGGCCAGTCGCCATGCCGGACGCAAGCCACCATGCAACGCTTCGGCGGCAACACTACTCATTACCACTCACGATCATTTCGCCCCTTCGAGTTGCATTCGTCGATTCAAGATATAATATAACATTGCATCCAAAATCGGGGTTTGCAAGCATGGCTCGAAAGCAGGGGATTTCTGGCGTGTGGGACGCTGTCGCAGGCAGCGTTTCGCTGCTCTGCCTGGTACATTGCCTCGGCCTACCCCTGCTCTTGGGGCTGCTGCCGGCGATCGGCTCGATCCTGCATGTGCCGCACGGCTTTCATGTAGCGATGCTGGCGATCGCCGTTCCGGCCAGCGCCATCGCGATGCAGCGCGGCTATCGACAACACGGCCTTGTGCTCCCGGCGTTGCTGGGAGCAATCGGTCTGCTGCTGCTCGGCTTGGGGGTAATGTCCCACGACAGGCTGTGGGTCGAAACCGGCCTTACGGTGTGCGGGAGCGTTATCCTCGCCATTGCCCACCTCCGGAACTGGCGCTTGCAGCTTCAGAGCAATCCACAGAGACCGGTCGAAAATGATTGAATCAACGGCTGCGAGTACACCGCCGGCAATCTCGACTCTAGAGCCCTACCTCCGCGCGGCTGCTAATCGGGGTCTGATCCTCACCGCCTTGCGCCGCGAGGTGCTGGCGCTCCTGTGGCGCGAACGTGGGCCGATCGGCACCTATGGCATCGTGGATGAATTGAACCGGGCTGGCCTCCGAAGAGCCCATCCCAACAGCATTCACCGCACGCTCAACACCTTGGTCGGCGCTGGCCTCGTGATTCCGATCGCCAGCTGGAAGAAGTTTCTGATTTCGCCCGACCCACGTTGCGCAGCCTGGTTGGTATCTCTTTGCGACCGGTGCCTTGCGTCGGTGTGCACCCCGGCAAACAGCTTGATGGAAAAGCTTCAATCGATTTGCGGCGAGCGAGATTTTGCAGTTCGGGCCATTCACCTGGAGTGCGCGGGCCGCTGCTCTCGATGTGGGTAACACCAAGCTGGGCCAAAGACCTCGACGAGCGGGCGCACCCGTTCGACGAGGCGTCAAGCGAAAGCTCGAATTGAATAATGATATGATGTAATGTCTCACGAATTGCTAGGAGATCGGATCATGCGGAAGCTCAAGCTGGTTGGCGCCGTCGCCCTCATTTCCGCCTCGTCGCCGGCGTTAGCTTGCGAGCTCGATGGCATGGGCGGGCATCGGTTCTTCGCCTTCGCCAATATGGTCCGGGGCGGCCCGCAGGAAACGACAGCCCCGAACGCGGACTTCCAGGATCCCGCATCAGGCCCAAAGCAAGAGGAACGAGGCCCGAGCAAGCGCGCATCGACCGACGATCAGGCCGAGGAGGACGGCAAGAGCGACGAGAGCTCGAAACCATCCAGCAAGCAAACGACGGCGCCGAACGATGGTCCGTCCGACGGAGCCATGTTCCGCTAGGTCATGCTGCTTGCGATTGATAATATTTCCTACGGCTATGGGGGCGCCGCTCCGGTCCTTGCCGGTTTCTCGCTTCGGCTGACTTCCGGGCAGCACAGCCTGCTGCTCGGCCCGTCGGGTTCGGGTAAAACCACCTTGATCAACCTCATCGCCGGGCTGCTGACGCCCCAATCGGGGTCGATCATCATTGCCGGCGAGTCGATGAGCGCGGCCGGTCCGACTGCGCGCGACGACTTGCGGCGGCGGCGGATCGGGATTGTGTTTCAATCGCTGCGGCTGGTCTCGGCGATCGACCTGCGCGGCAACCTTGCGCTTGCCCAGCGGCTGAGCGGGCGCGGCAGGGATGTCGCGGCGATCGATGCCCTCATCGAGCGCCTTGGGATCAGCCATCGTGCCAAGGCGCATCCACGCGACTTGAGCCAAGGCGAAGCGCAGCGCGCCGCGATCGCCCGCGCCCTGGTCGGCAAGCCCGACCTACTGATCGCCGACGAGCCGACTTCAGCACTGGATGACGCGAACATGGAACGCGTCGCTCGGCTGCTCATCGATACCGCCAACGCCAATGGCTCGACGCTGCTGATCGCCACTCATGACGCGCGACTGCGCGCATTCATCCCCGAGACGATAGCGCTCGATCGCCTCAAGCAGGCGGCTTAGCCAATGTTCGGGCTCGCCCTGGCCTATCTCCGCGATCGGTGGATGACGACCGCGCTGAACGTGGTGCTGCTCGGCATTGCCGTGGCAACGCTTGTGCTCCTGCTGCTATTCTCAAGTCAGCTGGAAAACCGGTTCGAGCGGGACGCGCGGGGCATCGACCTGGTGGTCGGGGCCAAGGGATCGCCGCTCCAGCTCATCCTGTCGAGCATCTATCAGGTCGACATGCCGACCGGGAACATCCCGCTAAGCAGTGTCGATCTACTGCGGCGGGATCCCGGCGTCGCGCGGGTCGTGCCGGTCGCGCTCGGCGACAATTTCCGGGGCTTCCGCATTGTCGGCACCGAACCATCCTACCTCGGCATATATGACGCCGAGCTTGGTCAGGGGCGGATGAACAAGGCGGTCGGAGAGGTGCTGCTCGGAGCAACGGTCGCCCGTGAGACCGGCGCGAAGCTCGGTCAAAAGTTCCTCGGCAGCCACGGCCTTGGCGAGGGGGAAGGCGAAAGCGAGCATGGGGCGCATCCGTTCACGACGGTCGGAATCTTGAAGCCGACCGGCACGGTCGCCGACCGACTGATCCTCACCTCGATCGAAAGCGTGTGGGACGTCCATGGCATCGAGCATGATGAGGAGGGCATGCACGCCGAAGCTGAGCATGAGGCCCACGGTGCTGGCGAGACTCATCACGACGAGCCCGTCCTCGACGCTCGCGGTGAGCTTCAGCCGGAAGTGACGGCACTGCTCGTGAGCTATCGCAACGCTTCTGGCGCGATCCGCATCCCTGGTATGATAAACCGCCAGACTGAGATGCAGTCGGCCGTCCCGGCGATCGAGACCGCGCGGTTGCTGACCCTGTTTGGATCGGCAATCGAAGGGGCGCGGATCTTCGCCTGGCTGCTGGCCCTGACCGGTGGGCTCTCAATCTTCGTTGCCCTGCTGAACCAGGCGCGCGCTCGCGAAGGCGACCTGGCGCTGCTGCGCGTGATGGGCGCGACCCGCTCGACCGTGTTCGGGACCATCCTGCTCGAAGGCCTGGTCACGGCTGCGGCAGGTGTCGTGCTTGGGCTGGTCCTTGGCCACGCCCTGATGTGGATCGCCGGGCGGTCTTTCCAGACGCTCGCCGACATCGGCCTGTCCGCGTTCAACTTCCATCCGGGAGAGGTCGCAATCGCCGCGGCGGTGCTCGGTATCGGCATCGTCGCTGCCCTCCTTCCCGCCGCCCGCGTATTCCGCGTCGATCTCGCCAGAACCCTTGCCCGCGCCAGTTGAGGATGTCGCCATGAAACATCTTGTTCCGCTTGCTCTTAGCGCCGCGCTACTACTCCCACTCGGCGCCGCTCCGGCCGCCATGGAGAAGCGCGGCAAGGTGCCGGTCGAGGACATCTGGAAGCCGGCGGCAACACCGCGCGGCGGAACGCCATGGGCACTGCTCGAGGCGACGAAGGAAACGACCCGCAAGAATGCGGACGGCTATATTGTGTCAAAGCCGCTGTTCACGCCCAAGGTAAAGGCGCTGAACGGCAAGCGGATCAAGGTCGCCGGCTACATGATGCCGCTCGAAAAGGGGGCGAAGCAGAAGCATTTCGTGCTGCTCGCCTATCCTCCGGGCTGCCCATTCCACGTCCATGCGATGCCCAACCAGTTCATCGAGATTAACGCGGCCGTGCCGTTCCCACTGGACGAGGCCAGGCCGCATGTCGTGACCGGCGTGTTGCAGCTTACAGGTTATGACGAGGGCGGCAT
This sequence comes from Pseudomonadota bacterium, assembly GCA_030773115.1. Lineage (GTDB taxonomy): Bacteria > Pseudomonadota > Alphaproteobacteria > Sphingomonadales > Sphingomonadaceae > Sphingomicrobium. The sequence continues at coordinate 26,651 of JALYNQ010000022.1, forward strand.
TTTCTATAAGCTAAACGGGGCCAGGCCGGGTTAAGTATCGCCGCATGATCCAGCCGAAGTTCGCGCACTGCGCGTTTGCCGCCTTGCTCCTCGCAATACCCGTTTCGGCCGCGGCGCAAGCGCCGAGTTCGGCGCCGATCGAGGCGCCATTGCCACCCATCCTGCCCTGGTCTGGTGCGAGCGAGCGATTGGTCGTCGCCAAGACCGATCCCTGGATCACTCCAGCCGAGCGAACCGAGTTCGTCACCACGCCCGATTATGCGGAAACGCGGGCATGGCTGGACCGGCTGGTCGCGGCCTCACCCCTTCTCAGTATCGAAAGCTTCGGCCGCACCGCCCAGGGACGCGAGCTCTATTTCGTGCGCGCCAGCAAAGGCGGGGGGGACAAGCCGGTGCTGCTCGTCCAGGCGGGTATCCATTCCGGCGAGATCGACGGCAAGGACGCGGGGCTGATGTTGCTGCGCGACATCGCCCTGCGCGGCAATGACAAGCTGCTCGACAATGCGGACCTGGTCTTCGTCCCAATCTTCAACGCCGACGGCCACGAGCGGGCCTCGATCTATAGCCGCCCCAACCAGCGCGGCCCGCGCGGCCAGGGCTGGCGCACGAATGCGCAGAACCTCAACCTCAATCGCGACTATCTGAAAGCCGACAGCCCGGAGATGCGGGCGATGATCGGGCTGATCCGGCGCTTCGACCCGGCGCTATACCTCGATCTGCACGTCACCGACGGCACCGACTATCAATATGACATCACCTACGCCTTCCCCGGATGGCGGGGCTACTACGCCAAGTCCGAGGCGATCGGGCGCTGGCTGGACCGCCGCTTCCGGCCAAAGATGGACGCTGCGCTGAAGCGCAACGGCCACATCCCCGGCTATTATGTCAGCGCGGTCGACAACCGGAACCCGGACAAGGGGATGAGCCACGACCCCGACACGCCGCGCTTCTCGACCGGCTATGGCGACGTCCGGCGGCTGCCGACGATGCTGGTCGAGACCCATTCGCTCAAGCCTTACCGCCAGCGCGTGCTCGGCACCTATGTGCTGGTCGAGGAGGCGCTGAAGCAGGTTGGCGAAGATCGCGCCGCCCTTCGGGCCGCGATCGCGAGCGACCGGAACGACCGGCCCCGGCAGATGGTCGTCCGCTGGAAACCACTCACCAAGCCGATCTACACCATCGACTTCCTCGGCGTGGCTTACGAGCGATACAAGTCGGCCGTGTCCGGCCGGGATGAGATCCGCTGGCTCGGCCGTCCGATCCGGCAGCGGATGCCGGTGATCGGCCAGGCGCCCGACAAGTCGGTGACGCTGCCAACTGCCTGGTGGGTGCCGGTCAGCGAGCCAGGAGCCATCGAGCGGCTGAAGCTCCACGGAATCGAGTATCAGACGCTCGACCAGCCAAGGACGGTCGAGCTCGACATGGTCCGGCTGGTCGATCCCAAGCTCGGCCAAGCCAGCGAAGGCCGTGTGCCGCTTACCGCCCGTTTCGTGCAGGCGCCGCGGCGCGAGACGTTTCCAGCGGGCTCGGTCCGCGTCCCGTCCGACCAGCCGCTCGGACTGCTCGCCGCCGCGATGCTCGAACCGGAGAGCGCGGATTCACTGCTCGCCTGGAACTATTTCCCCGGAATCCTCCATCGCACCGAATATATCGAAGGCTATGTCATCGCCCCGCTGGCGGAGCGGATGCTGGCCCGCGACCCGGCGCTCAAGGCGGAGTTCGAGCGCAAACTTGCCAGCGACAAGAAGTTCGCTGCCGACCCCGATGCGCGGCTGGCATGGTTTTACGAGCGAACGCCCTATTTCGATGAGCGCTATCTGCTTTACCCCGTAGGGCGAGAGCTTTCGAAGTAGTTGCTGGAAGCAGGATGTTGCGGGCCCAAGTTCAAATGAACCAGCCGAACACTGCGGCGAAACGCGACACCGCCTCATTAAGCATCTGATTTTCAAGAGAGAAAAATGGTGGGCGTGGCAAGGATTGAACTTGCGACCCCTGCGATGTCAACACAGTGCTCTACCACTGAGCTACACGCCCACCGATGGGACCCCATCAAAGTACTACTTTGATGGGAACCCTTGGTCATCCGAACTGCGTTCGGGCGACATCTGGAAGCGGGCCTTTAAGGGGCGATTCCCGTTCCGGCAAGGGGTTAAAGCGGTCCCCAGCTACCGCTGTTTAAAGCCGCCCGTGCTGGTCTTCGGTCTGGAACAGGCGATCGACCTCGGCGACGAGGTCTTTCAAGTGGAACGGCTTCGACAGCAGCTTGGCTTCCGGCGCGGTGCGGCCGCCCTGTAGCGCCACCGCCGCAAAGCCGGTGATGAACATGACCCGGATCGCCGGGTCGATCGCGCTCGCCTTCTGGGCAAGCTCGATCCCGTCCATTTCGGGCATGACGATGTCGGTCAGCAGCAAATCATATTTGCCAGCCTCGAGCAGCGGCACCGCCTCGGTGCCGCAGCCTACCGCCTCGACGTCGTAGCCGACCCGCTGGAGCGCGCGCTGTAGATATTCGCGCATCGACATATCGTCTTCGGCTAGAAGGATCCTGATCATCGCTGCTACTTATGCTCGCTTGGCTTAAGATTTTCCAGCGCCCGCCGCCGTTTCTGTCGATTGCTGTCCGCAAATGGCACGGTTAGGCTGAAGCATGTTGCAGATGGGCCGCTACCCTCCCCCGACGATTCACCCGCCCCGTGGTTCCCTGCCAGTCCTGCTTTCCATTCCCCATGCTGGACGGGAATATGATCAGCAAGTGCTGGCCAATGCCGCCCAGGGCCGACGCGCGCTGGAGACGCTCGAGGACCCGCTGGTTGACCGGCTGTGCTGGCGGGCAATCGCCGCCGGCCTTGGTGCGGTGGTACAGAATGTTCCGCGGGCGGTGATCGACTGCAATCGCGACGAGTCGGAAGTCGATCCGGCCGCCGTCGATGGAATCAGCCCGGCTCCTGTCGGGCCTCGCGCACGTTTCGGACTTGGACTGGTGCCGTCCCGGACCCACCGGCATGGGGCGCTGTGGCGACGGCCGATCGGCAAGGCCGAACTCAACCAGCGGATCGAACAGGTTCACCGTGCCTATCATGCGGCGCTCGCCGATGCCCTGGATGAGCTCGCCCAGCGCTTTGGCGAGGCCATATTGATCGACTGCCATTCGATGCCCGCGAGGCGCGGCCAGGCGGATATCGTGATCGGCGACCGGCACGGCTCCAGCGCCGCATCCTGGGTAGCCGCAGAGACGGCGCGGATCGGCCGGGCAGCTGGCTTCAAACTGGCCCTCAACGATCCTTATGCCGGCGGAGCAATCGTCGCGAGACATGGGAGGCCCGTTGAAGGCGTCCACGCGATCCAGGTGGAGATCGACCGGTCACTCTATCTGAAGAACGACGCCCGCAGTCCCGGAATCGGCTTCGACCGCATCGCCAGCCTGATCGAGGCGATGGCCAGCGGGCTCGGCAATGCTCTGCTCCAGCGCAACCTCCGCGACGCCGCGGAGTAAAAAAAGGCCGTCCGGAAGGACCGGACGGCCGGAAGTCAGGGAGGAACGCACTCGATGTGCGTGCCGCGGCTTTTCGCTGAAGGGGAACAGACGAAACCCGCGCGGCAGGACCTGATGTGGGGGCCTCCCGCGCAAGTTCAATGGGGCAGCTAAACAGTCCGCCGCAGTCGCGTCACGCCTCGGCGGTGGCCGGCTGGCGGGCAGGAACCGGGCCGCTGCCCTGCTGTACCTGACGCGCGAAAATCTCCCGAATCATGGCCAGCGAGAAGAGATGCGCCATGATCAGCGGCAAGGCGCCGTTCTGGTTGAGCTTGCGCAGCTCATCACCGCGCAGGTTCCTGAACTTCTCCTCGTCGACCATCTGGAAGCCGCGATAGATGAATGGCTGCTCAGCGCCTTCCGGCTGGATCGCGACTTCGCCATCCATTAGCAGGCCGGACTGCTGCAGCTCGGCCATGAAGGCCTGGGTGCGCTGGCCGGCCTGTTCGAACTGCTCGCAGAAGTTGAGGATCGCCTTGGTCGCCTCTGACGGCTCGCCGTCGGTGAACAAGGGCTCGCCATCCTCAAACTCGCCAACCGCGCCCGAGGTCGGGTCGAAGCACAGCGACAGCTCGTCGCTGTCGTCGCGAAGGCGGGCCAAGAGGAAGGGGAAACGGCGCAGATAGGCGGGGACGTAGATGTTGTTCTCCTGCGCCACGCCACTCTTGTCGAAGAAGGTATTGGTGCCCTCATGCAGCCCCATTAAGGCGATCGGCACCGGCGCATCGCCGGCCGAGAAGACGATCGGATAATGGCGCTGGGCCATGGCGAACTCGTCGACCGTCACCGGGATGGCGTGGACGCTGGCCACGCGATCGAGCCCATTGAGGCGGCGCACATGATAGTTGCCGTGGTTGTTGCGGTTGAGCGGCTCGAGGCCGTTATAGAGAAGCGGCAGCATGTTCGGCGCTTGGCTCGCCATGGGGATCGACTCCGTAAAGTGGGGCGGCCGACGGTGGGAAATCCATCCTGCCTGCCTGCATGAGATTTGCGGGGGCAGGCTCTAGTGACTGCCCCCATCAAGTGCAAGGCGTTTGAACCCATGCGAATTTCCGCTGCGGCCGGCCGCGGGCAGGAATTCATCCTCCATTCAACGCTTGCCGGTAGACCGCTTGACCGTAATGGTTTTCCCCGCATGACGCTAATCGCCTTACTTGGACTGATCCCGGCCCTGTTCGGCTTGGCCGGGGATCCCCCGTCTCCGACGCGCGAAGGCGTCAGGCGGGTGGTGATCAACCAGGAGCTGGTGATCAGCATCCCGATCCGGCCGCGCCAGTCGCAAAGGGTCGACTGGATCGAAAAGAAGGGCCCGAAGTGCATCGGCACGGAACGGCTCGCCGGCGCGATGCTGTCCGGCCCGTCCTCGATCGACTTCGTCCTGCGCGACCGCAGCCGGATCCGGGCGGTGATGGACGACGAGTGCCCGGCGCTCGATTTCTATCGCGGCTTCTATCTTCATCCAGACGACGAGCGCATCTGCGCCAGGCGAGATACGATCCGATCGCGCGTTGGCGGCGTCTGCCGCATCGAGCGGTTCCGGCGCCTGTTCCCCCAGGTCAAGCAAGTGCGGCGTTAAGCGCCCTCACCTTGACATTTCACCCCTCCGCCCTGTAGCGCGCCAGCGGCGCGACGCATGCAGGCGGCGCGCTTTCCTTTTATCCGGACTATTCAATGCCTTTTGCCGATCTCGGCCTTTCCGACCAGTTGCTCCGTGCTGTCACCGACAGCGGCTATGACGTACCGACCCCGATCCAGAAGGGGGCGATCCCGTCTGTATTGATGGGCAAGGATCTGATCGGCATCGCCCAGACCGGCACCGGCAAGACCGCCAGCTTCGTGCTGCCGATGATCGACATCCTGGCAGAGGGCCGCAGCCGGGCGCGCATGCCTCGCTCGCTGATCCTCGAGCCGACGCGAGAATTGGCTGCGCAAGTCGCGGAAAACTTTGAAAAATACGGCAAATATCACAAACTCTCGATGGCCCTGCTGATCGGAGGCGTGCAGATGGGCGACCAGGTCAAGGCGCTGGAAAAGGGCGTCGACGTGCTGATCGCTACCCCCGGCCGCCTCAAGGACCTGTTCGATCGCGGCAAGATCATGCTCAACGATTGCAGCCTGCTGGTGATCGACGAGGCCGACCGGATGCTCGACATGGGCTTCATCCCCGACGTCGAAGAAATCTGCACCAAGCTGCCCAAGGGCCGCCAGACGCTTCTGTTCTCGGCGACGATGCCGCCGCCGATCAAGAAGCTGGCGGACAAGTTCCTGACCGACCCCAAGCAGATCGAGGTGGCGCGTCCGGCGACCGCCAATGTCAACATCGAGCAGCGACTGATTCTGACTCGCGGCGACAAGAAGCGCGAGGCGTTGCGCTCGATCCTGCGGGACGAGGAATTCAGGAACGCGATCATCTTCTGCAACAAGAAGACGACGGTGCGCGAGCTCTACACCAGCCTCAAGCGCTCCGGCTTCGCTGTCGGGCAGATCCAGGGCGATATGGACCAGAGCAATCGGATCGCCGAGTTCGACCGGTTCAAGAAGGACGAGATCAATATCCTCGTCGCATCCGACGTCGCGGCACGCGGGCTCGACGTCAAGGGCGTCAGCCATGTCATCAATTTCGACGTGCCGTGGCAGCCGGACGACTATATCCACCGCATCGGCCGAACCGGCCGTGCCGGCGCCAAGGGTATCGCCATCACGCTGGCGACCCGAGAGGACAGCGACCAGGTGGCGGCAATCGAGAAGCTGACCGGGATCAAGCTGCCGCGGTCCGAGGGCGAGAAGGTCCCGGAGCCCGCGCCTGCGGACGTCGAGGAGCGTCCGGCACGTGAGGAAAGGCCGGCGCGCGAGCGTAAGCCAGCGAGATCGCGCGGACGCGGCAGGGGCGAGCGCAAGGCCGAGCCGGAGCGCGTCGCGGAACGGGTGGAGGCAGAGGAGCTGCCGGCCCGGGAAGAGCCCGCCCCGCGGCCGGCCCCCGATGCCACGCCGGCCTGGAACGGCCCGGTCCCCAGCTTCCTCCAGTTCAGCGCGGTCTAAAGCTCTTCATCGTCATGCTGAACTTGTTTCAGCATCCATGGTGGAGACGGTTGAGCGTTTGGAGAGAGGGACCCTGAAACAAGTTCAGGGTGACGGCTTTAATTGCCGATACCTTTCCCTGAATGCCTTGGCGTGCTCTGCCAGCCGTCCGTCTCGAATAGCGTCGCGCAGGCCCTGCATTAGCCGCTGGTAGAAGCTGAGATTATGTTCGGTCATCAGCATCGCGCCCAGAATCTCGCCTGACCTGACCAGGTGGTGGACGTAGGCGCGGCTGTGGGTCGCGCAGGTCGGGCAGCTGCATTCCGGATCCAGAGGCCCCTCGTCCTCGGCGAAACGTGCATTGCGGATGTTGATCGGGCCGTCGGCGGTGAAGGCCTGGCCGGTGCGGCCGGAGCGGGTCGGCAGCACGCAGTCAAACATATCGACACCCCGTGTCACAGCGCCGACGATATCGTCTGGCTTGCCGACGCCCATCAGGTAGCGCGGCTTGTCGGCCGGCAGCTGGCCCGGGGCGAAATCGAGCACGGAGAACATCGCCTCCTGCCCTTCGCCGACGGCCAGCCCGCCGACCGCATAGCCGTCGAACCCGATGTCGATCAGCGCGTCCGCGGAAGCCTTGCGCAGGCCTTCGTCGAGCGCCCCCTGCTGAATGCCGAACTGCGCGGCGCGGGCCGCATGCTCCCCGCCGGACAGGAAGGCGTCGCGCGACCGCTTCGCCCAGCGCATCGAGCGCTCCATCGCCTCCGCCTGCACAGCGCGGGTTGAGGTCGTGGGCACCAACTCATCGAACGCCATCACGATATCGCTGTCGAGCAGGCGCTGGATCTCGGTCGAACGCTCGGGGGTGATGAGGTGTTTGGCGCCGTCGAGGTGGGATTTGAACGCCACCCCTTCTTCGGTCCGCTTGGTCAGCTCGGCCAGGCTCATCACCTGATAGCCGCCGCTGTCGGTCAGGATCGGCCGTTCCCATTTCATGAACTTGTGAAGCCCGCCGAGCCGCGCCACCCGCTCCGCACCGGGGCGGAGCATGAGGTGATAGGTATTGCCAAGGATGATGTCGGCACCGGTGGCCCGGACGCTCTCCGGCTTCATCGCCTTGACCGTCGCGGCGGTGCCGACCGGCATGAAGGCCGGCGTGCGGATTTCGCCGCGCTGCATCGTGATCGTGCCGGTTCGGGCGGAGCCGTCGGTGGCGTGGATTTCAAACTGGAAGCGGGACATTGGCCGCGGCAAATAGCGGAGATGAGCTGAAAACCAACTCCGTTCGTCCTGAGGAGCCATTGAGCCTGTCGAAATGGCGTCTCGAAGGATTTCGCTTGGCCCTTCGAGACGGGCCTTCGATACGCCCTGCGGGCTACTCAGTCCCTCCTCAGGACGAACGGATGAATTTCATTTGGCCAGATACTCCGCCAGGGTCTTGCCGGTCGGCTGGAAGGTGCGCTTCCAGGCTGCCCGGCTTTCGTTCCCGGCAATGATTTCTTCCGAGTCCCATATGGTAATGAGACCGGTCTCAAGATCGTAGGCGGCATAGCTTTCCAGCTGGTCCTCGAACGGCAAGAGGTTGGCCGGCCAGTCCTCGCCATTGGGCCCGTAGGGCTTGCGTGTAAGCATTCGATACTCGTCTACCAGGCCCTTCAGCGAGTAATACTCACCGCAAGCTGCCCGCCGCCGATGCCCGCCTGACAGGTAGAATTGCTTGAGGTCCTCGGGCAGGGCGAAGCCGAGCTGTTTCTCCGCCTTTCCAATTTCGGCCTCGGTTAGCGGCGCGGGCGGCTTGCGGTGGCGTTTCCGGTAGTTGCTGAACGGCTTCGTCATCTGCAGCTGCTGCCAGACCACGTACGGCAGCATGATAATGACGCCGACGATGATGATCGGCAGAAGCAACAGCTTACGCATCGGCTAACACCCCCTGTGGACGCAGCCTAATCCAGCCAAAGCGGCCGTGACAATCGCCTGTTGGCCAGCCATGAGGCGCACATGATCGAGCCCTGGGTCTATGCTGCGCTGACCGCGACCGCCGTCTTGACCGGCTTCATCGATGCCATTGCCGGCGGCGGTGGGCTGATCATGATGCCGGCGATGCTGTCGGCCGGCGTGCCGCCGATCAATGCGCTAGCGACCAACAAGCTGCAGGGGATGTTCGGCACGGCGACCGCCTGCTCCAACTATGCCCGCAAGGGGCTGGTCGACTGGCGCGCCAACCTGCTGACCGTGATCCTGGTCTTCGCCGGCGCCAGCGCGGGCGTGATCGTCGTGCAGACGATCGACACCAGGGCCCTGTCGCTGATCATCCCGCTGCTGCTGATGGCGGTCGCGCTCTACGTCCTGATCAGCCCACGGATGAGCGACGAGGACGCGCATCAGCGCATCAGCGCGCGCGGCTACGCCCCGGTCGGGGCGGCGATCGGCGCCTATGACGGCTTCTTCGGACCGGGCACCGGCAGCTTCTTCACCGCAACGCTGGTTGGGCTGCGGGGACATGGGCTGACCCGGGCAACTGCCCTGACCAAGCTGTTCAACTTCACGAGCAATGTCGCGTCCGTGCTGTTCTTCGCCATTGGCGGCAAGATGTTCTGGCTGCTTGGCCTGTGCATGGCGGCGGGCGCGATGCTGGGCGGCTGGATCGGGAGCCATACCGCCATGCGGTTCGGCGCCCAGGTGATCCGGCCGCTGCTGGTAATCCTGTCGCTCGGCCTCACGGCGCGGTTACTGTATGGCTATTTCGCGGCCTGACTCCCGCCGCATTCTCTCCCTAGGTCGCCTCCGTATGGACAAGCCGATCGACAGCCAGTCGCGTTTCGCCTTCATCGTCGGCGCCCCGCGCTGCGGAACGACGACGTTGGCGAGCTTTCTCCAGCAGCATCCGGACGTCTGTTTCTCCGCCGTCAAGGAACCACATTTCTTCTCGCGCGACGAGGTTGCCGCCCTGCCCGACGAGGCAATCGCGGAAGTCATCGCTGAGGAATATTGGAAGCGCTTCTTCGGCCATTGCGGAGGCGAACCCAAGCTCTACGCCGAAGGCTCGGTGACCTATCTCTACGTGCCCGAGCGGATGGCGCCGATCCTCAAGCTGTGGCCGAACGCCAAGTTCGTTATCGCCCTGCGCGATCCGCTATCGATGCTGCCATCGCTGCACGCCCGGCTGCTGGTCACCGGAGACGAGACGATCCGCGATTTTCCAACTGCCTGGGCGAAGATCGGCGAGCGCGCCCAAGGCAAGTCCCTCCCCAAGCGCGCGGTCGACCCGCGCTGGCTGCGCTATGACTGGGCGGGAGAGCTGGGCCGGAACGTCGAGCGCTTCATCGCCGCGGTCGGACGGGAGCGCTGCCATATCCTGCTGTTCGACGACCTCACCCGGAATCCGCAAGGCGCCTATCGCGAACTTTGCCGGTTCCTCGACATCGAGCCTTGGAGCAACACCGATTTCGAGCCGCAGCGGATTAACAAGACGATCCGCATCGGCTGGCTGCAGCGGCTACTGAAGCGCCCGCCCAAGGCGATCCGCACCGCGCTGGCCGGCGAGCAGTTTCACAAACGCGAGAAGAAGGTCGGATCGACCGAAAGCCCGGCGCTCGCGGCCTTCTTCCGCTTCCGCAAGCGGCTGCTCCAGTGGAACAAGGTGCCGGCCAAGCGCAAGCCGCTCGATCCGGCGGTCCGCCAGCAAATCATCGACCGGCTGCGCGACGATGTGATCCTGCTGTCGCGCATAATTGACCGCGATCTCAGCCATTGGCTGGGCGGCGTGCCGGAGGCCAAGCCGCAGCAGGAAGCGATCAGCGCTTAGGGAGCAGCAGCGAGCTGTCACCGTAGCTGTAGAAGCGGTATTCTTGGCCGATGGCGTGGGCATAGGCCGATTTCATCACGTCCAACCCCATCAGCGCGCTGACCAGCATGAACAGGGTCGACTTCGGCAGGTGGAAATTGGTCATCAGTCCGTCGACCGCTTTGAAGCGGTAGCCCGGAGTGATGAAGATGGCAGTGTCGCCCTCGAACGGCTGGACCATGCCCTCTTCATCCGCGGCGCTCTCGATGAGGCGCAGCGAAGTCGTCCCGACCGCGATCAACCGGCCACCCGCCGCCCTGGCCGCGTTGAGCCGGTCGGCAGTCGTGCGATCGATCCGGCCCCATTCGCTGTGCATTCGGTGGTTTGACGTGTCGTCCGCCTTGACCGGCAGAAAGGTGCCGGCGCCGACATGCAGCGTCAGCGTTTCGCGATTCACGCCTCGCTGATCCAGCGCGGCGATCAGCCGGTCGGTGAAGTGCAGTGCGGCAGTCGGCGCCGCCACTGCGCCCGATTCGCGCGCGAACATCGTCTGGTAATCGGCGCGGTCGGCTTCGTCGGTCGGCCGCTTGCCGGCGATATATGGCGGCAACGGCATTTGTCCGGCCCGTTCGAGCAGCAGCTCGACCGGTTCGTCGCCATGGAAGTGGAGCAGGATCGCCCCCTCCTCGTCGCGGGTGACCGCACTGGCCCTCACTCCGTCGGCGAATTCGATGATATCGCCATCGCGCACGCGCTTGGCGTTGCGGACGAAGGCCCACCATTCGCGCAACCCCTCGCGTTTGTGGAGAGTGGCACCTACCCGCGCTTCGCCGCGCTTGCCCTCGAGCTGGGCGGGAATGACCCGCGTGTCGTTGAATACCAGCACGTCGCCCGGCCGCAGAATCTCCGGCAGATCGAGCACCTGCCGATCCGACACCTGCTCGCCCTCGACCAGCAGCATTCGCGCCGCATCGCGCGGGCGCGCGGGGCGTAGGGCGATGCGGTCTGACGGAAGGTCGAAGTCGAAAAGATCGACGCGCATTATTGGGGCGTGGGAGCCTCTTGCGGCGCAGCTTCCGGGGCGGGCTCGGCGGGAGACTGCTCAAGGGGAGCCGGTCCCCGCGTCGCTTGTTCCGTGGCTGGCGCGGCCGGAGCTGCTTCCACCGGACCAGCCGGCGCAGGAGCCGCGGCCTGCTCTGCCGCAGGTGCTTGGGGAGCCGGAGCGGCGGCAGGAGCCACAGCCGCGACAACCGGCGGCGCCGGAAGCGGCCCGCCAATGGTCGCCCGGACGATCCTGGTCGGCTCGGCCGGCGGTTCGCCGACGGCGATCTGATCAACGAACGCCATGCCTTCGATCACCCGGCCGAAGCCGCTGTACTTATTGTCCAGCATGAAGCGCGGAGCGAGCATGATGAAGAACTGGCTGTTGGCGCTGTTCTTGTCTTCGGCACGCGCCATCGATGTGACGCCGCGCACATGCGGCAGCTTGTTGAACTCGGCCGGCACGTCGGGGAGCGGCGAGCCGCCTTCGCCGGTGCCCTTGGGGTCGCCGCCCTGGGCCATGAAGCCCGGGATTACACGGTGGAAAGCCAGGCCATTGTAGAAGCCTGCAGCCGTCAGTTGCTGGATGCGGTAGACATGCTGGGGCGCCAGGTCCGGGCGCAGCTGGACGACCACCTTGCCGCCGTTCGACAGCTCGAGCGTCCAGCGATTGGCCGGGTCGGCCGCAACCTCGGCGGGAACCGCCATCACCGAAACGGGGGCAACAACCGGCGCTGGCGCAGACTTGGCCGCGATCAGGGCCAAGACCAGAAAAGGCAACGCAACCAAACGCTTAATCATCTTCAACTCCCACCCTTGGTGCCGCACCGACTATCCCAGCACACCCGCTCGCGCCAGCGCTATTTGAGCTTCGCCGCGACGTCCGCCGCCACCGCCGGGGTCACGAACTTGTCGATCGCGCCGCCATAGCGGGCGATTTCTTTCACCAGCCTTGATGCGATCGGCTGCAGCGACACGTCGGCCATCAGGAAGACGGTCTCGATATTGTCGTTGAGCTGCTGGTTCATACCGGCCATCTGATACTCATATTCGAAGTCGGCGACCGCGCGCAGCCCGCGCAAGATCAGGCTCGCCCCCTGTTCCTCGGCGAAATCCATCAGCAGCGAGTCGAACTCGACCACGGTCACGCCTGGAACGTCGGCCACTTCGCGCTTCACCATCTCCAACCGCTCGGCGACGGTGAACATCGGCTCCTTCGACGGATTGGTGGTCACGCCGATAACCAGCCGGTCAACCAGGTGCGCGCCGCGGCGTATGATATCCAGATGACCGAGCGTGATCGGATCGAAGGTGCCGGGATAGACCCCGACGCGCTGCCTAGTTGCCATCACCGATCCCTTTCCTGGACATAGCGAGCGACGGCGCGGAGCAGGTCCGCCTCCTCGCCATGATGGTCGAGATGCTCGATCGCCTGGGCGACCAGGAAGGCGCACTGCCGCCTTGCCCGCTCCTCACCCAGCAGCGAGACGAACGTCGCCTTGCCGGCGCCGGCATCCTTGCGCAGCCGCTTGCCGGCCGTCTCTTCATCGCCGGCATGGTCGAGCAAGTCGTCCGCAATCTGGAAGGCAAGTCCGACGTCGCGGGCATAGCCGCGATAGGGCGTGCGCGCCTCGGGCGGGATCCGGCCCATGATGCACGCCGCCTCGACCGAAAATTCGATCAGCGCGCCCGTCTTGAGCTGCTGCAGCCGCGTGATCGAGCCGATGTCGAGCGCCTGTCCTTCAGCCACCAGATCGAGCATCTGCCCGCCGGCCATGCCATTGGGCCCTGACGCCCGGGCCATTTCCAGCACCAGCTCGGCGCGAACGAACGGGTCCTCATGCGTCGCCGGGTCGGCGATGATCTCGAACGCCAGGTCGTGGAAGCAATCCCCGGCCAGCACGGCCGTGGATTCGTCGAACGCCCGATGGACCGTCGGCTTGCCGCGGCGCAAGTCGTCATCGTCCATGCACGGCAGGTCGTCATGGATCAGCGAATAGACGTGGATGGCCTCGATCGCCGCCCCGGCGCGGATCGCTCGCTCCTGGTCGAGCCCGAACAGCCGGCCGGTCGCAACCGCCAGCAGCGGGCGGAAACGCTTTCCGCCGCCAAGGCCGGCGTGGCGCATCGCCTCGAACAGCCGGTCGCGCCCGTCGCCCGGGCCGACAAGATATCGTGAGAAAACGGCTTCGACCTGGGCCGCAATCCGGTTGGCCTCGGTCTGCAGCTCGGCGTCTGACACGCCGCCCTCAAGCAGCATCGAACGGCTTCATGCCTTGCGGCTGACCGTCCGGACCAAGCGCAATCTGCTCGATCCGCGCCTGGGCAGCCTTCAGGCGCGCCTCGCAATGGCGCTTCAGCCGGTCCCCGCGCTGGTAGAGCTCGATCGATTCATCGAGCGGCGCCTGCCCTTGCTCGAGGCTGCGCACGATTTGCTCGAGCTCGGCCAGCGCCGCCTCGAAACTCATCTGCTCGATGTCGCCCAATTCCGTCGACGAAGGTTCCATGGCTCAGCTTTTGGCCCCTGGAAGGCGCCAAATCAACGCTTGAACGGATCCTTGATGCCGGGAACGATCTCGTCGGACGCCGCGACTTCGCCCCGCTCTTCGGCGTCCGCGGCCGCCAGCGCCGCCTCGGCGTCGCGATGATGCTGGTCGCGTTCCGCGCGCAGCTGCTCGATCAGCGCCTCGCGGTCGCTGTCGAAACGGGTGTCGGTCGGCACCACGGTACCGGCCGCTTTCTGCGCCTTGGCGACGGCGGCATCCAGCTCGCGCTGGCTGGTCAGGCCGAGAGTCACCGGATCCTTCGGCTGGATATTGGCCATGTTCCAGTGGGTCCGCTCGCGGATTGCGGCGATGGTGGTGCGGGTCGTGCCGATCAGCTTGGAAATCTGTCCGTCCGACACCTCCGGATGATTGCGAATGATCCAGGCGATGCCATCGGGCTTGTCCTGGCGCTTCGACACCGGCGTGTAGCGCGGGCCCTTGGTTCGAGTGACCGGATCCGGCGCCTTGTGCATCTTCAGCACATAATCAGGATCGGCCTGGCCCTTCTCAATCTCCTCATGGGTCAGCTCGCCCGAACGGATCGGATCGCGCCCGGTCAGCTTGGTTGCGGCGGTATCGTCGGCAATCGCCTGCACCTCGAGCACATGCAGCCCGCAGAAGTCCGCGATCTGCGAAAAGCTGAGCGAGGTATTGTCGACCAGCCAGGCGGCGGTCGCGTGCGGCATCAGCGGCTGGGCCATCGAAAATTCTCCACAAACAATAAGGGCCGCCCCTTCCGGAGCGGCCAGCTTTCCACTGCGCATCTAATCCGCGGCTAGGCCGAGGGCAAGCAGAGTCTAATCCTCCAGCCCCACATGCCGGTCCATGGTCATGATACGCTCCATCCAGCGGATGATTTCGGGATAGGCCTCCAGGTCGAAATCGGCCTCGTCGGCGACATGGGTGTAGGCGAACAGGCTGATGTCGGCGAGGCTGAACTGGTCGGCGACGAACCATTTCCGCTCGGCCAGATGCTTGTCCATCAGGTCGAGCGCTGCCAGTCCATTTTCCCGTTTGCCGGTGAGCTGGACCCGTTGGGCATCGGTCAGCGCGTCGATGCCGATGAAGCGGAGCCAGAAGCGCAGCGTGGCGACATTTGGCTCATGATTATACTGCTCCCAGAACATCCAGCGCAGCATGTCGGCCTGGTCATAATGGCCGTCCGGGATCAGCTTGCTGCCATTGGCCAGGAAAAAGCAGATGGCGTTGCTTTCGGTGAGGAAGCGGTCGCCGTCCTGAAGCACCGGGATCCGGCCGTTGGCGTTGACGTCGCGCAGAAACTCGGCCGTCCGAGTCTCGCCCTTCATGATGTCGTAATTCTTGCGCTCGAGCTTGATGCCGACATGCGCCGCGGTCAGGCGAATTTTGTAGCAGTTCCCCGACCGCGCATCTTCGTGAAGGACAAGGCCAGCCATCAACCGACTGTTAGCACGATCTTGCCGACATGGTCACCCGCCTCCATCCGCGCATGTGCCGCAGCCGCATCTTCCAGCGGGAAGCTCATGTCCATCACCGGTTTCAAGCGATTGCCCTCGACATAAGGCCAGACGGTTTCGAGGATTTCGTCGCGGACCATGGCCTTGAAGGCGAGATCGCGAGGACGAAGCATCGAGCCGGTCAGGGTGAGGCGGCGGCGCATGATATCGACGACCGAAATCTCGGCGGTCGGGCCACGCTGGAAGGCGATCGAGACATGGCGTCCGTCGTCGGCCAGGCAGGCCAGGTTTCTGGGCACATAATCGCCGCCGACCATGTCGAGCACGACGGCGACGCCCCTGCCCTCGCTCCAGCGCTGGACGGCGTCGACGAAGTCCGCCGTGCGGTAGTTGATGGCATGAGCCGCGCCCAGCTCGATCGCCGCGGCGCATTTCTCGTCCGATCCGCACGTAACGATCACCTCCAGCCCGAACAGGTTACCGAGCTTGATCGCCATGGTGCCGATGCCGCTGGTGCCGCCATGGACCAGCACGGTGTCGTCCTCGGCGGCAAAGCCGCGCTCGAACAGGTTGATCCACACGGTGAACAGCGTCTCCGGCATGGCGGCTGCCTCGGTCACGCGCAGCACCTCGGGCACCGGCAGGCAGGTGCCGACGGGGGCGAGGCAATATTCGGCATAACCGCCACCGGTGACCAGCGCGCATTGCCGGGAGCCGATCAAGTGGGTCGCGCCCTGCCCCGCGGCGACCACCACGCCGGCGATCTCCAGCCCGGGGATGTCGCTCGCTCCCGGCGGCGGCGGATAGAGACCCTTGCGCTGGACCACGTCCGGGCGGTTGACGCCGGCCGCGGCGATCTTGACCAGCACCTCGCCTTTGCCGGGCCTGGGGGTCGGACGCGAGCCGAGGCGAAGCTGGCCGTCCACAATCTCGACCGCGCGCATGACGTCCGGAATGATTTCGCTCATCAATGCCCCTGTTGCCCTGCTCAGGCGACTTATTGACATGAGGCCCGCACGGGTCAACGATTCCGGTCATGGACGAGGACGACTTCTTTTCCAGCAAGCCGCAGGACCCGCTGACCCAGCTGATCAAACAGGACCTCGGGCCGATGTCGGTCGACGAGCTCAATGAGCGAATCGAGACGTTGAGGGCCGAGATCGCCCGGGTCGAGCAGCATCTCGCCGACACCGCCCGCCACCGCAGCGCGGCCGATGAGCTATTCAAGAAATAGGTGCGGCCGCAGCCTGCTGCGACGAACCGCGCCGGGCTCGCCGCCTTTGCCCTTGATTGACTCAAAGAACGGGCCAACATTGGGACTCGAGCCCACCGGCTCCCCGGTGGGCATGGAGTCGTCCTGAATGCCCAGTTTCGCCCGCGAACTTGAGACCACCCTGCACAACGCTCTCGGCGAGGCGTCGAAGCGCCGCCACGAATATGCGACGCTGGAGCATCTGCTGATCGCCCTGATCGACGACACTCATGCCGGACAGGTGATGACCGCCTGCGGGGTCAACCGCGACGAGTTGAAGTCCACGGTCAAGGGATATCTCGACAATGAGCTGGGCGCGCTGGTCGCCGATAGCGCCACCGACCCAACCCCGACCAGCGGGTTCCAGCGCGTGGTCCAGCGCGCGATCCTTCACGTCCAGTCATCAGGCCGCGACGAGGTCACCGGCGCCAATGTCCTGGTCGCCCTGTTCAGCGAGCGCGAGAGCTATGCAGTCTATTTCCTGCAACAGCAGGATATGAGCCGCCTCGATGCGGTGACCTATATCAGCCACGGCGTCGGCAAGGGCGAGGTTTCGTCCGAACCGGGCCCGCCGCAGGGCGCCGAGGAGAAAACCGAGAGCAAGGGCGACAAGAAGGAGAGCGCCCTCCAGCAGTTCACCGTCAACCTCAACGACAAGGCGAAGGCCGGCAAGGTCGACCCGCTGATCGGCCGCATGCCCGAGGTCGACCGAACCGTGCAGATCCTCTGCCGCCGATCCAAGAATAATCCGCTCTACGTCGGCGATCCCGGCGTCGGCAAAACCGCGATCGCCGAAGGCCTCGCCCGCAAGATCATCGAGGGCGACGTTCCTGACGTCCTCAAAGAAGCGGTGATCTATGCGCTCGACATGGGCGCGCTGCTCGCCGGCACGCGTTATCGCGGCGATTTCGAGGAACGGTTGAAGTCGGTCGTGACGGAGCTGGAGAAGCTGCCGCACGCAATCCTGTTCATCGACGAGATCCACACGGTGATCGGCGCCGGCGCCACGTCGGGCGGTGCGATGGACGCATCGAATCTACTGAAGCCGGCCCTGTCGTCGGGCGCGATCCGCTGCATCGGCTCGACCACCTACAAGGAATTCCGCAACCATTTCGAAAAGGACCGCGCCCTGCTGCGCCGGTTCCAGAAGATCGACGTCAACGAGCCGACGGTCGAGGACACGATCAAGATCATCGCGGGCCTGCGCTCGTCGTTCGAGCAGCACCATGGCGTTCGCTACACGCCCGACGCGATCAAGTCGGCGGTCGAGCTGTCGGCGCGCTACATCCATGACCGCAAGCTACCCGACAAGGCGATCGACGTGATCGACGAGGTCGGCGCGATGCAGATGCTGGTTCCGCCGAGCCGCCGCAAGAAGACGATCACGGTCAAGGAAATAGAGGCGGTGGTGGCAACCATGGCCCGCATCCCGCCGAAATCGGTCTCGACGGACGACAAGCGGGTGTTGGAGACGCTCGATGCCGATCTGAAGCGCGTCGTGTTCGGCCAGGACATGGCAATCGAGAAGCTCGCATCGGCGATCAAGCTCAGCCGCGCCGGCCTGCGCGATCCCGACAAGCCGATCGGCAACTATCTGTTCAGCGGCCCGACCGGCGTCGGCAAGACCGAGGTCGCGCGCCAGCTCGCCTCGGTCATGGGCATCCCGCTGCAGCGGTTCGACATGTCCGAATATATGGAGCGCCACTCGGTCAGCCGGCTGATCGGCGCGCCTCCGGGCTATGTCGGATACGACCAGGGAGGCCTGCTGACCGACGCGGTCGACCAGCACCCGCACTCGGTGCTGCTGCTCGACGAGATCGAGAAGGCGCATCCTGACCTGTTCAACATCCTCCTTCAGGTGATGGACAATGGCAAGCTGACCGACCACCACGGCAAGACGGTCGATTTCCGCAACACCATCCTGATCATGACCACCAACGCCGGCGCTGCCGACATGGCCCGCGAGAGCATCGGCTTCGGCGCGGCGAGCCGCGAGGATGCGCAGGAGGATGCGGTCAAGAAGATGTTCACGCCGGAATTTCGCAACCGTCTCGATGCGGTGGTGCCGTTCGCCTACCTGCCGCCGGCCGTGGTGAGCCGAGTGGTCGACAAGTTCATCCTGCAGCTGGAGCTGCAGCTGGCCGACCGCAACGTGCACATCGAGCTCGACGACGGCGCGCGCGAATGGCTGACCACCCGCGGCTACGACAAGCTGTACGGCGCCCGGCCGATGCAGCGGCTGGTGCAGGAGAAGATCAAGCAGCCGCTGGCCGAGGAATTACTATTCGGCAAGCTGGTCGACGGCGGCGAGGTCAAGGTCCACATCAAGGACGGCGCCCCGGCGTTCGAGATCACCCCTGCCCCGCCCAAGCCGTCAAAGGCCAGGCCGGTCGCGGAGAAGCCGAAGGCCAAGGCCAGGCGCAAGGCCAGCGGCGACGCGCCGGCGGCGGAGTAGATGGGGAATAGCCTAAAAGGTGAACTCTTTCACTCCAAGCGCCCGACGCAGGGCGCCGTCGGCGCGCGGATCACCATAGCGATAGATGCATAGGTGGGCCTGTCGCTCGACGAGCCAGTCCGGATAGGTCCCTAGCGATGCACTACGGACAACTGGCAGCCACCGCTGGTCGATTCCAACTTCGTCCAGCCAACCGGAGCAGCTGTTGTTCACCTGCAGCAACAGCAACGGCCGATCCGACGTCATTGGAGCCAATTGCTCCTCGCCATCGACGAATACCAGTCTGCGTTGGGTCTGGCGCGCCGTTTCCATCTGCCCCCCATTTTGGCCGATCCATTGGGTGTAGGTCACATCGGCTTTGTCGGAACGGTAGCCCGCAAGGATGTTGGCGGCTGAAATCAGCGTCAGACTAGCCAACAAGAGGCTGGCAAAAGCGGGTCGCCGGCGCATCAACGCTGCAAGCATAGGCGACAGAGCCAATGCGCCCGCCACCAACGCGGGCAGCATCATGCGCGGCTTGGGATCTATTGCGAAAACATAGATGAGGACTGACGCCTGAATGACGGCGGCCAGCATAAGGTATCGCACCATCCGCAGCTGAAGCTCGGCCAGGAAGTGGCGGCACATTGCGTAAAGGAACGGCAGGAGGATCAGCAGGCCGCCGGTTCGCGGATTGACGATCAGGTTCAGCAAACCGTCAATGGCCCAGTGAATGGAAAGGCCCGGCTCATGCCTCCAATTTTCAATCAGCTCACGATTGAAGAAAGGCAGTCCCGCCACATGGCTCCGCCCCTGCAGCTCCGTGGTCGAAAGCCGGGTGTGCCCCAGCGACAAGCGCCGACGCCACAGCGGATCGCCTGTCTGGATCGTGTAGACAAGAGCCTCGACGATAAAGGGAAACACAAATCCGGCGCCCGCGATAATCCACGGTTTCCAACCGGAGCGTATCGGATAAACCAATGCGAAGGCGACAAGCGCTGTCGGCGCCGTCGCAAATGCTGTCTCCCGAACCTGCAAGGCAAGGCCAAAACAGAGCCCGCACAGCGCGGGCCAAGACATCCGCCCGTCATCCCGACCGGCCGCCATGGCAGCGAAACCGGCAAGGATGAGCGCGAGCTCGATGCTATCCACGTTCGGATCTAGTGCCTGGAGGACAAATACGGGCGAAACAGCAAGGAGAGCTGATGCGAGCCGGCCGGAGTTCTTGTCAAACAATCGCGTGCCCAGAAAGTTGACCAGCATCAGGCACGCCAGGCTGGCCACGAGAGTTGGGATAGCGACCGTCCATCGCGCCTCGCCCATCAGGGAAATGACGCCTGCCAGTGGCGCGATGATGGGCCAACGGCCCTGCCAATGATCACGTGGCAGGCACACGCCATTCTCAAGCCAACAGCGCGCCGCCTCCAAATATTGGAAGTCGTCAGCATCGCCACCGATGAACCCAACGGGATTCAGCGCGACGAATAGCGCAAACAGCACAAATGGCAGCAGCGGGAGCCACGGCGAAGACCATCGCTCCCGCTGAATTTCAGAGCTGAAAGCAGCATTTTGGTGCGTCATTTACGCCATTCGGATGATCAGCCGTCTATTTTATGGCCTCTTCGTGTTTAAAGCGTAAAGCGCGCTCGGCAGGGAAACAGAATATCCTCTTGGTGAGTTTTGGTTGGTCGCGCTCGTCATGTCGCAGAATGCATCGGTTGGGCTATCTTGAATTTCTCTGCCTCTTCCGAGCCCTTGGTCGCATTCCCTTCGCTGTAGCTGTGCGCGCCGGCTCCGGCGAGATGGCCGCCCTGGACGATCAGATATTCCTCGCGGATCGGCCTCCCTCCGAGGAAGCATTCGAGAATCTCGCGGGTGCCCGCGGCATAGCGGGCCTGGGCGGAGAGCGACGTGCCTGAAATATGCGGGGTCATGCCGTGGTGCGGCATGGTCCGCCAAGGGTGATCACGCGGCGCGGGCTGCGGGAACCAGACGTCTCCGGCATAGCCCGCCAGCTGCCCGCTCCTGAGCGCGGCGGCGACCGCGTCGCGGTTAGCGATCTTGCCGCGCGCCGTGTTCACCAGATAGGCGCCGCGCTTCATCCGAGCGATCATCGCCTCGTCGAACAGATTTTCAGTCTCGGGGTGAAGCGGGCAGTTGATCGTCACCACGTCGCAGTGCGGGACCATATCTGCCGCCGATTGATGGAACGTCAGGGCAAGCTCCCGCTCGACCTCGGCCGGCAACCGGTGCCGGTCGGTGTAATGGAGGTGGACGTCGAACGGCTTCAGCCGTCGGAGCACCGCCGTGCCGATCCGCCCCGCGGCGACGGTCCCGACATGCATGCCTTCGATATCGTAGGAACGAGCGGCGCAGTCGGCGATATTCCAGCCGCCGGCCTTCACCACCTCCCATGACGGCAGGTAATTGCGGACCAGCGACAGGATCATCATCACGACATGCTCGGAGACGCTGATCGAGTTGCAGTAGGTGACCTCGGCGACGGTGATGCCGCGGTCGATCGCCGCCTGCAGGTCGACATGGTCAGAGCCGATGCCCGCGGTGATCGCCAGCTTGAGGTTCTTCGCCTTGGCGATCCGCTCGGCGGTCAGATAGGCCGGCCAGAAGGGCTGCGAAATGACCACATCGGCGTCGACCAGCTCGCGTTCAAACTCCGAGTCCGGGCCGTCCTTGTCGGCTGTGACGACCAGCTGATGGCCGGCCGCCTCGAGGAAGGGCCTGAGGCCCAGCTCGCCCGACACGCTGCCGAGCAATGCGCCCGGCTGGAAATCGATCGCTGACGGCGTCGGCAAGGTCTGCCCGTCGGGATATCGCTCAATGCGCGGCAGATCGTCGCGCGGATAGCTGGTCGGATAGCCGTCGACCGGATCGTCGTAGAGGACGCAGAGGATCTTCGCCATGAGGGGTGCCTCTCGTTGATGCTGGCACGCGGTACGCCCGGCTTCTCCGGCCGGAATTGGCGCAATTTCCTTAGCAGCATCGGATTGCTTCGGCACGGCCATTTCGTAGCCGCCAGCCGCTCGCCGAAAGGCGATTGTGCGCACGCGATCTTCTGCTTTGCTGGACCCAATAAGGAGGCGTTCATGAAGTCTGTTCGAGTCGCGCTGGCCGCGCTGTCGCTCGGTGTGTCCACGGCCGCGATCGCGGCGCCCGCCAATGGTCCCGAGCCTCGTTTCACGGGCAGTGACCTGTTCAACCTGACCGTCGCGTCCGACCCGCAAATCAGCCCCGACGGGCGCTGGATCGCCTATGTCCGCCGCTCGAACGACATCATGACCGACCGTGCCCGCTCCTCAATCTGGCTGATCGATGGGGCGAGCGGTGAGCAAAGGCCGATGGTTGCCGGATCGGGAAATCACTTCAGCCCGCGCTGGTCGCCCGACGGCAAGCGGCTGGCCTATGCCTCGACCGCGGAAGGCGCTTCGCCGCAATTGTTCGTCCGCTGGATGGACACCGGCCAGAGCGCGCGCATCACCGGCCTGCCGGACAGTCCCCAGGGCATCACCTGGTCGCCCGACGGTCGCCGCATCGCCTATCTGATGAATGTGCCCGATGATGGCGCCAAGCTCGGCTCGGCACCGCCCAAGCCGGAAGGCGCGGAATGGGCCAAGCCGCTGGAGGTGATCGACAAGGCCACCTACCGCACCGACGGCGGCGGTTACGTGAAGCCCGGCTTCGACCATATTTTCATGGTTGATGCGCTTGGCGGCGCGCCGCGCCAGCTGACCTTCGGCGCCTATCATGACGGCAACCCGGAATGGACTCCGGACGGCCGCGCGCTCCTGTTCAGCGCGGTTCGCAAGGACGATTGGGAAATGATCGCCAACGACAGCGAGGTGTACCGGCTCGACGTCGACAGCGGTCGCCTGACGACGCTGACCGACCGCCGCGGCCCGGATGCCGCACCGACGCCCTCGCCGGACGGGAGACTGATCGCCTATGTCGGCTTTGACGATCACAAGAAGGGCTTCGAACAGGCCGATCTCTACGTGATGAATGCCGACGGCAGCGGTTCCCGTCGCATCGCGCCGGGACTGGACCGATCGATCGACCAGCTCGAATGGTCGACCGATGGCCGCGCGATCGTCGCTGCATATGAAGAGAATGGCGCTGTGGTCGTCAGCCGCATCGGACTCGATGGCCGGGTCACGCCGATTACCCGCGAAGTCGGCGGCGGCAGCCTTGACCGGCCCTACGCCGGCGGCGGGTTCAGTCTGGCCCGCAACGGCGCGATCACGTTCACCGTCGACAGCGCCACCCGGCCGGCCGACGTCGCGCTGTCATCCGGCGGCAAGACCCGCCAGCTCACCCGGCTCAACGAGCTCAGCCTGTCGGGGAAATCGCTTGGGGCGCTGCGCGAGATCAAGGTGACGGCACCAGACGGATCGCCCGTGCCAAGCTGGATCCTGCTGCCCCCCAGCTATCAGGAGGGCACGCGCGTCCCGACGATCCTCGAGATCCACGGCGGCCCCTATGCCGCTTACGGCCCGCATTTCTCGACCGACTATCAGCTCTATGCCGCAGCCGGTTACGCAGTGCTCTACACCAACCCGCGCGGCTCGTCCGGCTATGGCCAGGCCTTCGCCGACGGCATCGAAAAGAGCTACCCAGACAGCAATACCGCCGACCTGCTGGCCGCGGTTGACGCGGCGGTGGCGAGCGGCATTGCCGACCCGGACAATCTGTTCGTCACCGGCGGATCGGGCGGCGGCATCCTTACGGCCTGGCTGATCGGCAAGACCGACCGGTTCAAGGCCGCCGCTTCGCAAAAACCGGTGATCAACTGGACCAGCATGGCCCTGACCGCGGACGGCCTGCCCTTCTTCGGCCCCTATTGGCTCGGCGCCCTGCCGTGGGAGAATTACCAGGCCTACTGGTCCCGCTCGCCGCTCAGCCTGATGGCCAACATCAAGACGCCAACGCTGGTGGTGGTCGGGGCGGAGGACTACCGCACGCCGGTCAGCGAGGCGGAGCAGCTCTATTCGGCGCTCAAGTTGCAGCGCGTGCCGACGATGCTGGTCAAGGTTCCCGGCGCGAGCCATGGCGGCCTGACGGCCCGTCCCTCGCAATCGGCGGCCAAGGCAGCGGCGATCATCGCCTGGTTCGACAAATACCGCACCCGCCCGGCTGTGGCGCAGGCGGCGGAACGCGCGGGCAACTGAGCGGTTCTCCGCAGGTCGGCGGCTTGCAGCCCAACGGCGTTGCCGTTCGACGAACGGCGGTTTGCGCGGCTTGACGCGCGCCATTTCGCGCGACCAAGTTCCGCGCCAATCCCATCTGTCAGGAGTCGACCCTTGCGCAAGCTCGCACGAATTTCCGCCGTCACCCTCCTCCTCGCCAGCGCGACGGCATTCGCTCAAAGCGCTCCGTCCTTCGATCCCGCGCGCCTCGACGCGCACATTAAAACGCTGAGCAGCGACGAATATGAGGGCCGCGGCCCGGCGACCGCTGGCGAGCAGAAGACCGTCGCTTACCTGGTCCAGCAACTGCAGGCCGCCGGTGTCGAGCCGGGTGGCGAGGTGGTCAACGGCCAGCGCCAGTGGACCCAGCGCGTCCCGCTCTTGAAGTCCGATATCGTCGGAAAGCCGGTCATCACCCTTCATCGAGGAAGCACGGTCACCGCGCTCAACCAGGGCCCGGACATCGCCATCCGCTCGCCGCTCAACGGCCAGACCAGCATCAACCTCGCCAATGCGCCGATGGTGTTCGTCGGCTATGGCGTCAGCGCCCCCGAGCGCGGCTGGGACGACTTCAAGGGCCAGGACGTTCGCGGCAAGGTCATCGTTACGCTGGTCAACGACCCCGACTTCGAAGGCGGCGAAGGCAATTTCGGCGGCAAGGCGATGACCTATTACGGCCGCTGGACCTATAAGTATGAGGAGGCGGCCCGCCGCGGCGCCGCCGGAGTGATCATCGTCCATGAGACGGAGCCGGCCAGCTATGGCTGGGCCACGGTCCAGAATTCGAACACCAACACCATGTTCGACATCGTCCGCCAGAATCCGGGCCAGGCGCACGCGCCGGTCAACGGCTGGATCCAGCTCGACCATGCCAAGGCTCTATTCAAGAACGCCGGCCTCGATTTCGACGCCGCCAAGGCAGCGGCCAAGCGCAAGGATTTCCAGCCGGTCGACCTCAAGACCGGGCTTAGCGTCAATCTCAACGCCAAAACCGAGGTGATCACCAGCTACAATGTAGCCGGGCGCCTGACCGGGACGACGCGGTCGGACGAAACCGTCATTTATTCCGCCCACCACGACCACCTGGGCATTGGGCAGCCCGACGCCAATGGCGATCGGATCTTCAATGGTGCGGTCGATAATGCCTCCGGTACTGCCCATGTGCTGGAGCAGGCGCGCGTCTTCGCCGCCGGACCGCGGCCGCAGCGGTCGCTGCTGTTCCTGTTCGTCGCCGCCGAGGAAAAGGGCCTGCTCGGCTCCGAATATTATGCCGCCAACCCGCTCTATCCGCTCGGCAAGACGGCCGGCGTCATCAACACCGATTCCATGGGGATCTATGGGCCGGCCAAGAATTTCAGCATCTCCGGCCTGGTGAAGCTCGAGCTGCTCGATATGCTGATCGCCGAGGGCAAGAAGCAGAACCGCTACTTCTCGCCCGATCCGCGGCCCGAGGCGGGCGGTTTCTTCCGCTCCGACCATTTCCCCTTCAGCCAGGAGGGCGTGCCGGCGATCAGCTATCGCTCGGGCAATGACCTGGTCGAGGGCGGCACGGCGCGCGGCAATGCGCTGGCGGCCGACTATACCGCCAAGCGCTATCACCAGCCAGACGACGAATGGCAGCCGAACTTCATCTACACCGGAGTGGTCCAGGATGCGCAGCTGCTGCATGGGCTTGGATCGCGGCTGGCCAATAGCTGCGAATGGCCGAACTGGAGCCAGGACAGTGAATTCCGCGCCGCCCGGGACGCCAGCGCAACGGAACGTCAAGGCGCCTGCGCCGCCGCTCCGCAGCCGGCCCAGCCTCAGCCAAATGCACCCGGCGAGCGCGGATGAGCGAAACGCTGCAGCCGGCGCTGCCCGACGAGCTCGACCGAAAGGCCGAACAGGCAATGCGCCGGCTGTGTGAAAAGGAACTGACGGTCGCGACGGCGGAAAGCTGCACTGGCGGGCTGCTCGCCTCGCTTTTGACCGACATTGAGGGCTGCGGCCACGGCTTCGACCGCGGCTTCGTCAGCTATTCGGCCGAGGCGAAGAAGGAACTGCTCGGTGTCTCGCCCGAGCTTGTCGAGCATAACGACGCGGTGAATGCCATGGTCGCAATCGCAATGGCGGAGGGCGCGCTGGACCGCTGCAAGGCCGATATCGCATTGTCGGTGACGGGCTTTGCCGGACCGACTGGCCCCAATTGCGAGGAGGGGCTGGTGTACATGGCCTGCGCCCGTCGCGGCGCCGAAACAAGGGTGGAGGAGAGGCATTTCGGTCCGATCGGCCGAGGCCCGGTTCGGATCGAAACGCTTAAGGTCTTGATCGACATGATGTGCCGGGCAATCGACGAGGCCTAACCAAAGAGATGTTCTAGTTTTGTTCCCGATCTGCTAGGGCGGTGCTGGAAAGGGGAATCAAGATGACAAGCGACATCATTTTCTACACCAACCCGATGAGCCGCGGGCAAATCATCCGCTGGATGCTGGAGGAGGTCGGGGCGCCATACGACACCGAGATCCTTGACTATGCCTCGACCATGAAGGGCGAGGAGTATCGGGCGATCAATCCGATGATGAAGGTGCCGGCCATCACCCACAAGGGACGCGTCGTGACCGAAGCCGCGGCGATTTGCGCTTATCTGGCCGATGCCTATCCCGAAGCCGGCCTGGCTCCGCGCGATGACGAGAAGGCTGACTATTATCGCTGGATGTTCTTCGCCGCCGGTCCGTTGGAACAGGCCGTGACCAACAAGGCGGCAGGCTTCCAGGGCAGCGAGCAGCACCAGCGGATGTTCGGCTTTGGCCACTACGACCTCGCCGTGAACACGCTCGCCGATCATCTGGCCAGGCGCGACTATGTCTGCGGTTCGCGGTTCAATGCGGCGGACGTTTATGTCGGCAGCGCGGTGATGTGGGGCACGCAATTCGGCACATTGCCGAAGCTCGATAGTTTTGTCGCTTACGCGGATCGGCTGAGTCAGCGGGCTGCCTACAAGCGCGGGAAGGATGAGGATAACCGGCTGATCGCGGAGATGCAGGCAGCGGGCTGAGCCAGGGAGGAAGGAATGAATTCGGAACGGCTGCAGGAGGCGATCGAGCTTTACGATCGTTTCACCCATGACGGCATGGACCGCCGCGACTTCTTCGCCCGGATGACCCTGATCGCCGGTAGCGCCGCAGCGGCGACCAGCCTGATCGCTTCGATTGCCGCCTCTCCTGCCGCCGCCGCGATCGTCCCGGCGGATGACCCGCGCCTTACCACCCGCACGATGACGTTCGACAGTCCGGCCGGCTACAAGGCCTATGTCGCCGAGCCGCGGACCCGTTCACTCAAAGCCACCGTGCTGGTGGTGCACGAGAACCGCGGCCTCAACGACCATATCCGCGACGTCGCGCGCCGGATCGCGCTGGAAGGATTCCGCGCCGTGGCACCGGACTTCCTGTCGCCGTCCGGAGGCACGCCGGCCAATGAGGACGCAGCCCGCGAGGCGATCGGCAAGCTTGACCTGGCCAAATCGACGGCCGACGCGGTGGCGATGGTGGAGGAACTGTCCAAATCGAGCCGCGGCGGCAAGGTTGGTGCCGTCGGCTTCTGCTGGGGCGGCGCCTTCATCAACCGGCTGGCAGTCGCGGCGGGCGACAAGCTCGATGCCGGCGTGGTCTATTACGGCCCGGCCCCCGATCCGTCCGAAGCGGTCAAAGTCCAGGCGCCGCTGCTGGTCCATCATGCCGGGACGGACGCGCGGGTGGCGGCGACGCTCTTCCCCTGGGTCGCAGCACTGCGGACCGCCGGTAAACCGGTAACCTATCAGGCCTATGACGGCGCCCATCATGCCTTCAACAACGACACCTCGGCCGAACGCTACAACAAGGAGGCGGCCGAGCTGGCGTGGGAGCGGACAATCCGCTTCTTCAAGCGGCATCTGGGGTAAATGCATGACGCGCGTTCCACGCTTGATCCTGTTACCGGCCGCCGCATTGGCGCTGAGCGGTTGCGTAGCCGGCATGGTGGCAAGTGCTGTGGGCATGGCGGCCGGCGGCGGACGGGAACGGCAGCACCGGAACGTAGAGTTCATGCTGGTCGCGGCAAGGCAGGCCTGCACCGCTCACGCCTCGCAATATGGCGCCGTGGAAGTCACCGGCCTCAAGGAGGCTGATGGCGACGAGATCATCGTCTCGGGCACCGTGACGGGCGCGAACGGCAAGAATTCGTTCAGATGCAGTTTCGTGACGGAAGTCACTGCATTTGACCTGCAACCGATCCAGCCCGGAACCTGACCGCCTGAACAGAAAAAGGGCCGGCGGATCGCTCCGCCAGCCCTTTTCTTGTGCCTGCATCAGGCCGGGAGAACTACTCCCGATTGCCCATGAAGCTCAGCAGGAACTGGAACATGTTGATGAAGTCGAGATAGAGGCTCAGCGCCCCCATGATCACGACCTTGCCCATCATGTCCGTGCCGGCAACATGGGCATACATGCTCTTGATCCGCTGCGTGTCGTAGGCGGTGAGGCCGGCGAACAGCAGCACGCCGATGGTGCTGATCGCGAAGTGCATCGCGGTCGACTGCAGGAAGATGTTGATGATCATCGCGACCAGCAGCCCGACCACGCCCATGATCAGGAAGGTGCCGAAGCCTGACAGATCCTTCTTGGTGGTATAGCCCCACAGGCTGAGGCCCAGGAAGGCCGCCGAAACGGCGAAGAAGGTCTGCGCGATCGATACGCCCGTGTAGACAAGGAAAACGGTCGACAAGCTCAGACCCATCAGCGTCGCGAAGCTCCAGAACAAGAGCTGCAACGTCGACGTCTGCATCCGGTTCTGGCCGAAGCTCATCGCGAAAACGATCGCGAGCGGCGAGAAGATGATCACCCACGGCAGCAGGCCGCCGCCGCCGAACACCTGCGCGGCCATGCCGCTGTTGGCGAACAGCATGGCGACGATGCCGGTGAGCAGCACCCCCGACGCCATGTAGTTGTAAACCTTGAGCATGTAGGACCGAAGGCCCGCATCGCGTACGGCGCGGGGGACGCCGACCGATACAGCGGGATCGAATCCGCCTGTCGTCGTGCGCGGGTCAAATTGGTTCTGCATTTCTACTCCTTGAGGAGGGCAATGGGCCCTCACCAAGCCAATATATCGTAGTTGTTCGCTTCCTGTTCAAGCGAAACCGGTCGCGGCGCCGCAGCAATTCGACTAACGCCGACAGATGCACCGGCTGTTCGTAGCCATCCGGCCGCCCGAAACCATCCGCAAGCAGTTGCTGGGCCTGATGGGCGGGGTGCATGACCTTCGTTGGCAGAACGACAACCAGTTGCACCTGACGCTGCGCTTCATCGGCGAGGTCGAACGGCCAAGGGCCGGCGACATCGCCGCCGAGTTGGGTCGAATTCGTTTCGAGCATTTCTCGGTCGCGCTCGACGGCGTCGGCAAGTTCGAAAAGCGCCGTTCTGGGGCAATCTGGGCAGGGTTGCAGCCGAAGGACGAGCTCAAAACCTTGGCCGCCAAGGTCGAGCGTGCCTGCCAATCGGCGGGAGTGGAGCCGGAGCGGCGCGCCTACCGCCCGCACATCACCCTGGCGCGCTGGAACGGTCGCGCGCCCAACCTCGATCGCTTCCTCGAGCGCCATGGCGGGCTAGCTTCCGACCCTTGGGAAGTCCGCGAGTTCATCTTGTTCGAAAGCCGCCTCGGACAAGGCGGCGCCCATTATGAGCCAATCGAGACCTATCAGCTCGAATCCCCTAGATCCGCTCATGCTGAGTAGCCGCTGAGCTTGTCGAAGCGGCGTATCGAAGCACGCTCCTTCGATACGGGCTTTCGACTTCGCTCAGTCCCTACTCAGGATGAGCGGAATCGGATTCAACGGCACTTCCCCCATCCCGGCCCCTTCACGAACCGCCCGGGCGTGGCGCCGGTATGTTCGCCGTCGCGGAGCACCGGCACGCCGTTGATCAGCACATGTACCATGCCGACCGCATATTGCTGCGGCTGGGCGAAGGTGGCGCGGTCGGCGATGCGGGCGGGATCGAAGATGGCGATGTCGGCATAGTTGCCTGGCTTCAGCGCGCCGCGGTCCTTGATCCCGAGGTTCGCCGCGGGGAACGAAGTCAGCCGCCGCACAGCCTCGGCCAGCGACACCCGCTTCTCCTCGCGGACATATTTGCCGAGCAGCCGGGCGAAACTGCCGTAAGCCCGCGGATGGGTGCTGGACTTGAGGAACACGCCTTCCGGAGCCATCGCCGCCGCGTCGCTATCGAACGCCATCCACGGCAGGGTCACATGCCGCGCGACATTCTCCTCGCTCATCCCGAAATAGACCACCTGGATGCGCGTGCCATCGGCGACGATCAGGTCGGCGATCACTTCCTCGGGCGGTTTGCCCCGCTCGCGCGCCACCTCGCCCAACGTCCTGCCGATGAGCGTTTTCAGCGCCTCGGTCTTGAACCCGACCAGGATTACCTTGTCCGGCTCCTGCACCGCCAGCTTGGTGTTCTCCGACGCGTCGGGCTTGCGCATGTCGGCCAGTGCCCTGGCCCGCGTCTTCGGGTCCTTCAGCCGCTTGACCCATTGCTCGATCCCGCCCGCCTGGACCCATAGCGGCATCGCCGCGTCGAAGCCGGTTGAGCTCGCTGGATAGGTGTACATGTCGGCGGTGATCCTGAGGCCCCGCGCCCGCGCCGCCTCGACCCGGGCGATCGCGGCGTCGATCTTGTGCCAATTGTCGCGGCCCGACTGCTTGAAATGGTAGATTTCTGCCGGAGCGCCTGACTTCTCGCTGATCTCTATGAGTTCGTCGATCGCTTCGAGCAGCTTCGGCCCTTCGTCGCGGATATGGCTGATATACATGCCGCCGCAGCGCCCCGCCTCGCTGGCCAGCGCGATCAGCTCGGGCGTCTCGGCGAAATTGGCAGGCGCGTAGATCAGCGATGAGCCGACCCCCATCGCCCCCTCGTCCATCGCCTGGCGGACCAGCGCGCGCATCCGCTGAAGCTGCTCCGCCGTGGGATCGACGTCGCCCTCGCCCAGCTCATGCACCCTGACCGTGGTCGCGCCGACGAAACTGGCGACATTGGGCGAGATGCCCTTCGCCTCAAGATAGGCCAGATATTCGCCGAGGCTGGTCCAGTCGATCCGGTACTTGATGTCGCCCTGCCGCGCGGCCTCATTGGCCTTCATGGTCGCGTTCCATGGTCCCATGGACTCGCCCTCGCCCATCACTTCCAGCGTTACGCCCTGGCGGATGTCGCTTTGGCCGCGCCCGTCGGCGATCAGGCTCTCGGTCGCCCAGCTCAGCATGTTGATGAACCCCGGCGCCACGGCGAGGCCGGCGGCGTCGATCTCGGTCCGCCCGCGCGCCTTGGCCGCCGGTCCGCCGACTGCGACGATCTTGTCGCCGCTCACCAGCACGTCGCCGACATAGGGCTGACCGCCGGAGCCATCGTAGACGGTGCCGTTGCGGATCACGACGTCGTAGACGGGCGTCGGCGGGGACGGAGCAATGGCGGTCTTGGGCGCCGCGCAGGAAGCGAGCAAGACGGAGAGGCCGATCAGGCCACAGCGGATTTCCCTCATGAGCGGGCAGGCTACAGCGCTTGGCGGTTCAAGCAATCCCTTCGTCTGCCGCGGTGAAGCGGCCGTGCTTCCAGGCCCAGCCGAGGCATGCCACGCTCGCCAGCAGCGAGATGACCAGCGCAGCCAGCGACGCCTCAGGCCCGAACCCGCCGCCGCTGAGCAACCCGGGCGCAGCCGCCGCCGGGCGCGTGACCAACGGCCCTCCGGCAATTTCACCGGTGCCGGACACGGCCGCGCCGAAGATCCAGCCCTGGGTGAAGTTCCAGGCCGCGTGCGTTCCGATCGACGCCCAGATTCGGCCGGTGATCAGGTAAAGCCCGATGACGATCCCCTCGCCGGCGATCAGGCAGGCTATCGCAAACAGGCTGGAGTCCGGGTTGCCGAAGTGGAGCGCGCCGAACAGCAGCGCCGCGATTGCGATCGCTGGCCAGATTCCGAATGCCCGCCACAACAGCCGCAGGATGACCAGGCGCAGCACCAGTTCCTCGACCACGCCCGAGCGGATCGAATCGCGCAGTGCAAGGGCAATGCCCTCCAGCGGCTTGGCTTCGATCGACACCCAGCCGAAGGCCCACAACAGGCCGATGATGGTCGCTACGAGGGTGAAACCGATAGCGAGGCCAAGAAGAAGGTCCATTGGCGCGCGGCGCAGCCCAAGCTCCGGCACCGCCCGTCGTTCGCCGAACCCGACCGCGAGCCTGTAGAGGAGCAGGATCGCGAGCGAGCCCGCCAAGGCCGCCACCAGCTTGTCGCCCGCCGTTGCGGCTTGGCCCGACGTCATCAGCAACAGCACAATCTTGGCGACGCCGTTGAACGCGGCGACGATGGCCACGCACAGCGCCATCATCCAGCCAATTGCCCTCAGCCAGCGCAACTTGCCGGGCGCTAGCACGCCCGCCGATCCGATCAACACCATTGCCTGCCCCCAGTATGTTTCGTCCGGGCTAGGCGAGGTGTGTTATGGTGTCAATACACCTTGGGTCTTTGAACGGTCAAGGCGAACCCCTATCTCTGCAGGCGCGTTGACCCGTCGCAGCCCCTCGCGTAAAACAAGAACAAATCTGGAACAGAATAGGCCCCGATGCTGACCCACATCACCGTTCGCGGCGCGCGCGAGCATAACCTCAAGGGGATCGATATCGCGATCCCGCGCGAAAGCCTGACGGTCATCACCGGCCTCAGCGGCTCGGGCAAATCCTCGCTCGCCTTCGACACCATCTATGCCGAGGGGCAGCGCCGCTACGTGGAGTCGCTCTCCGCCTACGCCCGCCAGTTCCTGGAGATGATGCAGAAGCCGGACGTCGAGCATATCGACGGCCTCTCGCCGGCCATCTCGATCGAGCAGAAGACCACCTCGAAGAACCCGCGCTCGACCGTCGCCACCGTGACCGAGATCTACGATTATATGCGCCTGCTGTGGGCGCGGGTCGGCGTGCCCTATTCGCCCGCCACCGGCCTGCCGATCGAGGCGCAGCAGGTCAGCCAGATGGTCGACCGGGTGATGCAGCTGCCCGAGGGATCGCGCCATTACCTGCTCGCCCCGGTCGTCCGCGGGCGGAAGGGCGAATATCGCAAGGAGCTGGCCGAGTGGCAGAAGGCCGGCTTCACCCGGGTGCGGATCGACGGCGAGTTCTACGCGATCGAGGACGCGCCCGCGCTCGACAAGAAATACAAGCATGACATCGAAGTGGTGGTCGACCGCATCGTCGTCCGCGAAGGCATCGAGGCGCGGCTGGCCGACAGCTTCGAGACCGCGCTCAAGCTGGCCGAGGGATTGGCTTATCTGGATCCTGCTCTCCCCTCCCCTTCAGGGGAGGGGCAGGACAGCGAAGCTGGCCGGGGTGGGGCCGTTCGGGAAATGCCGCAGCGGTTCGCCTCCCCCACCCCTGACCCCTCCCCCGAGGGGGAGGGGAAACAAGGCTTCAAGCTCGACTTCGGCGTCCCCGGCCGCATCACCTTTTCCGAGAAATTCGCCTGCCCCGTCTCCGGCTTCACCATCGCCGAGATCGAGCCGCGGCTCTTCTCGTTCAACGCGCCGCAGGGCGCCTGCCCGGCCTGCGACGGGCTCGGCGAGAAGATGATCTTCGACGAGGATCTGGTCGTCCCCAACCATGCGCTGTCCTTGAAGAAGGGCGCGGTCGTGCCCTGGGCCAAGAGCCAGCCGCCCTCGCCCTATTACATGCAGGTGCTGGGCAGCCTAGCCCGCGCCTATGATTTCGACCTCGACACCCCGTGGGGCGAGCTCAGCGAGGAAGCTCGCCACGTCATCCTCCGCGGCACCGGCGGGCGGCCGGTGGCGCTGCGCTTCGTCGACGGCCGCAAGAGCTACGAGGTCAAGAAACCCTTCGAAGGCGTGCTCGGCAATCTCGAGCGCCGCATGCTGTCGACCGAGAGCGCCTGGATGCGCGAGGAGCTGTCGAACTACCAGGCCGCGCACCCGTGCGAGACCTGCGGCGGCGCCCGCCTCCGGCCCGAGCCGCTCAGCGTCAAGATCGCCGGCGAGGACATTTCCATGTCCGCCCGCCGCTCGGTCGCCGACGCGCTGAAATGGTTCTCCGGCCTTGAGGAGCAGCTCGGCCCCCAGCAGAAGGAAATCGCCCGCGCCATTCTCAAGGAGATCAACGAGCGCCTCGGCTTCCTCCACAATGTCGGGCTCGATTACCTCAACCTCGACCGCAAGTCGGGCACGCTCAGCGGCGGCGAGAGCCAGCGCATCCGCCTCGCCTCGCAGATCGGCTCCGGCCTCAGCGGCGTGCTCTACGTCCTCGACGAACCGTCGATCGGCCTCCACCAGAAGGACAATGACCGCCTGCTCGAAACGCTCAAGCGCCTCAAGGGCCTTGGCAACACCGTGCTGGTGGTCGAGCATGACGAGGACGCGATCCGCACCGCCGACCATGTCATCGACATGGGCCCCGGCGCCGGCGTCCACGGTGGCGAAGTGGTGTGCCAGGGGACGCTCGAGGAGCTGCTCGCCTGCGAGACCAGCCTCACCGCCGACTATCTCTCCGGCCGCCGCCACATCCCGATGCGCGCCCAGCGGCGCAAGGGCAATGGCAGGAAGCTTACCGTCCACGGCGCGCGGGAGAACAACCTCCGCGACGTCACCGCCTCGATCCCGCTCGGCACCTTCACCTGCATCACCGGCGTTAGCGGCAGCGGCAAGTCGTCGCTGACCATCGACACGCTCTATTCGGCCGCCGCGCGCACGCTCAACGGCGCCCGGATCATCGCCGGCAAGCATGACAGGGTCACGGGATTAGAGCATCTCGACAAGGTGATCGACATCGACCAGTCGCCGATCGGCCGCACCCCGCGCTCCAACCCGGCGACCTACACCGGCGCCTTCACCCAGATCCGCGACTGGTTCGCCGGCCTGCCCGAAAGCCTGGCCCGCGGCTACAAGCCCGGCCGGTTCAGCTTCAACGTCAAGGGCGGCCGCTGCGAGGCCTGCACCGGCGACGGCCTGCTGAAGATAGAGATGCACTTCCTGCCCGACGTCTATGTCACCTGCGACGTCTGCCACGGCCAGCGCTACAACCGCGAGACGCTGGAGGTGAAGTTCAAGGGGCGGAGCATCGCCGACGTGCTCGACATGACGGTCGAGGACGCGGTCGAGTTCTTCAAGGCGGTCCCCGGCATCCGCGACAAGATGGCGATGCTGGCCGAGGTTGGCCTCGGCTACATCAAGGTCGGGCAGCAGGCGACGACGCTCAGCGGCGGCGAGGCGCAGCGCGTCAAGCTGTCGAAGGAGCTGTCGCGGCGGGCCACCGGGCAGACGCTGTATATTTTGGACGAGCCGACCACGGGGCTGCACTTCGAAGACGTCCGCAAATTGCTCGACGTGCTCCACGCGCTGGTCGAGCAGGGCAACACCGTGGTGGTGATCGAGCACAACCTCGACGTCATCAAGACCGCGGATTGGGTCCTTGACCTGGGCCCGGGCGGCGGCGTCAACGGCGGGGAGATTGTCGCGGAGGGCACGCCGGAAAAGGTGGCCGCGAGCGAGCGGAGCT
>JALYNQ010000023.1 GCA_030773115.1 Pseudomonadota bacterium
GGCTAGGGGTGGGTAAAGCTCGATCAGGCTCAATGCCTGAGCGAGCTTTTTCAAAGCTCGCACCCACCCCCGCCCCTCCCTTGCAGGGAGGGGAGAATAGGAGACGAGATGGCCAAAGCCTGGCACCTGATGCGGCGGCCGCAGGGCATGCCGGTTCCGCAAGATTTCGCGCTCAAGGAATTTCAGCTGCCGGAGCTCAGCGAGGGCCTGGTCCGCGTGGCCAACCGCTGGCTGTCGGTCGACCCCTATATGCGCGGGCGGATGAACGACGTGAAAAGCTATGTCCCGCCGTTCGCGCTCGACGCGCCGATGGAAGGCGGCGCGGTCGGCGAGGTGGTCGAGAGCCGCGATCCGGCCTTCGTCCCAGGCGATATGGTGCTGCACATGGGCGGCTGGCGGGACGAAGCGGTCGCTCCTGCTTCGGCGCTCAACAAGCTGCCAGCCATCCCCGGCGTCGAGCCGCAGGCCTTTCTCGGCAACCTCGGCCTGACTGGCGGAACCGCCTATTTCGGGCTGCTCGAGGCGGCCTCCGCAAAGGAAGGCGACATCGTCTTCGTCTCGGCCGCGGCCGGCGCGGTCGGATCGGCGGTGGTGCAGATTGCCAAGGCCAGAGGCATGACGGTGATCGGCTCCGCGGGCGGCGCGGACAAATGCGATTTCGTGCGCTCGCTCGGCGCAGATGCGGTGATCGATTACAAGTCCGGGCCAGTGCTCAAGCAGCTGGCCGAGGCTGCGCCGAAGGGCATCGACGTCTATTTCGACAATGTCGGCGGCGATCATTTGGATGCCGCGCTGGCGATCGCCCGCAAGGATGCCCGCTTCGCCATTTGCGGCATGATCGAAGGCTATAACGAGGCCCATCCGACCTGCCTCAAATATATCATGCGGATCATCGCCATGCGCATCCGCCTGCAGGGCTTCATCTACACCGACTATCTGACCAAGCTGGGCGATTTCTACAGCGACATGGGCGGCTGGCTGGCCAGCGGCCAGGTCAAGTCGCGCGACACGGTGATGGAGGGCCTCGACCGGACGCTCGATGCGTTCCTCGGCCTGTTCAGCGGGGCGAATACGGGGAAGATGCTGGTGAAATTGTGAGCCTGGCCTTCCCTTTTGCGCTGTCGATCTGGCTAATGAGTTCGAGCTGGCAACCGGCGTCGTCCGTCGCCCCATCCCGACCCGAGGATACGGAAGTCTGGGACCCTGAGCCCAGGGTGGTGACACCCGGCCCTTACGCCGCCAGCCCGCCACCCGGCGACGCTATCATGCTTTTCGATGGCAAGGATCTGCGCGAGTGGGTGTCCGCAAAAGACGGGACTGCTGCGACCTGGACCGTGCGCGACGGGGTCTTTACCGTGAAAGCGGGCGCCGGAAGCATCGAGACACGGCGAAAATTCACCGACTATCAGCTTCACCTGGAATGGCGGGCCCCAGCCAACGTGAGGGGAAGCGGCCAGGGTCGGGGCAACAGCGGGCTGTTCCTGGCGTCGACCGGCGAGGGCGATGCAGGATATGAGCTCCAGATTCTCGACAGCTACGACAACAAAACCTACGTCAACGGGCAAGCCGGGAGCATCTACAAGCAATTCCCTCCCCTGGTGAACGCGATGCGGCGGCCCGGTGAGTGGCAGACCTATGACGTCATCTGGACGGCGCCACGGTTCAACAATGATGGAACGCTGGACAGGCCCGCATCCGCGACCGTTTTGCACAATGGCGTCCTCATCCAGGATCAGGTTCTCCTCGCGGGGGAGACGCGGTACATCGGCAAGCCCGCCTACCGAGCTCATGGCGCCTCGCCAATCAAGCTCCAGGATCATGGCGATCTGGTGAGTTTCCGAAACATCTGGATCCGTGAGATCAAATAAAGGCTGCGGTGTCGGCTATCCGCGTTAGCTTGATGGCGCCGTCACGGGAGTGAATCCCGTGACGTCAGTCGTGCCGAGCTGCGCCGGCACGCTGGCCGGCTTTCGTCACCTCTTCGCGCTGCTCCGGCGACGCTTCGCGTCGGCGTCGCTGCGCTCGGTGGCTCTAGCGGGCGTAGTTGCAGCTGGCCGGGTTGCCGGTGCTGAGGCCGCGGCGGAGGGCTTCCATCCGCTGGGCGGCGGACCCGTGGGTGAAGCTTTCCGGCACGACCCGGCCCTGGGTCTGTTTCTGCAGCGTGTCGTCGCCGATCGCCTCGGCAGCGCGCATCCCTTCCTCGATGTCGCCCTGCTCCAGCGCACCCGACCGCTGCGCCCATACGCCGGCGTAGCAATCAGCCTGAAGCTCGATGCCGACCTGGACCTGATTGCCCTCGGCCTGGCCTAGCCGGGCCTGCGACGCTTGGGCGCGGTCAAGCGTGCCCTCGAGGTTTTGGATGTGGTGCCCGACCTCATGGGCGATGACATAGGCCTGGGCAAAGTCTCCGGGCGCCCCGAAGCGGCGGCTCAGTTCCTCGAAGAAGACCGGATCGATATAGATGCGCTGGTCCGATGGGCAATAGAATGGCCCCATCGCCGCCTGCGCGGCGCCGCAGCCCGACTGGTCGGTATTGGAATAGGCCACCAGCGTCGTCGGCTTATACTGCCCTCCGGCCTGGGTGAAGAGCTGGCTCCAGACTTGCTCGGTCGAGCCCAGTACCTGGCGGAGGAAACGGCCTTGCTCCGCCGGCAAGGTCGACTGCCGGGTGCCGCCGCCACTGTCGCCGCCGCCGAGAATTCCGCCGCCGCCGCCAAACTGGGTCAGCACACAATAGCCGAGCAGGAGGATCAGGATACCGCCGATGCCGAAGCGCGACGCGATCAGCGGCAGGATCATCCCCAAGCCGCCGCCAAGGTGCAGCCCGCCGCCGCCGCCGGTGCGATCCTCGAAATGTTCGCTTTCGGGTCCCTCGCCAAAGCGCATGACCGATCTCCCTTTGCCGGGTCAATGCGCCACCACTGTAACGGTTGCAATCGGCGCTGGAACCGTCATTGCGAGGAGCCGAAGGCGACGCGGCAATCCAGACTGGATTGCTTCGCTGCGCTCGCAATGACGGAGTATGCATGCATCTTCACGGAAAGACCGCGCTCGTCACCGGATCGACGTCGGGCATCGGCCTCGCCATCGCCCGAGCCTTCGCCTTCGAAGGCGCCAGCCTGATGATCAACGGCTTCGGCGATGCGGACGAGATCGAGGAAATCCGCCGGGAGCTGGAGAATTCGTCGGGCACGCAGGTGATCTATGACGGGGCGGACCTCGGCGATGCCGACGCGATCGAGGCGATGGTCAAGCGCTGCGCCCATGAGCTTCACGCCCCTGATATCCTGGTCAACAATGCCGGCATCCAGTTCGTCTCCCCGGTCGAGGACTTCCCGGCCGAGAAGTGGGAGGCGATATTGCGGATCAACCTGACCGCGGTGTTCCACACCACCCGCCTGTGCCTGCCGGCGATGCGCGAGCGCGGCTGGGGCCGGATCATCAACACCGCCAGCGCCCACAGCCTGGTCGCCAGCCCCAACAAGTCGGCCTATGTCGCCGCCAAGCATGGCGTCGCCGGCTTCACCAAGGCGATTGCGCTGGAGGCGGCGCGCGACGGGGTCACCGTGAACTGCATCTCGCCCGGCTATGTCTGGACGCCGCTGGTCGAGAACCAGATCCCCGACACGATGCGGGCCAGAAACCTGACGCGAGAGCAGGTGATGAACGACGTGCTGCTAGCCGCCCAGCCGACCAAGCGCTTCGTCTCTGTCGACGAGGTCGCCAGCCTGGCGCTCTACCTGACGAGCGATGGCGCGGCATCGATCACCGGCGCCAACCTGTCGATGGACGGGGGCTGGACCGCCGCCTAGCCGTCATTGCGAGGCGCGAAGCGACGAAGCAATCCAGTTGCGCCGCTGGATTGCTTCGCTACGTTCGCAAAGACGATGAAGCATCTCGCTAGCGCCCTGCTACTCATACTTGCCGCCTGCGCCACGACGCAGGCGACGCCACCGATGCAGGGCTGGCAGCAGGCGGCGACAGAGCTTGACCGGCAACGTCTGCGCGACTGGCGCACGGCGTTCACGCGCGCGCTGGAGCAGGCCCGTGCCGCGGGGCATGCGGCCGACATCCAGCGCGAAGGCGACCTGCTCAGCCCCGATGCGGCCCTGGGCGGGCCGATCCCCAACGGGGAGTATCGCTGCCGGGTGATCAAGGTCGGCGCCAAGAGCGAGGGGCTGCTCAACTATATCGCCTACCCGGCCTTCCGTTGCCGGATCAGCCAGCAGGGCAAGGTGCAGCATTTCGACAAGCTCAACGGTTCCCAGCGGCCGCACGGCACCTTCTATCCGGCCGACCGGCTGCGCAGCGTGTTTCTCGGAACGATGGTCCTGGGCGACGAAACCGTCGCCTATCAATATGGCACCGATCCGGAACGCGACCTGGCCGGCTGGGTCGAGCGGATCGGCGACAATCGCTGGCGGATCGTCTTCCCCTACCCCCATTATGAATCGACGCTCGACGTGATCGAGCTGGTCCCGGAGCAATGACATGACCCGTAGCGTGCTGGCCCTTCTCGCCGCCTCCATTCTCGTCCAGCCGGCGTCTGCCGCGACGCTCAACGAAGCGGTCCGCGCCGACATGCCGCAGTTGATGACGCTCTACCGCGACCTGCACGCCAACCCAGAGCTGTCGATGCAGGAGGTGCGCACACCGGCCAAGCTGGCGGCGGAGATGCGCAAGCTCGGCTTCACCGTGACCGAGAAGGTCGGCAAGACCGGGGTCGTCGCGGTGATGAAGAATGGCGCCGGCCCGGTGCTGATGCTTCGCGCCGACATGGACGGGCTGCCGGTGGTCGAGCAGACCAAGCTGCCGTTCGCATCGAAGGTCCGCGCCGCCGCCCGCTCGGGGGTCGAGACCGGCGTGATGCATGCCTGCGGCCACGACACGCATATGACGGCGTTCATCGGCACGGCCAGGCGGCTGGCGGCGATGAAGGACCAGTGGGCGGGCACGCTGGTGATGATCCTCCAGCCGGGTGAGGAAACCGGCGAAGGCGCCAAGGCGATGCTCGACGACGGGCTCTACAGCCGCTTTCCCAAGCCTGCGACGGTGCTGGCCTTTCATGACGCGGCCGCCCTGCCCGCCGGCGTGATCGGCATCACGCCCGGCTATGCGCTGGCCAATGTCGACAGTGTCGATATCACGGTGAAAGGCGTTGGCGGCCATGGCGCCTATCCGCAGACCACCAAGGACCCGATCGTCCTGGCCAGCCGGATCGTCACCACCCTGCAGACCCTGGTCAGCCGGGAGAATGACCCGGCCAATCCGGCGGTGGTCACGGTTGGCAGCTTCCAGGCCGGGGCCAAGCACAACATCATTTCCGACGAGGCGCGGCTGCAGCTGACGGTGCGCAGCTACAAGCCGGAGGTGCGCAAGCTGCTGCTCGACGGCATCAAGCGCATCGCCCGGGGCGAGGCGATCGCGGCGGGGATGCCCGAGGACCGCATGCCGGTCGTCACCATCCGCGACGAGATGTACACGCCCGCCACCTTCAACACCGAGAAGATCAGCAATCGTGCCCTCGAGCTGTTCCAGGGCCATTTCGGACCCCAGCGGGCGATCAAGACCCCGGCGGTGATGGGCGGCGAGGATTTCAGCCGCTTCTGGCTGGCCGACAAGTCGATCGAAAGCCTGATCTTCTGGGTCGGCGGCACGCCCAAGCCGGTGTGGGACGCGGCCGGCGGCGACCAGCAGAAGCTGCCTTCGCTCCACTCGCCCTTCTGGGCACCCGACGCGGAAGCGGTCATCTCCACCGCGACCGAGGCGATGACGCTGGCGGCGCTGGATGTGCTGAAGAAGGGCTAGGACGGCTCAATGGCGACGTCCCACTGAATCGGCAACCCATTGCGGTCATAAGGATCAGTCAGCAGAATATGCGGCTTCGAGCTACGGAGAATCCCGACATGTTGGCGTTTGAGGTTTTCATAGATGGCGAGCGTCTGTGTGTTGCGGGCACTGATAACTGGGCTGTTCTTTCATGCATTCTCAGCGGGCACCGGCCTAATGGGGATGAGCAGGTCGACCTTTCGGTAGGAGGCTTGACTGATGCGGATGCCGAGGGGGTATTTCATCATGTCCGCTGGGGACGTCGCCGACAGCTTGAACTCGGAACAAAGATAGCGATCAACATCGTAGATGCCGAAAGACCGGACGAGCCGACCCATCGCTATCGCTCCGACCATGAAGTCCAGGAGTCGCCATTCACGGATGAAGAAATTGAGGAAATGGACCGCGCCGAATGGCTGAGGCTAAAAGCCAAATTTGAACCCGATAATGCGGAATCATAGCCAATCGATAATGACCGCTTTCTACCCTTTCCAGCCGTAACCGACTGGGCCCCTATTACGGACGCTGGATCGATCGGCCTAATCCTGCGGGCATGCCTGTCACCACCGTTGCCATGCTCACCGCGGGCGGCCCCGCGCCCTGCCTCTCCAACGCGACCGAAGCAATGACGCTGGCGGCGCTGGATGTGCTGAAGGAGGCCTAGAAAGCCGTATCCGCGGACGTGCGCTTTCGACCCGTTGCGGACATCAGCGACAATGACCCCATTGCGGAACACTTGAACGCAAAGACCGAATACCCCAGCGCTGGCGGGCGCTGGGGCGGATACCGACCGCTAGCTCAGCAAGCCGGTGTGTCCGTTACAACTTACACCCGGCCCCGGGAACGGGGGCAGCCCACGCAACGAGGCCACGATTGCGCCCCAGTTCTGCACCTGAAGACTGGGAAAGGGAGGGTCGCCGTCCTGTAGACCGGAGAACGCACAGATCGAATTGGCGGTGTAGTCTGCTATCGGGGTATCTCCCCCGTGGCCGTTTACTTCACCGGCCCAGGCCGTGGACGAGAGCACCACGCAGGCAGCCGCAAGCTTTTTCAAAATTGCCATATTAAGTCTCCTAGGAAGCTTGAAAGCATCACAAAGCGGAGAATAGCCCCGAGTCGGGAAGCGGCACCATGGGCCCTAGTTTGAGGCCGGTACAGTTGATTCCTAATCGTCGCACTCATTGATGGATGGGAGCTTCATGCCGAACGGGACCTAGCTTGGCGACTTTTCCGGGGCACTGGCTGGATTGGCTAGGCGGCTGGCCTCGTCATTGTCAGGCTGGAACGGGTCGAGCAGGCTGGCGACCGCTTCGCGAACGCCTTGCCGATAGCGCATCGATCGTTCGTTTGGTTCGTCGAAGTTGTCTTGAAACCTGTCAGCCTGGAACGCCTTTTCCCGGATGATCGCCAGGGCGCTGTCATCGGCATTGTAGGCATTGTGGAGCAGCATGCGAACGGCGCCCCGAAGCGCCGTTATCTCCGCTTGCAAGTCAATGATCCGATTGGCAGTTTCCCGATCCATGCTGCTGCAATAGGAGCAATGCCGCTCGCCCGCCAGCCTGCGGCTCGGAAGAACGCTTCGATGGACCCCGCCAACGTCCACTATCCACCCTTTCCGGCCATAACCGCCTAGGCCCATTGCGGACATTGGATCGATTGGCCTAATCCTGCGGCCATGCCTGTCTCCACCGTTGCCATGCTCACCGCGGGCGGTCTCGCGCCCTGCCTTTCCTCCGCCGTCGGCGGGCTGATCGAACGCTACACCGAGGTCGCGCCGGACGTGCGGATCATCGCCTATCTCAACGGCTACGCCGGGCTGCTCACCGGCAATTCCGTCGAGGTGACCGACGAGGTGCGGGCGGCCGCCGGGCGGCTGCACGCGTTCGGCGGCAGCCCGATCGGCAACAGCCGGGTGAAGCTCACCAACGTCGCCGACTGCGCCAAGCGAGGCCTGGTCCAGCCGGGGCAGGACCCGCTGCAGGTGGCCGCCGAGCAGCTGAGCCGCGATCGCGTCGACGTCCTGCACACGATCGGCGGCGACGACACCAACGGCACCGCCGCCGATCTCGCTGCCTATCTGCGCGGCAACGGCTACCAGCTGACGGTGGTCGGGCTGCCCAAGACCATCGACAATGACGTGGTGCCGGTCCGGCAGTCGCTCGGCGCCTGGACTGCCGCCGAGCAGGGCGCGCTCTTTGCCCGCAACATCATGGCCGAGCATTCAACGAATCCGCGAATGCTGATCGTTCACGAGGTGATGGGCCGCAACTGCGGGTGGCTGACCGCGGCGACCGCGCTGAACT
This sequence comes from Pseudomonadota bacterium, assembly GCA_030773115.1. Lineage (GTDB taxonomy): Bacteria > Pseudomonadota > Alphaproteobacteria > Sphingomonadales > Sphingomonadaceae > Sphingomicrobium. The sequence continues at coordinate 8,133 of JALYNQ010000023.1, forward strand.
ACCATGAGTGGGTCCGGCAAGCGCAGTTCGCCGAGTGGCTGGAGAATAGCGCCGCCCGCTGGGACGTCCACGCCGTATTCGTGCCGGAACGGCCGTTCGACATCGCCGAGGAAGCACGGCGGCTGCGGACGATCATGGACCAGCAGGATTGCGTCAACCTGTTCATCTCCGAGGGCGCCGGAGTCAGCGAGGTCGTCGCCGCGATGGAGGCGGCGGGCGAAGAGGTGCCGCGCGATCCGTTCGGCCACGTCCAGCTCGACAAGGTCAACCCGGGCCAGTGGTTCGCCAAGCAGTTCGCCGCCGAGCTCGGCGCCGACAAGGTGCTGGTCCAGAAGAGCGGCTATTTCTCGCGCTCGGCGGCCGCCAACGATGCCGACCTAGCGCTGATCCGCGACTGCACGACCTATGCTGTGGACGCGGCGCTACGAGGCGAGTCCGGGGTGGTTGGCCAGGACGAGGAGCGGGGCGACGAGCTACGGGTGATCGAGTTCGATCGGATCGCGGGCGGCAAAAAGTTCGACGTGTCGGTGCCATGGTTCACCGACCTGCTGCGCGACCTGGGCCAGGCCTGAGCGCCGCGGGCCGCTAATGCGCGCGAACCATATGCCTCAGCTGCTTCACATGGACCCGGCCGGCGGGGAGCCGCAGGCCGTTGCGGAGTACGACCTCGGCTCGGCCCGTCTGTCGGGTTGAGAGCTCGGCGATTGCGCTGCGCTTGACCAGCCAGCGGCGGTGGACGCGGACGAACAGGCCGGGCTCGACGCGGTGGGCGAACTGGCGGATCGAGCCGCGCATCAGATGGGCACCCGACGGCGTGTGGATCGAGATATATTCGTCGGCGCTGCTGACATAATCGATCGCATCGACCGGCACGCGCACCAGGCCGCTGGAGTTCCTCAGCCAGAATTCGGTTTCGTAAGGCGCTTCGCCATTGCCGCCCGGCGCGGCGCGAAGGTTGCGCAATATCTGCTGCAGCTCGTCGGCGCGCTGCTCGGCATCGACCGCCTTCAACCGTTCCTGCACTCGCGACAGGGCGCGCGCCAGCCGGTCGCGCTCGACCGGCTTCAGCAGATAGTCGACCACCGCGCTGTCGAACGCCCGGGCGGCGAACTGGTCGAAGGCAGTGACCATCACGATCGCCGGCGGGTTGGGCCGCTCGGCGACCGCCTCCACCACCTGGAAACCGCTGCCGTCGCGCATCTTGATGTCGAGCAGCAGCACGTTGGGGTGAAGCTCGTTGATCCGGGCCAGCGCGTCGCAGCAGTTGCTGGCCTCGCCGACATGGTCGACCTGCGGCATGGTCTGAAGCAGCAGCTTCAGGCGCCGCAGGGCCAGCTGCTCGTCGTCGACGGTGAGGACTCGCAAGGGACTCATGGCAACTCCAGCGGCAATGTCACTTGTACCCGAAATTGACCGTCGGCGCCGCGTCTGGCGGAAAGGCCCGACGACTCCTCTCCGTAAAGCAGGGCGAGCCGTTGACGGACATTGGCAAGGCCGATGCCCGACCCGCCATTTTGCGAGCCGGTGCCCTTGCCGGAATCGCTCACTTCAAGGACCAGCTTGCCCTCCTCGGCGCGTGCTTCGATGGAGATGGTGGCGTTGGGCGGAGCTGCGGCGACGCCATATTTGACGGCATTCTCGACGATCGGCTGGAGGATCAGCGACGGGACCAGGGCGCCCTTGACCGCGTCCGGCAACGAAACCTCGACCGACAGGTCGGGATAGCGCGCCTGCTCGATCTCCAGGTAGGATCGCTGCAGCTCGATCTCGAGATCGAGCGGGATTTTCCGGGTCGGATCCGCGGCCAGGCCGAGCCGCAGGAAGCGCGCCAGCCTGACCACCATTTCCTCGGCCTTCTCGGTATTCTTTTCGAGGATCAGCGCCGACACGCTGTTGAGGCTGTTGAACAGGAAGTGCGGGTTGATCTGGCTGTGCAGCGCGCGCAGCTGGGCAACATGCGCGCGCTCGCGAAGCTCGGCGGAGCGGCGTTGCTCCTCATTGACATCGAAGCCGTACATCAGGGCGAGGTACAGCCCCGCCCAGGCGAGGAAGAACCAGGTCCAGAACAGGACCGTGCGGATTGCGGCGGACCAGTTGAGGCCTTCCAGGCTGGCGCTTGGATCGACCGCGGCGACCGCGAAATAATTTGCCCAAGCGAAGATTTCGGCCAGGACTGGCGCGACCAGCGCCAGGGCAATCAGCCGCGACTTGGTCGTGGTCAGCCGCCTGCTCCTGAGCAGCAGGTGGATGAGATAGCAAAAGCCGAGGCCGAGCAGCGCCGGCGGGATGCGCATCAGCGACATGGCCAGCCATTGCGGCTTGCCGTCCAGGTAGATGGTCAGCGTCGCGAGGCCGAAGCTGACGCCCCAGAATATCAGGGTGAGCCAGAATGCCGCGCGTGCGCGTGCGCGAGCCAGCTCTTCCGGGTCATGGACGATCACGTCCGGAACGTGGATGTCACCAATAGTCAACAGGTTGGCGTTCACGGCGGCAGGATGAAGCGCCCGAACCGGCTTGTCGACTGCCGTTCGGCCGCAGCCGTTCGACGTTCGACGGCAACTCGCGACATTCGGCTGCAGTAAAAGCCGCGTCGCGGGCAAACGCCTTCAATTCCTCTCCCTCGCGCCGAAACTGCCCTCCGTACGGGCCGCGCCATCCTGTCGATGGGCGCGGGCAGGGAGGAATGATGATGAACTATGGTTCGGTTAATAGGCTAGGCTTGCTCGTGGGTTCGGCGGGGGTGGCGCTGACGCTCGGCTCACCCGCTTTCGCTCAGGACGCGCCGCCGCCTCAAGAGACGGCGACCGACGATCAGGCTCCGGGTGCCACCACCCAGGAAGCCGTCCAACAAGAAGCGACTGCGGAGGGCGAGGATATCGTCGTTACTGGAACGCTGATCCGCAATCCGAACCTTGAATCATCGACCCCCGTCAATGTGACCACGTCGGACGCGATCGAGCTCAAGCAGTCGAACGTCGCCGAAGAGGTGTTGCGCGAGTTGCCGGGCGTGGTCCCGTCGATCGGCTCGGCGGTCAATAACGGCAACCCCGGCTCCTCATTCGTCGATCTACGCGGCCTCGGCCCCAACCGGAACATCGTCCTTTTGGATGGCAACCGGCTGGTCCCGGCCAGCCTGATCGGCATCGTCGACCTGAACAATATCCCCCTCGCCCTGGTCGAGCGGGTCGACTCGCTGACCGGCGCGGCGGTGACCACCTACGGTGCCGACGCCATCACCGGGGTGGTGAACTTCATCACCCGCCGCGACTTCGCCGGCATCGAGATCGCCGCTTCCGAGCAGATCACCGAAATCGGCGACGGCAATTTCATGCGCGCCGACCTGACCATGGGCGCAAACTTCGACGACGGGCGCGGCAATGCAGTGCTTAGCGTCGGCTACCAAGAGTCCGATCCGATCTACCAAGGAGATCGCGACTTCTCGGTGTTCCAGGTCAGCTCGTTCACCGGCGGCCAGGCAGGTTCCGGCACCGCGGTCCCGTCGCGCTTTTCCGGCGCGCGCCCCTTCATTCCGGGGACCTGCACCATCAATACGGCGCCCAACCCCACCACTGCCGGCAACCTGGGAACGGCGCAGATCGAGTGGGGCGACGGCCCGAACCCGGCCTGCCTCGGCGGCCTGACCGCGGGGCTGTACAACCCGTTCAACTTCAATCCCTACAACATCTTCCAGACGCCGTTCACCCGCTACAACATCTTTGGCCAGGCTCGTTACGAGGTCTCGGACGCGGTCGAGGTGTACGCCCGTGGCCTGTTCTCCAAAAACAACGTCAAGACCGTCGTCGCTCCTTCCGGGTCGTTCGGCGCCGCAATGACCATAAACCTCAACAACCCGTTCCTGCCGGCCCTGCTTCGCCGGCAATTCTGCGCCTTCAACGTCGGCGGCATCGGCGCCTATGTTCCGCGCTTCACGCCAGCCGAATGCGACGCGGCCGCCGCGGCGACTGGCCCGGGCGACCCGGCCTACCGGACCGTCACGGTCGCCTTCAATCGCCGGACGACGGAGATTGGCCCGCGCATCAGCGACTTCCAGTCGACGGTGTTCGATTCCCGCGTCGGAGTGCGCGGACCGCTCACCAGCACGATCGATTGGGACGCGTCGGGCGCCTATGGGGAATCGACCCAGGTCCAGGAAATCCAGAACTACGCTCTGACCTCGCGCCTCCGGCAGGGTTCGCTGGTCAGCCTGGTCGGCGGCGTGCCGACCTGCCACGACACGTCGAACAACTGCGTCCCGGTCGACATCTTCGGTCCCGAAGGTTCGATCACGTCGGAAATGGCCGACTTCCTGTCGGAATCCAGCAGCACCACCATCAAGACGACGCTGGGGCAGCTGCGCGGCCTCTTGTCGGGCGATTTCGGCTATGCGCTGCCCTGGGCGACGCAGTCGGTCGGCTTCGCGCTAGGCGCCGAGTTCCGCAAATATGGGGCCACACAGTCGTCCGACCTGCTGGCCAAGACCCCGGGCGAGCTGGGCGGATTCGGCGGCGCCAATCCCGACATCGACGGCGGCTACGCGGTCTATGAAGGCTATGGGGAGCTCATCGCCCCGATCGTCGAGGACAAGCCGGGGTTCGAGAGCCTGACGCTCGAGGCCGGCGTCCGCTACTCCAAATATGAGATCGACGGGGCCGGCGGCAACGAGACCTGGACCTGGAAGGCCGGCGGCAGCTGGGAACCGGGCTTCGGGCTCAAGGTCCGCGGCAATTACAGCCGCGCGGTTCGCGCGCCCAACATCGCCGAGCTGTTCACGCCGCTGACGGTTGGCCTTACCAACCTGGCGGTCGATCCCTGCGCCGGCTCCGCGCCCTTGACCAACGCCGACCTGCGGGCGGTGTGCATCGCCCAGGGGGCACCGGTCGGCACGATCGGATCGATCACCAACCCGACCGCCGCTCAGGCGAACATCCTCGCCGGCGGGAACCTGGAGCTGAAGCCGGAAAAGGCAAATACCTGGACGCTTGGCGTGGTGTTCGTGCCCGAATTCCTGCCGAAGTTCTCGATGTCGGTCGACTATTACAACATCCGCATCAAGGACGTGATCGGTGCGGCCACGCCGGGCGATCTGATCGACGCCTGCTTCGGCAGTCTCACCGCCGCCAGCGTCACCGACCCGAATTGCCTGGTGATCCAGCGCAACCCGATCACCGGCGGACTCGACGGCGATCCGGCCACGACCCCCGGGCTGTTCGGTCCGACCACCAATCTCGGCGAGCTGTTCACCGACGGTGTCGACCTGATCGCCAACTACAAAACCAGCGTCGGCTTTGGCGACCTGGCCCTGTCGTTCGTCGGCAATTGGACCCGCAACTCGGAGTTCAACGCAAACGCGAATGGTCCGGACGGAGGCTTCTTCCGCGAATGCGCCGGCTATTACAGCGTCAACTGCTCCTTCACGGGCTCGATCCAGCCGAAGTTCCAGTTCTCGCAGCGCACGACCCTGACCATGGGCAAGGTCGACCTGTCGCTGCTATGGCGCTGGATCGACGCGGTGAAATATGAGCCGCGCCAATTCGCCGACGATCTGGCGGCCGCGGAGGATGCCGGGTGCGACCTGACCGGTGGGCCGGACGGTTCCGACCCCGATGGCTGCCTGGTCGACCCGGAGTTCCGCAAGATTCCGGCGGAGCATTATTTCGACCTGACGGCGCGGTTCAACGCGACCGACAATATGACCTTCACCTTCACCGTCCAGAACCTGCTCGACAACCAGCCGAAGGTGGTGGGCAACACGATCGGCTCGACCACGTTCAACAGCGGCAACATCTATCCGTCGACCTACGACGCGCTGGGCCGTCGCTACGCGATCGGCGCCAAGCTGAAATTCTAGAGCTTCCCCGAGCAAAGCACGCTCGGAACTTACGGGGCGGCCAGCAATGGCCGTCCCCTTTTTTCTCGCCGGCTATTCCGCCGCCCAGAGCTTCGACTTCTCGACGATGGTCAGCTCGCGCAACAGCGCGTCGACGCTGCCGGACAGATCGTCGAGGAAAGTGATCTGATGCCGCGCGCCGCGGTAGCTTTCGACCAGCAGGATCGCGTCGAGCAGGATGGGCACGACCAGGCTCTCGGGATCGTCCATCTCGGCCATCCCGCGGATCTTCTCGAGCGCCTTTTTCCGCGCCCCTTCGGGATCGGACATGGCTGCCGCCCGCCCTATTAGCCAAGCCATCTTTGCCTCACTCCACTCTCTGAGCCGTGCAAGGTAGCGAACAAAGCGCGGGAAGGTCAGTTCCGGCGATCCCGCGAGGAAAACGGCTCGGCGTTAAGCAGGGACTGCAAGCCGGGCATGGGGAGGACGACAAATCGGGGGCTTCGCCCTCCTCCCCCGGCCCAGCCCGGCGAACCGCTCTCCCCAGCGGGATGCACTACGGGGGAGCGCAACGGGTAGCCGGCGCTCCCCCGGGGACTTGGACAAACGGAGAGATATCAAGCGGGAAAACGCCTCCCAAGTTACCTAAAGATAGGCTCCCGCTTTTCGTCCCGCGACAGAACATGCAGGCACACTGGGCGCGCCGCCGCCGATGCGATACACATTGGCGCGTGGGGAAGGGGCTTCAGCTTTCGTCAGGGCGGATTATCGCACTCGGCCGGCTTATGCTGGCGATCCTCTTTCTGCTCGCTGTGTGGAGCGACGCGAGCCAGCCGGCGCACGCCCCGGGCGCGGCCTATTCGATAATCTGGGTCTATATATTTTTCGCCGCAGCGATGGTGATGCTGACATGGGCCAATTGGTGGCGTGACGCACGACTGGCCGGCCCGGCGCACGCAGTCGACATCGTCATGTTCACGGCGCTGGTGATGTTGACCGAAGGCTATACCAGCCCCTTCTTCACCTTCTTCATGTTCGTGCTGCTTGCCGCGGCATTCCGTTGGAACTGGCGTGCGACCGCGCTGACGGCGATGCTGCTGATGCTGCTCTATCTGGCCGCCGGGCTGATCGTGAGAAATAGCGGCATCCCGTTCGAACTTCAGCGCTTCGTGGTCCGCACGGGGCACCTGGTCATCCTCTCGCTGATCGTCATCTGGTTCGGCGCCAACCAGCGCTGGACCCTGTTCGATCTCGGTAAGCGGGACATGCTGGCGGAGCCCTCACTGGACGAATCGCCGTTGGATGCGGGTTTGAGGACCGCGATGGACATCGTTCGCGCCAGGACCGGTCTGTTCCTGTGGCGAGCGCATGACCGCACGGCGTTCGCCGGCCTGGCAATCGAAGATGGAAGAGTCACTGAAATCGAGATGCCAGCGCAAGCAATTGCCAATGCTGTTACGACGACTCCCTTCCTTTACGAACTGGAGCGAAATCGCGGCCTGCGGCGCGATACCGAGCGAAACCTGTGCGAGCTGCGCCCGCAAGAGGCCATTGCGGAACTGGCGGCATCCGAATTGGCGCTGAAGGAAGGGTTGGCTATCCCGGTGCAGACCGACAGCGGCGAGGGAATTCTCCTGCTTGAGAGGATAAGCGGTCTTTCCACCGACCATATTTCGCTTGGGGAACAGATCGCAGCCGAGCTTGCGGCGCACCTCCAGCGCCACGCGCTGCTGCGGGCGGCGGAGGAGAGCGCCGAGGCCCGTTCGCGCCTGTCGCTGGCCCGCGACCTGCACGACAGCGTGGTCCAATTCCTGGCCGGCGCCGCCTTCCGGTTGGAGGCGATGAAGCGATCAAACGCCTCGGGCGAGGAGGTCGAGGCCGGCCTAAACGAACTGAAGCAGCTGATGCTTCAGGAGCAGCGCGAGCTGCGATCCTTCATCACCTCGCTGCGCAGCGGACCGCTCGCCGCGTTCAACGATCTCGCCAAGGACCTGCATGCGCTCGCCGCCCGTCTGTCGAGGCAGTGGGATATCCATTGCGAATTTTCGGCCCGCACGGCGGATATGATGATTCCGACGCGCCTAAGGCTCGATGCGCAGCAATTGATCCGGGAAGCGGTAGCCAACGCCGTCCGCCACGCATCCGCCAAGTCGGTCACCATCGAGCTTGCCGCCTTGTCCGATGGGCTGACGCTCGACATCGTCAATGATGGCGCGGAGTTCAAAGCGCGCGGCGGGCGGATGGAACTGCCGACGTCACTGAAGGAACGAGTCGAGCAGGCCGGCGGCAAGCTTGATATGGCGCGGGGAATGGGAGTGACCAAATTGTCGATTTCGCTGCCGACCGGCGAGAGCGCCCGCTGATGCGGTTGCTGCTCGCCGACGACCATCCGATGATCCGCGCGGCGATCGAGGTGCTGCTGCGCGGCACCGGATTCGAGCTGGCCGGAATGGCCGGGACCGGACAGGCGACAATCGCCGAAGTCGAGCGGCTGCGGCCCGACATTCTCCTGCTCGACCTGCAAATGCCCGACGGCAACGGGCTCGACGTCCTCAGGCGCCTCAAGGCGACCAAGTCGCCGGTGCGCATCGTCATGCTGACTGCGGGGATTGACGATTCCGCCCTGCTGGAAGCCAAGTCGCTCAAGGTCCATGGCATCGTCCTCAAGAACTCCGACCCCGCCTTCCTGCTGGAATGCCTGGAAGCGGTGCGCGATGGCCGCAGCTGGTTCGATCCTGAGCTGGCCAAACGCGCGCGGCAGCTGGCGAGCGGTTCCGCCCGGCGAGCCGCGCTTGCGCCGCGGGAGCGGCAGCTGATCGGTTTCGTCCGCAAGGGGCTGCGCAACCGCGAGATTGCCGGCGAGCTGGGCGTCACCGAAGGAACGGTGAAGGTATATCTACATGCCATTTTCGAGAAGCTGGGCGTCGGCAATCGCACCGAACTGGCGATCCGCGCCGACGAATTTCTGGCTGGCTGAAACGCAAAAGAGGGGTGAGCAGCCCCCGCGCTCACTCCTCTTATGGACGAAGATATAACCGAAGTTGATATAGTGCGCTAGCCGTTCGTTTCCCGGTCGAACCAATCGGCCGCATCGGCCGCCCCCTGCCAACCCGGGCATACTCGCCTCTTGGCCGATAACGGTCGTCCAGCGCCAGCGTTCATCATTCCTTTGTAAAATTTTGCGACACCCCCGCACATGTCGGTGAATTTGACAGTCGGGATCCGATGGCGGGGCTGATCGCCTTCTGGACGCATGCGCTCGCCGCGGCGCTGTTCGCCTCGCTCACCCTGTGGGAGCTCCGGCGGGGCCTGGGCGAAAGCGAGCAGCGCATGCTGCTGGCGGCCTTTGCTCTGACCGCCAGCTGGGCGTGGATCACTTCCCTCGCCCCGACCACCATGCTCGCCGCCTATTCGGAAACCGCACGCAACCTGGTGTGGGTGACGGTGCTTTACCGGCTTGCCGGCATCGACAGCAGCGAGGAGCAGCGCGGCGTCAAGCCGGTCTATGCCGCCGTAGCCGCGGTGCTCGGCCTGCAACTGGTGATCGATGCGCTGCCGCTGGTCATCAATACCGATACCATCAGCCCCGGCCATGCGTTGATCGTCACCGCCATCATCCTACGCCTGACCGCGGCCGCCGGCGCGCTGGTCCTGGTCCATAATCTTTACGGTCAGGCGGCACCGTCCAGCAGAGGCAGCATCCGCCTGGCGATGATCGCGCTGGCAGCGATGTGGGCGTACGATCTCAACCTCTACACCATCGCCTATTTCGACCCCGGTTCGGCCCAGGGCCTGTTCGACTGGCGCGGACTGGTGGTGGTGATCGCAGCGCCTCTGTTCGCGATCGGCGGCGCTCAAGGCGAGCGCTGGCGAATCCGGCTGTCGCGGGCCGCCACTTTCCAGAGCCTGTCGATGCTCGCCATCGCCGCCTATATTGCCGTGATGGCGGTGCTGGTCACCGCGCTTCGCGACAGCGGCGTCGACTGGACCCGCGCCGCGCTGATCGCACTGCTGGCGGCCATGACCGTCGCGGCCATCGTGCTGCTGCCGTCAAGCCGGGCGCGCGGCTGGGCCAAGGTCAAGATCGCCAAGCATTTCTTCGAACATCGCTACGACTATCGAACCGAATGGCTGCGCTTCACGGAGACGATCGGCGCGTCCGGCCCCAAAGCGGCTCCGCTCGGCCAGCGTGTCATCAAGGCCTTCGCCGATATTCTCGATGCCCCGGGCGGACTGCTGCTGGTCGCCGATGAGAATGGGGTGATCGAACCCGCGGCCGCCTGGAACTGGTCGGGCAGCACCAACCCCGGCGCGGCGATCCCAAGCGTCGAGGCGCTCGCTTTCTGGCTGTCGGTCGGCGCCGAAGGCCGGATCATCGATTTCGATGCGATCGGCGGCGGATGGGCCGACGAGCGTGATCGCGAAGTCGGAGTCCCTGCGCCGCTGCTCGACGAGGAGCAGGCCTGGACCGGCGTGCCGCTGATCCATGACGACCGGCTGGTCGGCCTGGTGTTGCTCGCCGCCCCCGATTACCGCCGCCCGCTCGACTGGGAGGATTTCGATCTGTTGCGAACCGCCGGGCGCCAGGCGGCATCGAGCCTGGCCGAAGCACATGGCCAGCAGGCGCTGATGAATGCGCAGCGGTTCGAGGATTTCAACCGCCGTTTCGCCTTCATCCTCCACGACGTGAAGAATCTGGTGAGCCAGCTGTCGCTGCTCGCCCGCAATGCCGAACGCCACGCCGACAATGCCGATTTCCGAGCGGACATGGTGGCCACACTCAAAGGCTCGGTCGGCAAGATGAACGAATTGCTCGCCCGGCTGGCGCCGACTCCCGACCAGCGGCCGGCCAAGCCCGAGCCCACGCCGATGCGCGCGCTGGTCGCCTCGGCAATCGCCGCCAAGCGCGGCGATCATGAAGTGCAATTGTTGGGAGATGGCAATCTTTGGGTCATGGCCGACCCGCTATTGCTCGAGCAGGCGATTGGCCATCTTGTCCAGAATGCGGTCGACGCCAGCAAGCCGCATCAGCCGGTCAGCGTGCGAATGGGCGGCAGCAACGGCCATGTCACCATCGCCATCGCCGACTTCGGAACCGGCATGGATGCCGAGTTCGTCCGCACCCGCCTGTTCCAGCCGTTCGCCTCGACCAAGAAGGGCGGCTTCGGCGTCGGCGCGTTCGAGGCCAAGAGCCTGGTTTCGGCCATGGGCGGCCGGCTGACGGTCGAGAGCAAGCCCGGCGAAGGCAGCCTGTTCACCATCATCCTCCCGGCCGCTGACGCGGCCGAAGAACCCAAGCGGAAAACGGCATGAGCGACCAGACCGAACTTCCAGTGCTACTGATCGTCGAGGACGACGAAGGCCTGCAGCGCCAGCTGAAATGGGCTTACGAAGGCTATCGCGTGGTCAGCGCGATCGACCGCGCCCAGGCAATCGAGATGGTGCGGCTCCACGAACCAACCGTGGTCACGCTCGACCTCGGCCTGCCCCCCGACCCGGACGGCACCACCGAGGGTTTCGCCACCTTGACCGAGATCCTCGCCCTGAAGCCCGACACCAAGGTGATCGTCGCCTCCGGCCATGGGGCGCGGGAGAGCGCGCTGAGGGCGATCGCGCTTGGCGCCTATGATTTCTACCGCAAGCCGGTCGATATCGACGAGCTTGGCCTGATCGTCAGCCGCGCCTTCCATCTATACGAAATCGAGGAAGAGAACCGCCGGCTCGAAATGTCGGGCGGAGGCGCGACGGCGATGGGCAGCCTCCTCACCGGCAGCCCGGAGATGATGAAGGTCGTCCGCACCATCGACCGGGTCGCCTCGGCCGACGTTTCGGTCATGCTGCTCGGCGCCAGCGGCACCGGCAAGGAATTGCTGGCCCGCGCTGTTCATGAGAAATCGCCGCGCGCGAAGGGCGAGTTCGTCGCCATCAATTGTGCGGCGATCCCCGAGAATCTGCTCGAGGCCGAGCTGTTCGGCTATGAGCGCGGCGCCTTCACCGGCGCGGTCAAGACCACACCCGGCAAGATCGAGCTGGCGCAGGGCGGGACGCTGTTCCTCGACGAGGTCGGCGACATCCCGCTGCCGCTCCAGGTCAAGCTGCTGCGCTTCCTGCAGGAGCGGGTGATCGAGCGTATCGGAGGGCGCGCGCTCATTTCCGTCGACACGCGAATCGTGTGCGCCACCCACCAGGATCTCGACGCGATGATCGCCGAGGGCCGATTCCGCGACGATCTCTATTATCGTCTGGCCGAGATCGTGGTGAAGATCCCCAGCCTGGCCGAGCGCGCCGGGGACGCGGTGCTGCTGGCCCGTCATTTCGTCAGCCGCTTCGCGCGCGAGATGAACTCCAAGGTCCAGGGTCTGTCGCCCGACGCCGCCGATGCCATCGACGGCTACAGCTGGCCCGGCAACGTCCGCGAGTTGGAGAACCGGATCAAACGGGCCGTGATCATGGCCGACGGCAAGCAGGTCACCGCCACCGATCTGGACCTGCCGGGAGCGAAGGGCGGCGAGGTAGAGCCATTGCCGATCAACCTCCGCGCGGCGCGCGAGCAGATCGACCGCCGCGTCATCCGCCAGGCGCTGACCCGCACCGAAAACAACATCAGCGGCGCGGCCAAGCTGCTCGGTATCAGTCGGCCGACGCTCTACGATCTGCTGAAACAATATCAGCTGAGCGCCTAGCCGCCATTTGCCGCGGCGGGGCGCTCGACGTCGCCCCGTCGCTGGAGCCACAGCGCTCCGGCCCAGCAGAGGACAGCCCAGGCCGAGCCGATGCACCAGCCGGCGACGATGTCGCTCGGATAGTGCACTCCGAGATACAGCCGACTGAGCCCGACCATCACGGTCAGGACGATTGCTATCCCCATGAAATAGAGTTTGGCCTTGCGGTCGGCGTTGACCCGCGCCAGCAGCGCGCCGAGCGTCAGGAAGGTGACCGATGACAAGGTCGCGTGGCCGCTTGGGAAGCTGGCGGTGAACACCCGCGCGGCATGCTCAAGATCGGGACGAGGACGGTCGAACGCTTCCTTAAGCAGGGTGCTGATCAGCATTCCGCCCGCTTCCGCCGCCAGCAGCAGCAGCGCCAGGCCGTATTTGCGCATGAGCAGCAGGTAGCCGAGCGATGCCGCCACGATGATGATGACGAAGGCATAGCTGCCGAGCGCGGTGACGTCCCGGACCATCTCCTCGAACCATTCCGGCCCGAGTGGGTCGAGCGGATGTCCCGGTGTTCGAAACGCCATCAGCACCGCGCGGTCGAGGTGTCGGGTGTCCCCCTCAACGACCTCGTCGGCGATTGCTCCGAACAGCAGCAAGAGCGCCGCGCCGGCGAATACCGCAACTATCGCCCCAATCTCATGCGCACCGAGCCTCGCCAGCGGCGATGCCCGATACAAAGAGGCAAGCGACGAGCGGAGGGTAGCCATCGCTCTAATGCAGGGTGGGCCTTACTGACCCATCGGCGATCTCCTCGACAGGCACGTCATGGAGGATTCGGAAGCGAGCCTCGACCAGGCTGTAGAGGCCGAACGCCAGCAGCCCGACGGCAACCAGCACGTCCCAGGGATAGTCGAGCCATGCCAGCGCCTGTTCGCCACCAGCGTCGCTTGCTCGTTCCTGGAGCCCGGCCTTGAGCAGGAAGTAGCCGCTGATCAGGAACATGATACCGCGCGCGCCATAGCCCAGCCTGCCGATCCATTTTGCCCAGTCCCGGTTGGCTATTCGCGGTTCGAGATGGCGCAGGTAGCTGGCCTTTGCCGCCTTGATCAGTTGAAAGACACCGGCGCCAAGCAGAACCAGTCCCGCCAGTGGCAGCACAAGTTCATGGGAGCCTAGGAATGCGAGGGCAGCGTCGGGTCCCTCCTGCGAGCCCGCGCCCTCTTGCGATGCGTCGCCCCGAACCAACCGGATCGCTTGCCATGCCAGCAGCAAGTGAACGACGCCGCTCCCTCCTGCGCCCAACCGCTCACGCAACCCGGTCCCGTCCGGCTGATGGCGTTCGACGTTGAAAATGGCGTCGGATAGCCGCCAGATTCCATAGGCGACGAAACCCGCCGCGATCAGCATCATGAACAGCTCGCCGCCGTCCTCCGCCAGATATTGCAGCGCGCCGCTCGGGTCCTCAGCGCGTCCGGCGCGAATAACCAGCACAGCGATGATGATGTAGACCAGCCCGCGAGCCGCAAAGCCGACGCGGGTCAGAGTTGTCAATCGCGCGCTGACATCCATCACTCGGCTCCTGAACCGCTGCGAACGGTCGAGGAGCAAGCTCCGTTCCCGGCGAGCTAGGCCGCCGCTGGGCTTCCGCCGAGCTGCTCGGCCATCTCCGCGACTTCGAGCCAGCGCAGCTCCGCCGCTTCGACGTCGGCGCGATGGCGGGCGATGCGCTCGGTCACCTCGGCGAAACGCTTGGGATCGCGGGTGAACAGGTCGGGGTCGTGGAGCGCTTCCTCGTCGGCCGCGATCGAGGCTTCCAGCCGCTCGATCTCGGCCGGGAGGCGGTCGAGGTCGCGCTGGTCCTTGTAGCTCAGCTTTCCCCTCCCGCCAGCGGGAGGGGAGGAGGAGCGAAGCGACGAAGGGGAGGGCTTGTCGTCGGCAACAGGCCCTCCCCTCGATCCCCTCCCGCTGGCGGGAGGGGAGGATTTGGCCTGATACCTCTTCCGGACCCAATCCTCGTAGCCGCCGGCGACGATGTCGACCTTGCCCGTGCCGTCGAGCCCGAGCGTCACCGTCACCGTCTTGTCGAGGAAATCGCGGTCGTGGCTGACGATCAGGACGGTGCCGTCATAGTCGGCGATCACTTCCTGCAGCAGGTCGAGCGTCTCGAGGTCGAGGTCGTTGGTCGGCTCGTCGAGCACCAGCAGGTTCGATTCCCGGGCGAACTCGCGCGCCAGCAGCAGCCGCGACCGTTCCCCGCCTGACAGCGAGCCGATCGGCGCCTCGGTCAGGGACGGGTCGAACAGATATTCCTTCAGATAGCCCTTGATATGCTTCTTGTGGCCGCGGACCTCGATCCAGTCGCCGCCCTCGGCCAGCACATCGCGCACCCGCTTGTCCGGCGCCATCAGCTTGCGCTGCTGGTCGATGACGATTCCGGACAGGGTCTTGGCGCGGGCCACCGTGCCGGCGTCGGGCGCCAGCTCGCCGGTCAGCAGCTTGAGCAGGGTCGTCTTGCCCGACCCGTTGGCGCCCACCAGGCCGATGCGGTCACCGCGCTGCACGCGCAGGCTGAAGTCGCGGACGATCGTGCGGTCGCCGAACGCCTTGGTGACATGATCCGCGTCGATCACCGTCTTGGTCTTGGATTCGTCCTTGGCCAGGGCCAGCTTGGCGGCGCCGGCCGGCCCGAGCATGGCCGCGCGCTGTGCGCGCATCTCGTGCAGCTTCGCCAGCCGCCCCTGGTTGCGCCGTCGCCGCGCCGTCACTCCGCGCTGCAGCCAGTGCATCTCGAGCGCCAGCTTGGCATCGAGCTTCTCGGCGGCGCGCGCCTCCTCGGCATAGACCGCCTCGGTCCAGGCATCGAAGCCGCCGAAGCCGATCTCGGCCCGGCGGATGGTGCCGCGGTCGAGCCACAGGCAGGATTTGGTCAGCCGAGTCAGGAAGGTGCGGTCGTGGCTGATGGCGATGAACGCGCCCCTGAAGCGGCTGAGCCATTGCTCGAGCCAATCGATCGCCGCGAGGTCGAGATGGTTGGTCGGCTCGTCGAGCAGCAGCACGTCGGGGTTTCGCGCCAATGCCCGGACGATCGCCGCTCGCCGCCGCTCGCCGCCGCTGGCCGTCGCCGCCTCGCGGTCGAGGTCGATGCCAATCTGCCCGGCGATCGCCTCCGCCTCATATGCCGCCGGCGCGTCCTCGCCGCCCAGCACCCAGTCGCCGAGGGTCGCGCTCCCGTTCATTACTGGATCCTGCTCGAGCAGAACGACCTTGGTCCCCGGAACGATCGTCCGCCTGCCCTGGTCGGTCTCGATCAGGCCGGCGAGGCATTTGAACAGGGTCGTCTTGCCGGCGCCGTTGCGGCCGATCAGCGCCAGCCGGTCGCGCGGCCCGACGAAAATGTCGAGGTCGCGGAACAGCCAGCCTTCGCCTTGGATCAGGCCGAGGTCCTCATAGGATAAAATTGGGGGTGCCATCGAGCGGCGACCTAGCTTAGGTTTCGCGCGCCGTCACGGGGGGCCGACGAGCCAGCATGGCGGGGGGCATGACGTCGCGAGTTGGCCGAATGCTGAACGGCACGCAACAGGGGCATTCATAGCTTGTTCAATGCACGGCGCATAATCAGGCCGGCGAAAGAGTTTTGCCGATGAGCCTGTACCGTACCCTTATCCTGTCGCTTTGCGCCGCCACCGTTGCGGTCGCTTCTCCTGCGCTTGCGCTCGATCGCCCGAAGGGCGAGTTCGCCCGTCTCGCCTGGGACGACCGGCCGCGCGACCAGGACCGCGCCTATATGCGCAAGCAGCGCGGTCAGTCGATGCCGCTCCCCCAGATCGAGCAGCGGGTCATCCCGCGGATGGGCGGCGCCGACTATCTCGGCCCGGAGATGCGCGGCGGCAATGTCCGCATGAAGTTCCTCGACCGGGGCAAGGTCATCTGGGTCGACGTCGACCCTCGGACTGGCCGAATCCTGGGCAAGTCGGACGACTAAGCCTTCTCAGTCATTGCGAGCGTAGCGAAGCAATCCAGGCCTTTGGCGTGGATTGCCGCGTCGGCTTCGCCTCCTCGCAATGACGATCACTGACAATTGACATTCCACTTGCGTGGCCGCGTCGTTCCGCACAAGCAACCGTTCAGGTTGCCGGGTGTTTGTGTCGGCAAATGGCACTTCGAAGGATGAATGCATGCGCGTGTTGATCGTCGAGGACGAACCCAATCTCGGGCGCCAGCTGCGCTCGACGCTGGAAGGCGCCGGCTATGCGGTCGATCTCGCCACCGACGGCGAGGACGGCCATTATCTGGGTGCGACCGAAAGCTATGACGCCGTGGTTCTGGACCTTGGCCTACCCGAGATCGACGGGCTGACGGTACTCGACCGCTGGCGCAAGGAAGGCCGCAAGATGCCGGTGCTGGTGCTGACCGCCCGCGACAGCTGGTCGGACAAGGTCGCCGGGCTCGACGCCGGAGCCGACGACTATCTCGCCAAGCCGTTCCAAACCGAGGAGCTGATCGCCCGACTGCGAGCCTTGATCCGCCGCGCGGCAGGCGTCGCCTCGTCCGAGCTGATCGCCGGCGACATTCGGCTCGACACCCGCTCGGGCAAGGTCACCAAGGGCGGTGAGCCGGTCAAGCTGACCGCGCAGGAATATAAGCTCTTGAGCTACCTGATGCACCACAAGGGCAAGGTGGTCAGTCGCACCGAGCTGATCGAGCATATCTACGACCAGGACTTCGACCGCGATTCGAACACCATCGAGGTGTTCGTGACCCGCATCCGCAAGAAGCTGGGCGCCGACACCATCACCACCATCCGCGGGCTTGGCTATAGTCTCGAGGATCCCGGCGCTTGAACGACACAGCCCCATCTTCGGACGGGGTAAAGGTCAGGGAACGCCGCGGCGGCTCGCTGACGCGGCGCATGATCGTCGTCGCGGCGGTGTGGATCGGCCTGCTCCTGCTGATCGGCGGCTATGGGCTAGACCGGGTGCTGACCCGCGGCATCGTCCAGAATTTCGATCAGCAGCTGGAATATGTGCTGAACGCGATGATCGGCGCGTCGGAGATCGGCCCGGACGGCGAGGTGCGCTTCACCCGGCCGCCGGCCGACCAGCGCTTCCTCGAGCCCTATTCGGGCGCCTATTTCCAGATTTCCGGCGATGGGCAGGAAATCTTCCCCTCACGATCGCTGTGGGACCGCCGCCTGCGCGCCGATCAGGCGCACAATGATGTCGAGCTGCACAAGCGCGACAGTTTCGAGTTCCAAGGCGAGCCGCTGAGAATCCTCGAGCGCGACGTGATCTTGCCAGGATCGAACGTTCGCTGGCGGTTTCAGGTCGCCCAGTCGCGCGAGGCGATCAACGGCCAGATCCGCGAGCTCCAATCGACCTTGGTGCGAAGCTTTGCCGCGCTCGGCCTTGGCTTGCTGGTGCTGGCCGCCCTGCAGGCCATCTACGGCCTGTGGCCGCTGCGCCGCGTGCGGCGCGAGGTGGCCGCGATCCGCGGCGGCATCAAGATCCGGATCGCCGAGGATTTCCCCCGGGAGGTGGAGCCGCTGGTCGACGAAATCAACGAGTTGCTCGCCCACAGCGAGGCCCAGGCCGAGGAAGCGCGGCGGCATGCCGGCAATCTTGCCCACGCGCTCAAGACGCCGCTGACGGTGATCACCAATGCCGCCACGGCCCATACGCCGGACCTCAACGACACCGTCATTCGCGAGGCCTCGGTCATGCGGCGCCAGGTCGACCACCATCTGGCACGGGCGCGGGCGATCGGCCGGCGCGCATCGGCGCAGGCTCGCGCCACGGTGTGGGACAGCGTGCAGGCGGTGGAACGGGCCGTGTCGACCCTCTATCCGAACGTGACCATCGACATCGTCGGCGATAAGGCGGCGCAGGTCCGCGTGGAACGGCAGGATCTCGACGAAATGCTCGGCAATTTGGTCGAGAATGCCGCCAAATATGGCCATGGGCGGGTATTCGTGACGGTCGATGCGCCGGCCGGCGGGAAGGTCGCGATCCAGATCGAGGACGATGGCCCCGGCATCGCCCAGTCGCAGCGCGAAGAGCTGTTCACCCGCGGCAAGCGGCTCGACACCACCGGCAAACCGGGAACCGGCCTGGGCCTGGCCATCGTCCGCGACGTCGCCGAAATCTATGGCGGCACGGTCTCGCTCGCCGAAAGCGAGGATTTGGGCGGCCTGCTGGTGACCCTTTCCCTTCCAGAAGCACCTAAGCTCCTTTGACCGTTCATCGAAAAGTATCTTGGCAAGCGGCCTTCCGCCGTTAGCCTAAGCCCCTGATTTCACGGGATAGGGGCTTGTTTCGATGACCAAGAAACTGTTGCTGCTGGCCGCCGCCTCGGGGCTGATCTTCACGCCAGCCATGGCGCAGGGCGGCAAGCCGGCGTTCGCGCCATGGGG
Source organism: Pseudomonadota bacterium (assembly GCA_030773115.1). Taxonomy (GTDB): domain Bacteria; phylum Pseudomonadota; class Alphaproteobacteria; order Sphingomonadales; family Sphingomonadaceae; genus Sphingomicrobium. Next base: position 27,028 of record JALYNQ010000023.1, read on the forward strand.
TGTCGACCTCAGCGCCATGGACAGCTCGGTGAAGCCGGGCGACGATTTCTTCGCCTATGTCAACGGCGCCTGGGCCAGGCGGACCGAAATCGCCCCCGACCGGACCTTCGTCGGCATCGATAGCGTGCTCAACGACCAGCTCGACCGCGACGTTCGGGCGATCGTCGAGGATATGGCGAAGGACAGCGCAAGCGCGGGCCCGATCGGCCAGCAGATCGGCGATTTCTATGCCAGCTGGATGGACGAGGTGGGCATCGCCGCCAAGGGCGCCACGCCGCTGAAGCCGCATCTCGACCGCATCGCCGCCGTCAAGGACAAGGCCGAGCTGGCCGAACTGTTCGGAACCGTCGGCTACCCCTCGCCAGTGGGAGTATCCATCTTCCCTGACCTGTCGGACCCGACGCGCTATGGAGTCTATGCCGGCCAGGGCGGGCTCGGCATGCCCAACCGCGACTATTATCTGCTCGAGGGCGCCAAATATGACGGCTATCGCGCCGCCTATAAGGCCTATCTGACCAGGCTTCAGCAGCTCGCCGGGATCGCCGACGCGGCGGCCAAGGCCGACCGGATCTTTGCGCTCGAAACCGCCATCGCCAAGGTCCACTGGAAGCCCGAGGACAGCCGCGACGTCAGCAAGATCTACAACCCGATGGACCGGGCGAAGCTCAATGCCTTCGCCCCGCAGCTGCAGTGGGACCGGGCACTGCCCAAGGCCGGTCTCGGCGAAGTCAAGACGATCGTCGTCACCGAGACCAGCGCCGTCCAGGACATTGGCAAGCTGGTCGACAGCGTGCCGCTCGAGACGTGGAAGGATTATGTGGCCGCGCACTTCATCAGCAGCCACGCGGCCTACCTCCCCAAGGATTTCGACCAGGCGCGGTTCGACTTCTATTCGAAGACCTTGCGCGACGTGCCCACCCAGCGCGACCGCTGGAAACGGGGCGTCGACCTGGTCAATGGCGCGCTCGGCGAGGCGGTCGGGCAGATTTACGTCCAGCGCCATTATCCGCCCGAAGCCAGCCGCCAGATGGGCGAGCTGATCGAGAATTTCCGCGCCGCGCTCAAGGAAAAGATCGATACCAACAGCTGGATGGACGCGCCGACCAAGAAGGAAGCGCTGGCCAAGCTGGCGACCTTCGACCCGCGCACCGGCCATCCGGCCAAATATATCGACTATTCCAGCCTGAAGGTCGACCGCGGCGACCTGTTCGGCAATGTGTTGCGATCGGAGCAGTTCGACTGGAACCTGCAGCTCGAGCGGATGAAGAAGCCGGTCGACCGGTCGCTGTGGGGAATGACCCCGCAGACCAACAACGCTTATTATGATCCGACCCAGAACCAGATCACCTTCCCGGCCGGAATCCTGCAGCCGCCCTATTTCGACCCCGATGCCGACGCGGCGGCCAATTACGGCAGCATCGGCGCGACCATCGGCCACGAGATCGGGCATGGCTTTGACGACCAGGGCCGCAAGTTCGACGGATCGGGCAAGCTCAGGGACTGGTGGACCGAAGCCAGCGCCAAGCAATATGAGGGGCGCGCCAACCGGTTGGTGAAGCAATATGACAGCTACGAGCCGATCCCGGGCGTCAAGATCAAGGGCCAGCTGACGCTGGGCGAGAATATCGGCGACCTGGGCGGGCTCGAGGTCGCCTATGCCGCCTACCGCCGCTACGTCGCCAAGCATGGCGAACCGCCCGTAATCGGCGGGCTGACCGGCGACCAACGCTTCTTCATTGCCTATGGCTACAGCTGGCAACGCAAGAACCGCGAAGGCGCGCTCCGAGCCCAGCTACTGTCCGACCCGCATTCCCCGGCGCAGTATCGGGTCAACGGCGTCGTGCGGAACATGGACGAATGGTACAAGGCGTTCGACGTCAAGCCGGGCGACAAGCTGTACCTGCCGCCGGAAGAGCGGGTGCGCATCTGGTGACCCCTTCCTCCCTGCGAGCGGTAGCTCGTGGGGAGGGGGACCGCCGAACAAACTTCAGTGGTGGAGAGGTCCGGACTCGCTACCAAAAGGCCCCTCCACCGCTCTTCGAGCGGTCCCCCTCCCCACCGCTTCGCGGCAGGGAGGATGACTTGCCCCAACGCACTGGGGCTTCTATCGGGGCGGCCGTGACCGCAACGATCCACCAGTTGGGCGGCGAGACGCGCGCCCCGTCGCTCGACCCCATGATCGCGCTGACCGCGTCCGACATGAATGCGGTCAACGCCGTCATCCTCGAGCGGATGCAGTCCAAGGTCGCGCTGATCCCGGAGCTCGCCGGTCATTTGATTGCCGGCGGCGGCAAGCGGATGCGGCCGATGCTGACCTTGGCTAGCGCGGCGCTGCTCGACTACACCGGCGCCCGCCACCACAAGCTGGCCGCGGCGGTCGAGTTCATCCACACCGCGACCCTGCTCCACGACGATGTCGTCGACGGCTCCGGCATGCGCCGCGGCAAGCGCACTGCGAACATCATCTGGGGCAATCCGGCCAGCGTGCTGGTCGGCGATTTCCTCTTTTCGCGCGCGTTCGAACTGATGGTCGAGGACGGCAGCCTCAAGGTATTGAGAATCCTCAGCAATGCATCAGCGGTGATCGCCGAGGGCGAGGTCGACCAGTTGACCGCCCAGCGCCAGATCGACACTAGCGAGGAGCATTACCTCCACATCATCAACGCCAAGACCGCCGCCCTGTTCGCCGCCGCATGCCGCATCTCGCCGGTCGTAGCGGAAGCCGGCGAGGAGGCCGAGGAGGCGCTGGAGGCCTATGGCCGCAACCTCGGCATCGCCTTCCAGCTGGTCGACGATGCGATCGACTATTCGTCGGACGTCGAGACGATGGGCAAGGGCCAGGGCGACGACTTCCGCGACGGCAAGGTGACGCTGCCAGTGATCCTCGCCTATGCCCGAGGATCGGCAGAAAACCGCGCTTTCTGGAAGGCCGCCATGCAAGGCGAGCGCGTCTCTGACGAGGACCTGGCCCATGCCACGCGGCTGATCCAGGAAACCGGTGCACTGTCCGACACGCTGGAGCGTGCGCGCCATTATGGCCGGCGGGCGATCGACGCGCTGGCGCTATTCCCCTCCAGCCGGGCCAGGGCGGCGCTGAGCGAAGCGGTCGAGTTCGCGGTAGCTCGGGCCTACTGAGCTCGCCTCATCCACCATTCATCTTGGCCACCTAGAAAGATGCCCATGCGCAAGACCCTGTTCGGAGCTATCGCCTTCGCGGCCATGTTCGTCGGCAGCGCCGCCCACGCCGCGACGATGACGGTCTATAAATCGCCAAGCTGCGGCTGCTGCGCCAAATGGGTCGAACATGTCGAAAAGCATGGCTTCACGGTAAAGGTGGTGCCGACCGCCGACATGATGGCGGTCAAGAAGCAGCTCGGAGTGCCGGACCAGGCGATGAGCTGCCACACCACCAAGGTCGGCAATTATGTCGTCGAGGGGCATGTGCCGGCTTCCGACATCAAGCGGCTCCTAACCCAGAAACCCAGGGCGCGAGGCATCGCCGTGGCGGGAATGCCGATGGGTTCGCCCGGGATGGAGCATGGCAATCATCGGCAACCCTATTCGACGCTGCTGATCGGCATGGACGGCAAGACCAAGGTTTTCGCCCAGCATTAATCCAACTCCTCCCTGTTGCGAAGCAATGGGGAGGTGGCAGCCGCGCGGCTGACGGAGGGGCCAGTCCGACGCCGTTTTTGGCCCCTCCACCATTCAGCTTCGCTGAACGGTCCCCCTCCCCACCGCTGCGCGGCAGGGAGGAGCCAACCGATTGCATCCAACCACACCTCCCAATCGTTTCGGTTGCGGAGGTGAGCCATGCCATCGCTGTGGAGAGCCGAGTTCGAGCCCCTGACCTATCCGCCGCTGCAGACGGACGCAGATTGCGACCTGGTCGTCATCGGCAGCGGCATCGCCGGACTGTCATCGGCCTACGAGGCATCCCGCTTCGGCGCCAAGGTCATCGTCATCGACCGGGGCGACATCACCGGCGGAATGACGGCGCGAACGACCGCGCATCTCGTGTCGGAAATCGACGACCGCTACTTCGACCTGATCAAGGCGGTCGGCGAGGACAATGCGCGGCTTTATCATGAGAGCCAGGTGGCGGCGATCAGCCGGATCGAGGCGGTCTGCAAGGAAGAAGGAATCGATGCCGATTTCACCCGCTTGCCGGGCTATCTGGTCGCGGCCGATCCTTCATACCAGACCGAGCTGCGGGACGAATTTGACGCCTGCCGCAAGCTGGAAGTGGATGTCGAATGGAGCGACACCGCTCCCATCCCTCTTCCGGCGGGTACCAAGGCACTGAAATTCGCCAACCAGGGCCGCTTCCATCCGCTCAAATATTGCGCCGGCCTGGCGCTGGCCATTCAGAAGCGGGGCGGGAAGCTGTTCAGTCACACCGCCTATGTCGGTCATGATGAGCAGGAAGGCGGAGTCACGATCAGGACCGACAGCGGTCACAAGATCCGCGCCGGCGCCGCGCTGTTCGCCACCAATGTGCCGGTCAACGATCGGGTCAAGGTCCACACAAAGCAGGTGCCGATGCGCACCTATGCGATCGCCGCCAAGCTGCCGTCGGGTAGCATCGAGGACGCGCTCGTGTGGGACACGCTATGGCCCTATCATTATGTCCGCCTGCAGCCTGCCGGCGATGGACAGGATTGGCTGATCGTCGGCGGCGAGGATCATCGCAGCGGTATGGCCAACGACATGGACGACCGCTTCGACAAACTCGAAAGCTGGACCCGCGAGCGCTTCCCGCAATTCGACAAGGCCGAACACCGCTGGTCGGGCCAAGTGATGGAGCCGGTCGATTTCATGCCCTACTCGGGCCGTGACGGGTCGGAGCGCATCTATGTCCACAGCGGCGACAGCGGCATGGGCATGACCAACGGCGTCGCCGGCTCGCTCAACTTCATCGCCCTCTATCGCAACGACAAGGCGCACTTCGCCGAGCTGTTCAATCCGTCGAGAAAGCCAACAGCCGGGCTGTCGTTGAAGGAGTTTTTCAAAGGGCAAGGCCCCGTGGTCGCCAACCTCGGCGAGTATCTTGGCGCTGGCGAAGTCGCCGACGTGGAGGAAATCCGGCCGGGCGAAGGAGCCATCGTCCGACGGGGATTGGCCAAACATGCCGTCTATCACGGCGAAGACGGCGTCTTCGTCGAGCGCAGCGCGGTCTGCACCCATGTCGGCTGCATCGTCCATTGGAACAGCTTCGAGAAATGCTGGGACTGCCCGTGCCACGGATCGCAATTCCTGCCTGATGGAACGGTCATCAACGGACCGGCGATCAGCCCGCTGGCCAAGGTCGACGAACCCGCCGATCGGTCCAGGGAGCTGCACGGGGCGAAGTAATGGCAAAGCTCAAGGTGTTCTGCACTACGAGCGGTTTCCATGATTCCATCGTTGCCGCTCCCAGCAAGCCGGCGGCGCTGAAAGCGTGGGGCGCCAAGACCGATCTTTTCTCAATGGGCGCGGCGCGTCCGGTCACCGATCCAAAGATCGCCAAGAAGGCGCTTGAGCGACCGGGCGAGGTGATCCGGCTGAAGCGTGGCGGGGGCGGCGAAGAAGCTTCAGCTCCCAGGGTCAAGCCCAAACGCAAGGCCAAGCCACCCAGCCGGGCCAAGCTGAAATCTGCCGAGGATAAGCTCGCCGCGCTGCAGACGAAGCAAGCCAAGGAGCTCGATGCCATCGAGCAGGAGCTGAAATCGCTCGAACGGAAACGCGACCAGTTGGTCGCCCTCCATTCCAGGGCGCGGTCGGCGGCCGAACGCAAGGTGGAGGAAGCGCGCGATGACTATGAGGCGGCGCTGGCCGGCTGGGAGGCCTAGCGCCCGGGCAGCTGCTCGAGCTTGCTCTCCCGCCGCCGGCCGACCATCAGTCCGGCCTCCAGCCTGGTGCACAGCGCGGCATAATAGTCGGACAGGAAGCCATAATCGTCGCCTTCGTCCGGCATTCCGGCCTTCTGGCGGATGATGCGGGCGACCGTCGAGATGGCATCCGGCTGCTCGTTGCGAAGCACCTCCTCCAAGGTCTGCAACTCGTAGATGCCGTAGAGGTTGAGTGCGGCATCCGAGAATGTCCGCCGTGCGGCGGGTGCGCTGCCTACCAAGTCGAACGATAGCTTCGATTTGTAGGTCTGCACGACCCAGGTGCCGGCGATGATGTCGCCCAGCCTCAAGCGGTCGCGGTTGAACAGCGGGAAAAACAGGAAAATGCCGCTCCACAGCAGCGAAAAGATGGTGAGGAAGGTGTCGGCCGTACCTTCCGCCGCGCGCGCGCCGAGGAAAGACAGCGGCAGGAACACTTCGATCTCGCGCATCGCGTTGCGCGCCATCACCGCCGGGCCGGTCAGCCTCGCCCCGTCGCGGGCGACCACGCGCAGCCCCATCAGCCGTTTGCCCGGGGTGGCCCCTCGCCCACCCATTTCGAACAGGATGAACCAGCCGTTCCTGAGGATGAAGAAGCCGATCAGCCAGACCACGGCAATCGGTTCGCCGCCGCCCCCGATCGCCAGCAGGCCGAGGATGATGGTGGCCACCACCAGCACAATCATGATGAACATCGCGTCGATCAGGAAGGCGCCGGCCCGAGCGCCGGCGGACGCCAGCTCGAGCTGCAGGTCGACCCCCTCCGGGGTGATGAAGCTGCGCCTGAGCCCGCTGCGGACGGCAGTCTCACTCGCCATCGCGGGCGTTCCGTGCGGGCCACAGGTAGAAATAGATCAGCCAGCCGAGGAGCATCAGCGTGCCGATCAGATAGCGGCTGAGGTCGTCTGTCACTGTCTGGCGGCCGATACCTTCCAGCAGGCCGGCAATGGCCAGCATGATGACCGTGCCGGCCATCGCCGTCGCCGACAGCTTGCCGGCTTCGACCGCGGATTCCATCCGCGACAATTGGCCGGGGAAGGCGACCGCGGTGCCGATCCGGAGGCCCGCAGCGCCGGCGATGGCGATCGCGAACAGTTCGGTCGTGCCGTGGATCATCAGCCAGCCGGCCAGGTTGAACGCGAGGCCCTTCGCCGCGAACACGGCGAAGAAGGCGCCGAGCATCAGACCGTTGTAGAGGATCAGCAGGATGGTCGGCACGGCGAACGCAAAGCCCAGCGCGAAGGCGAAGATGGCGATCTGGCTGTTGTGGGTGAAGAGGTAGGTGGCGAAGGTCATCAACCAGCCCTTGCCGCCGTCGTCATACAGCGTCTGGCGCAGGGACTCGGCCGACGCCGAAGGATCTCGGCCGCTGGCCAGGCCCTCCGGGATCATGGCGTAGAACCAGCCCGGGTCGGACTGGATCAGCAGAAAGGCCACCCATGCCGCGGCAACGGTCAGCAGCGCACAGATCAGCGTTTCCTTCCACAGCGCCCTGACGGCATTGGGCCAGCTGTCGGCGAAGAAAGTCGCGATCTGCTGCCGGGCCGGGGTCGGCACGCCGTAGATCTGGAAATATGCGCGGGTGCAAAGCTGCTCGAGATAGGCGACCAGCGCCCGGTCGAGCGATGTGTCGCGCGCTACCGACAGCGACGACAAGGTCGTCCGGTAAAGCAGCGGCAGCGCCAGCAAATCCTCGTCATCGAGCGACCTGATCGACCGCTTCTCGAGTTGGCCAACCAGCTCCTCGAGCCGGGCCCAGTCGGCCTCATGCGCCGCACGGAAGCGGGTCGCGTTGACCAGCGGCGCAGTGCTCGGCGCCAGCGGCAGCGTGCTCACAGCAGGTTCCTTCGCTTGAGTTCGATATAGCTGGCGACCAGCTGCTCGCCGACCTTGTCATGCTCGCTTTCGACGACATGGACGCCGAGCCGCAGCAGCCGGTTGATGATCAGCCGCCTTTCCTTGAGCAGCGCCGCCGCTGTGATTGCTCGGGTGATATCCTCCGGCCGCTGCGGCTCCTGCCCGGCGATCGCCTCAAGCTCCTCGTCGCGCAGCACGACGATCAGCAGCAAATGGGTTTCGAGCAGGCGGTGCGCGGTGCGCACCAGGAAGTCCGCCGAAATGCTGTCGGTGAATTCGGTGAACAATATGATCATCGACCGTCGCGACAGCCGCGCCGCCAGGGTGATCAGGCCGAAGCTGTAGTTGGTCTCTTCCGCGCTATAGTCGATCTCGGCGGAGATCCGCTTGAGCTCGCCGAAGGCGGCATTGCCCGATACCACGCCGCTCGCCAGCCGCGGCCGGGAGTCGAAGGCGTGCAGCGCCACCCGGTCGCCCATTTTCAGCGCCACCCATCCGGTCAGCAGCATCGCCGAAACCGCGCGGTCGACCCGCGGCATGCCGGCGACCGGCTCCGACATCTGTCGCCCGCTGTCGATCACGAACACGACCTGGTTGTTGCGCTCGCTGTGATAATTTTTGGCGAGCAGCTTCACGTGGCGCGCGGATTGCTTCCAGTCGATCGACCGCCGGTCCATGCCCGGCCGGAATTCGAGCAGCGCGTCGAAGTCCGAGCCGTCGCCGCGCTCCAGCTGGGCGATGAGGCCCATATAGCCATGACGTTCGAACAGCTGCGCGCCGCGGTGCCGCACCGGCCGCATGTCGGGGCCAATGGCGAGGGCCTGCCCGATCTCGACGCTGCCCTGCTGCCAGACCAGGCCAAGCGGCCCGGTCCAGCGCAGCCACAGCCGGTCGAACCGTGCCAGTCCTCGCCGCAGCATGGTCATGGGAATGCGCGCCGCGCCGCGACCGCGCTGGAGCGGCACCTCGCGCCGGCCATGATTGTCGATGCTGAGGAAGCGCGGCTCCTCGATCGCGATCTCGGCCTGGCTGGGCAGGGGCGTTGAATCGATCGCCACCGATATGCCAATTTCGAGCGTCTCGCCGACACCGGCGTCCTTGGGCAGCTCGACCTTGGCCGAACCGTTGCCGAGCCCGAGAAGCACATCGATCACGCACAGCAGCAGCATCGCCACTGGCCAGGCCAGGCCCAGCACCCAGCGGCCAGGCGCCACCGCGGCGATGCCCAGCGCGAAGGGCGCGCCGGCCGCGGTCGCAATCACTGCCCTCTTGGTCGGGTAGATCACCGCGGCGCCTCAATCCCCTCGATGATCTCCATCACCACTTCCTCGACCTGGCGGCCGTTGATCTCCGCCGCCGGGTTGAGGATCAACCGGTGGCGGAGCAGCGCCGGCGCCAGTGCCTTGACGTCGTCGGGGATGACGAAATCGCGCCCGTCGAGCGCCGCCCTGGCCCGGGCCGCGCCGGCCAGCATGGCCCCGGCGCGGGGCGATGCGCCGCATTCCAGGTCGCCGTTGCTGCGCGTGCCGCGGATCAGGCTGGTGACATAGTCAATCACCTCGTCGACCAGCCTGACGGCGGCGACCGCGGCCAGCGCCTGGTCGATCGTCTTGGCGTCCGCCTTGCGCTCGACCCCCCAGGCGGCCGGATCCATCGCGGTTTTGCTGGCGCCATGGGCAGCGACGACCTTCCGCTCTTCCTCGGCCGAGGGATAGCCGACCTTCTGCTTGAACAGGAAACGGTCGAGCTGCGCCTCGGGCAGCGGATAGACGCCCTGCTGCTCGATCGGGTTCTGCGTCGCCACGACCATGAAGCGATTGCCGAGCTCATGACTCTGGCCGTCGATGGTCACCTGCCGCTCCTGCATCGCCTCGAGCAGGGCAGCCTGGGTCTTGGGCGGCGTGCGGTTGATCTCGTCGGCCAGCAGCAGCTCGGTGAAGATCGGGCCGCGCGTCAGGGTGAAACTGGATGTGCGGAAGTCGAACAGATTGGCACCGATGATGTCGCCCGGCATCAGGTCGGGGGTGAACTGGATGCGCCCGAAGTCGATGCCCACGGCATGGGCAAAGCAATGCGCCAGCAGTGTCTTGGCGGTGCCCGGCGGGCCTTCGAGCAATATGTGCCCGCCAGAGAAGAGCGCGACCAGCAGCAGGTCGACCGTTTCCTCCTGGCCGACCACGCCCTTGGCGATCTCCTGGCGGATGGCCTCGCCAAGCGACTGAACTTGTTCGACTTTCACTTGATGGCCTCCTGTTGCCATTGATGCAGCGCCCGGGCGGCGGCGAGCACGCCTTCCGGGGAGCCCGCTGTTGCCGCGTCGGCGGCGAGCGTTGAAAAATTTCTGTCTGACGCGAGCGCGTCGAGCCGCTGATCGAGCTGTTCGACGGGCATGGTGGGCGGCAGGCGCAGCAAGGCCGCAACTCGGTCGCGGATCATCTCGGCATAGCGGCCCCCGAGCCGCGCCTCGCGGCCCGCCTTGCGGACCAGCGCGGCGCTGTTGTCGACCAGCGCCGCCTTGCCGAACGCGATCGCGCGTTGCGGCCGCAGCGGCACTCCGAACCGGGCGAGCGCCTGCAATCCCGCCAGCAACAGCGCCGCCGCGATCGCCAGCGTCACCGCCAGGAAGGGCGGGTCGAACATCAGCTTGAGCGGGCTCTTGGACGAGCCGAGCCCGTTCAAGGTCACGTCGAAGTAAATGCCTTCCGCGTCGGTGCTGTTGAGGAAGTCGAGCAGCGCCAGCGCTGCGGCCGCTCGGCGCGGATCGGCGATGCCATGGTTGTTGAGCAGATCGGGGTCGGTCACGATGTAGAGGGGCGCATCGCCGACACGGCCGATGACGATCTGGCCGCTTGCATCGGTCACGATAGGCTGGAGCCCTTCGCCGCTTGCGGTCTGGAGCACCGGCGGCGCCGGGAGTGCGACGCCGGCGGCGTGCGCCGGCACCGTCACGAGCATCTCGCCGGCGGTCTTCCGGCGCGCGATGGCTAGCTTGGTTGCCGGCGCCAGCACTCGCTCGGGGTCGGCCTTCGGCACCAACCCCCGCACCCGGACCCAGGCTGGCTTCTTCGGGTCACGGCTGGAATTCCACTTCGGATAGACCAGCAGCGTCGGCCGGGTCGCGCGGGTTCCCAGCACCTCCGACAGGTCGGTCGCGCCGCTTTCCGGCGTCAGGACGACCAGATCCTCACTCTCGTGCAAATATTTATGGCGCAATATCTGTGGGTTGCGCCCGGTCGCCTCCGCCAGCCGGACCAGGCCGCTGTAACCCGTCGCCGCATTGGACAGTGCGTGGGCGCCGCCATTCCTGCCCGAGCGCAAGTCCGGAGCATAGGCGCCAAGCACCAGCATGGCGACGAAGGCGGCGATCCCGACGATGAGGATGAGCAGCACCGTGCCGCGGCGGAAGGCACCCTCGCCGGTGCGCTCGCCATGAATGCTGATCTCGCTCATGCCTGCCAGGCCTTGGCCAGAGCGAAATCGGCGTAGGCGTTGCGCGCCCGTTCCCAGTCGGCCGGGCCGACCTCACGGCCGCCGAACAGGCTGCGCTCGACCAGCCGGGCGATGGCGCTGAACAGTTCGCGCGCGGCGGACGGGATGACGTCGGAGCCCGACAGTTCGCGGCTGGTCAGCGCGGGACGGACCAGCCGCGGCCGCCGCCGTGCAATGTCGTCGATCGAGCGGAGCAGCAGATGATGGATGGCCTCGGCGAAACGCCCCTGGGCAGCCAACGCGTCGGCCTCGTCGAGCCAGCCGCGCACCGGCGCCGCCTCGGGCCGCCACTCTTCTTCGTCAGCAGCAATATAGTCCGGTGCCTCGCGCTTGCCCCACGGCAGACGCCACTCACCGTGACGGAGGCGCATGAAAATCAACGCCAGCAGCGTCGCCGCAGCGATCGCCAATACCGTCCATAGCAGGAAGCGCGCGAACGGCGCGTCGGGCATCAACGAGCCGATCCAGTCGAAGAATTTGCCGAGCGGCTTCAACACCTTGTCGAGCCACTCGCCTAGCTCCTTGAGCCATGCGGGCGGCTTGGGAGGCGGATCGGTGGGCGTGAGGTTGAACTGGATTGCCGGATCGGCCTTCAGCGCCTGATGGGCCGAGGCAAAATCCTGATCAACTGCCGGCACCGCCTCAGTAGCGGCGCGAATCTGCCCCTGCCCCATGCGGTCCGAAACTTAGCGGGCATGGGGCCGCGGGCAATGAAGAAATTCGCTAGACAGTAAAACCGATTTTGAGCAGCATTGATTACGTGGGAGGGGCCAATGGCGACAGTTGCACAATCTGAATTTCACGAAGAAATGTCCTCGGCGCGGGCAATCAATTTAGCTTTCGCGACAATTCGCGATAACCCGGTCCCTACGTTTGGTTTGGCCATCCTCGTTGGCGCTATTCCCGGACTTTTGGTTGCTTATCTGTCAACATTCACGATTGGCGCGACGGGTGGGCTGGGGCCGGCCTTCTGGACAGTGGCGGCCCTATCCATGTTGGGCGCCATGGTTATCTCATCGATGACCCAAGCGTTCCTCACTCGCGCGACGGTTGCTCAATCGGAGGGCCGCCGAACTAGCCTCGCCGAATGCGCCCGGGCCGGATTGGCCATGTTCCTGCCGCTGGTCGGCCTTTCGCTCGTCACCTCGGTTGCGACGACTCTCGGCATGCTTTTGCTGATCATCCCCGGGTTGATGCTGATGACAGCATGGAGCGTCGCGGCCCCCGCACTGATTGAGGAGCGGCTGGGCGTCATTGAGGCAATCGAACGGAGCAACGAGCTCACCCGCGGGTCGAGGTGGAAAATCTTTCTTCTGCTGTTCCTGGTGGGAATGGTGACTTGGGTGGCCGGCGGCGTCCTCGAGTATTTTGCGGGCGTCGACGAGGCGGATGCCGCCGCAGCGTTCGAAGATCCTACATACCTCACGGCAAGTGCGTTGGTCGGCACACTCACCAGCCTGTTCGCGGGAACAGTCCAATCCGCCATCTACGTCGAGCTGCGGAATTTCAAGGATGGCCCGGCGAGCAGTCATCTGGAACAGATATTCTCGTAGGATCGCAATCAAACCCTCCAAGGCTGTCGGCGGCGGCTGGCTTCTGACATAGGGCGCCGATGCCCGATTGCCGCGCCCCCGCCAGCCTATCGCTCTCGATCGACAATAGTGTCGGTGAATGATGGGCGCCGCACTGCCCATCGATGCCGTCCTGCCGCAGCTGCTTACTGCATTGCGCCAGGGCCCGCGGGCGCTGCTGATCGCACCGCCGGGTGCGGGCAAGACCACCCGGGTGGCGCCGGCATTGCTGAATGAGCCGTGGGTCGAAGGCCGACAAATCCTGCTGCTGGTGCCGCGCCGCCTCGCCGCCAGGAGCGCTGCGGAATATATGGCGCGCGAGCGCGGCGAAGAGCCGGGCGCGGCTATCGGTTATGCCACCCGCCTGGACAGCAGGGTCGGCAAGGCCACGCGGATCATCGCAATGACCCATGGCGTTTTTTTGTCCCGCCTCCAGGCCGATCCCGAGCTGGGCAGCGTGGCGGCGGTGCTGTTCGACGAGGTGCATGAGCGCAGCCTCGACAGCGACCTGGCGCTGGCGCTGACTCTGGATTCCGCGGAAACACTTCGGCCAGACCTGCGCATCCTGCCCATGTCGGCCACGCTCGACGGGGAACGCTTTGCGCGCCTTCTCGGCAATCCGCCCAGAATTGACAGCGAGGGCAGAAGCCATCCGCTGACCCTGATCCACGAGGGCCGTGATGCGGCTCAGCGGATCGAGCCGCAGATGGCAACGGCGATCCGCGACGCGCTACGCGAATATGAGGGGTCGCTGCTCGCCTTCCTCCCCGGCGTGGCGGAGATCGAGCGCACCGCCGAGACGCTTGGCAACCTGCCGGCCAACGTGGTCCTCCATCGCCTGCACGGCGCGATCGAGCCGGCGCAGCAGCGCGCCGCGCTGGCGCCGCCCAAAGCGGGGACACGCAAGCTGGTGCTGGCCAGCGCCATCGCCGAGACCAGCCTGACGCTCGACGATGTCCGCATCGTAGTCGACAGCGGCCTGGCCCGGCGCCCGCGCTACGACCGTGGTGCGGGGCTGACCCGGCTGGTGACCGAGCGCGCCAGCCGAGCGGCCGTAACCCAGCGTGCCGGACGAGCGGCGCGGCAGGCGCCGGGGATTGCAATCCGGCTGTGGGAGGAAGGGGCGACCGCCTCCCTGCCGGCCCACGACCCTCCCGAGATATTGGAGGCCGATCTCTCCAGCCTGTTGCTGACCTGCCTGATGTGGGGCGAAAGCGACCCATCCCGCCTGCCGTTCCTCGATCCGCCGCCGGCTCCGGCGCTGGCGGAGGCCAGGCAAAGGCTGGCGCGGTTAGGCGCGATCGATGCCGACGGGTACATCACGTCACATGGGCGGGCGATTGCCGCGATCCCGCTCGAGCCCAGGCTGGCGCATATGCTGATCGAGGCCGGCGAACGCGGCTTTGCCGATGTCGCCGCCGAGGCCGCTGCGCTGCTGACCGAGCGCGGGCTGGGCGGCAACGATCCGGACCTGGAAGTGCGCCACCGGCGCTGGCTGTCGGACCGTTCCCCAAGAGCGCAGGCAGCCAGGAGGATGGCTGAGAGGTGGGC
>JALYNQ010000024.1 GCA_030773115.1 Pseudomonadota bacterium
GGCAGATTCCCACGCGTTACGCACCCGTGCGCCACTAGACCCGAAGGTCTCGTTCGACTTGCATGTGTTAGGCATGCCGCCAGCGTTCGTTCTGAGCCAGAATCAAACTCTCAAGTTGATGTACGACTTGACCTCGGGGGAATACCCAAAGCCAGGCCGGCATCTCTGGGAGCCGTTCCTGCACAAATATACAAACTGGTGTGTTTGCGTATTAGGACATTTGCTCGTTCCGCCAGGCAAGCCTGACAGAAGTCGCATTAAGGAACGGCATAATTTGACCGATCGTACCCCGAGCCCAGAGGCCCCGGGAGACCGGGCCGCCGCCCACATGTCCCTTCATCTAACCGACAATGTCAAAGAGCCGACGCATCTCTACCCCCCGGTCCAATGTTCCGGGTGTCGGTTGCCGACTTAGAGAGACACGAACACGGTGGCGGACCAAGTGGGCCGCCGCCGCTGCTGTGAGGGGGCATATATGGAGGGGGCTTCGGACCGTCAACCGCCTTTTTCAAAAAATCCGAAGCGAAACTGTCATCATTTGGAAAAGGCTTGGAAATCCGCGTTTTCCTATGTCGTCATGCCGACTGGATATAAGTCCTGAGCGCTTCGGCCTCGGCCTCGATCCGCTCGATTCTATGCTTCACCAAGTCGCCGATCGAGACGATCCCCCGAATCTGACCGCCCTCGACCACCGGCAGGTGCCGCATCCGTCGCTCCGTCATGGTCGCCAGGGCGGCAAGGATCGGAGTCCTTGTGTCGACAGTATGGACCGGCGAGCTCATCACCCGATCGACCGGCCAGTCGAGCACCTCCGAGCCATGGTCGGCGACGCAGCGGACCAGGTCGCGCTCGGAAAAGATGCCGCGAATCTCGCCACTCTCGAGGACCGGAACCGCGCCGATCCTTTTGTCGGCGAGCAGCGACACCGCATCGCGCACGCTGGTGCCCGCCGCCACGGTGGCGACTTCGCTGCCCTTACCCGAAAGGATTGCCGCGATGGTCATGGGCCGCCTCCCTGTCCCCCGATAACGGATGTGCGCGTTGAAAGTCTCACTTTCAACCTCCAAAGGGAAGCGCATGCCCGCTCCTAGCCGCCCCGCCCAATTCGGAAGGTCCGTTCGCTTCCTGCGTTTGATGGCGGCCCTCGCCGTGATCATCGCCATGGTGGCGGTGGTGGCGCTCGTTAAAGGCGGTTCGGCGGATCGAAGCCAGGCATTGATTGCGGTGGCGATAATGTTTGGCGCCGGTGCCTTGCTGGGTATGGCGCTGCTGGCATGGCCCCATCGACAGAAAGACAAGAATGACCCTCGATCATAAGAACCCGGTCCTCCGCGTTGTCCCCGGCCCGAGCGACATCAACGCCAATGGCCATATCTTCGGCGGCTGGGTGCTGAGCCAGATGGACATCGCCGCGGGCATCGTCGCCTCGCGCCGGGCCAACGGCTCGGTCGCCACAGTGGCGATCGAGCGGATGGAGTTCATCGCGCCGATTCACCTGCGCGACGTGATCAGCGTGTTCGCCGAGGTCGAGCGGGTCGGCCGCACCTCGATGGCAATCCGCATCGAGGTGATCGCCACCCGCGATCGGGGTGCGAGCGACATCAAGGTGACCGAGGGCCTGTTCACCTTCGTCGCGCTTGACGGGCAGCACCGGCCGCGGCCGGTCGAAGCGGCCTGAAACGAAAAAGGCCCCCCCGCCGAGGCGGAGGGCCTTCCTTTCCCGATCGACGGGGAGAATTAGAAGTCGATCTGGAAGCGCGCCTGCACGACGTCGACACCATAATCCTCGTCGGCAACGTCCGGATTGGAGCTCGCCAGACCCGACAGGTCGTCGGCGAACGGTCCGCCCTTGATCTCGGCGTGCGAGTAGTTGAGCAGCACCCGGACATAATCTTCGGGGATCCAGGTCAGGCCGAGTTGCAGGCCGAGCTGCTTGCCGCCCTTGGTGTAGTTGGCCGCCCCGCTGCAGACGCCGGTGATGAAGTTATTGGTGCAGCCGTTGGTCAGCTTGCTGCTCTGGAGGTCTAAATAATCGACCCGACCGACCACCTGGAATGCACCCATGCCGCCCTTGCTGAAGGGCTTGAGCACCTTGGTGCGGTCCCAAGCGCCGTTCTTGTAGCCACGGGTTTCGCCGGTCAGGAAGTAACCTGCCTCGATATAGCCGCCCCAGTAGCTCGGGTTGCCGTCCGGCACCCACTGGTTGGCCGCGAATAGGCCGAGCACGTCAACCGGATCGTCGGTCGCCGGGTTGAACGTCACCGTGTCGCCTGCTTCGTAGGCGTTGCTCTTCAGATACTGGCCTTCGGCAGCCATGTGCAGCGACTTGAAGATGCCGGCCGCCTCGACGCCGATGATGTCGTCGCTCTTGGCGGCATAGTTGCCGGTGTCCACGAAACGCTGATCGGTCAGCTGGCTGAACGGCCGGGCACGATAGCGCGCCAGCTGGTTGGTCGAAGGCTGACCCGATGAGTTGGCCGCAGTCGCGCCGTTGTTCGACTGGAACTCGCGGTGTTGATAGTTGAGGCCGAAGTGCAGCTGGTTGCTGCCCATCAGCGGCGCATAGATCGCGCGCGCAGCACCGATCCAGCCGTCGTTATCGAGGCTGGAGTCGATCGAGTGACCCGTCCAAAGACCCGCGTTGAGCCGCAGATCGCCGGCCTTGCTGACATAGCCGGCGTTGATGCCGAGGCGGCGGGTATTGATGAAAGCATCGTCGAACGCCGCGCGCTCGATGAAGCTCGACCAGCGCGAGCTGCTGATCTGCTCGAGGCCGTTGTTGGTTTCCTGGTTGCCGATGGCTACGTTGAACGGCGAATTGGTCGGCGTGTAGCTCAGCAAGCAGTCGCCGAAGCCGACGGAGGCGTTGGCGAAGTCCGCCTCGCACTTGTAGCCGAAGCCGCCCGGAATGGTGCCTTCGGCGCCGAGGCGGATACGACGGGCACGGGTGTTGAAGCCGAGGTTGCGGGTAACGATCGCGTCATCCGGATTGGAGACATAGCCGACGTCATATTGCAGACGGCCGCGGACCTTGAAGCTCCAGCCGGCTTCCTTGTCCTCCAGCTGCGGCGTGCCCTTCCATGACGGGGTGACCTTGGCCTGGGCGGCCTGGATCTGGGCGATCGATTCCTGCAACGCCTCGACCTGCGCCTGGAGCAGCTCGATCTTGGCCTGCGCGTCGTCGAGTTCCTGCGCCTCCGCGATGGCCGCATCGGCAGTCGCATCCGACGGATCGGGCTGTGCCTCGGGCTCCTGGGCCCAGGCGGTAGCGCTTAGAACCATGGCGCTGCCGGCGAGCAGAGCGCGTACGAAATAGCGAGACTTCATCTTATTTCCCTTTCCCCCCAACCTCGCCGCTTGGTTAGCGAGGCGGATGCGCGCCACCGAGGGCGGCGCGCATTATTTGCGTGACGTGATGTTGACTATTTGAGCTCGGCGAACTGGACGGGTGTCATACCGCGCGCAGCCTGCTGCGACTTGGCGCGAACGCCGTTCGAGGCCGGGACCATCCCGAGCTGCTTCAGGTAGCCGTTGGGCCCCATCGCGCTTTCCTTGGTGAATTCGGCCACGAAGGCGCGGATTGCCGGAATGGCCCGCACGTGGGCGTTCTTGACGTAGATATAGAGCGGGCGGGCGCCGGGATATTTGAACGACGAAATCGTCTGATAGGTCGGCGCCACGCCGTTGATGGTGATGCCTTTCAGCTTCGCCGTATTCTCTTCGAGGAAGCTGTAACCGAAAAAGCCAAGCGTGTTCGGGTTGGACGCCAGCTTCTGGACGATGAGATTGTCGTTCTCGCCGGCCTCGACGAACGCGCCGTCTTCGCGGATACCCTGGCAAACCGCCTTATACTTGGCCTCGTTGGTCTTCTTCATTGCGGCCATCGCAGCGTTGGTTTCGCAGCCCGGCGTCATCATCAGCTCGTTCAGCGAGTCGCGCGTGCCACTGGTTGGCGGCGGGCCGTAGACACGGATCGGAATCGCCGGCAGCTTGCCGTTGACGTCCTTCCACGTCTTGGCCCTCTGCGGCTTGCCGTAGGGCGTCTTGGCTAGCGCCATGTAAATGTCCTTCTGGGTGAGGCCCGAAAGGCCAGTGCCCTTGGCGGTGGCCAGCGCGAGACCATCGAGGCCGACCTGGATCTCGGTCACGTCCTTGACGCCATTCCCGGCGCACTGCTTGGCCTCCGACGCCTTCATCCGGCGCGAGGCGTTGCTAATGTCGGGAAAGCGCTCGCCAACGCCGGCGCAAAACAGCTTGAAACCGGCGCCGGTGCCGGTCGATTCGACGATCGGCGAACCAAGCTTTGGATTGGCGCGGGCGACGCGCTCGGCGACGGCCTTGGCGAACGGATATACGGTCGAGCTGCCAACCGCGCGCAGGCTGCGCGCATCGGCCATTGCCGGGATGGAGAGCATCGTCGCCGCCGCGGCGGCATAGAGTGAGATCTTCGAGGTCATTGTTCACGTCCCTTTGGGCGGACCAGCAGGGGCCGCCGACAGGGAGCGAACTAGCCACAGGCCGCGACGCGATGGTGACGGGCCTGTTACAGTTTCGTGACTTGCGGCCAAAGGAAAGGGCGGCGGAATCGCTTCCGCCGCCCTCTATTTCCACTTGCTTCCGCGCTGGTCAGGCGGCCGGCGCGACCTCTTCGTCGCCATCCTGGGCGCGGGGCTTGCGCGTCCGACGGCGCGGCTTCACCGCTTCCTGTGGCTCTTCCGCCTCACCGGCTCCGATCGCGGGCGGCAGGACGCCGAGCGAAATCCGCTCTTCGGCTGCCTCTTCACTTTCCGATTCGTCGTCGCGCGAGCCGCCGTTGGCGCGCTGCTGCGGCCGGTCGCGGCGCTCGAAACGATCGCGTCCGCGCTCGCGGCCGCGGTCACGCGCTGGCCGCTGGCGAGCTTCGACCTCGCCTTCCTCTTCGCCCGATTCGCCTTCGGCCATCAGCTCCTCGTCACCGTCGGAATCGGATTCATAATCCTCATCGTCACGGCGCGGACGGCGCTGGGCCTGCTGCTCCTCGAACCGCGAACGGCTTTCCTCGAGCACGCGGAAATAATGGTCGGCGTACTGGAGATAATATTCGGTCTGGACGCGGTCGCCGGCGAGCTGCGCATCGCGCGCAAGCGTCTTATACTTTTCAAGAAGCTGCGCCGCGTTGCCGCGCTGGCGATTGTCCGGCCGGTTGCCGGCGTTGCCGGGCATGCCCTGAGGGCGCTGCCCACCGCGGCCACGACGACGGCCGCCCTGTCGATTATTGATCAACTGGTTTGTTTCCCTGTCGCATGGCGCCGGACTCTCCGGTCGCCGCTGGTCTTCCCTTCAACGGAAAGTGTTGCCCCGCCGTTAGCGGTTCGGCCCGCGCCAGCTGGCGCAAGTCGACCCTCCCTTGCCGTCAACCGCTTGTTGGGCGGGAGCGCGGCGATGTCGTCGGGGGTCGGTGGCGGGAGCGCATCATTTTCGTGAGAGCGGTCCCGTCCCTGCACGCCGATGTAATGACGGAACGCTTAAATTCCAAGTCTTTTTAAGCTTAACCTCTGATAAGCAGGGCCCGCGCCCTGCCGCCAAGGTCGAATGCGACCTCAGGCTGCTTGTCCTCAGCTTTGAAAAGGGCGGCTACAGGCTCGGCCTGGTCGAAGCCGATTTCGATGGCCGCCAGACCTCCCGGCGCCAGCAATTTTCTGATTTGCGGCGCTAGGCGGCGATATTCATCGAGGCCTTGCGGACCGGCGAATAGCGCCTCGTGCGGCTCATATTCGACCACGCCTGGTCCGGTATCCGCGCCTTCCGCCACATAGGGCGGGTTGCACAGGATGAGGTCGAACGTCGCCTCGACTCCTTCGGCCCAATTGCCGAGGCGGAAAGTGGCCCGGTCCGCCATCCCCAGCCGCGCCGCATTGCGCTCCGCATAGTAGAGCGCCGCTTCCGACGAATCGATGCCGAGCCCGACCGCCCTGGGCCACTCGTCGAGAGCGGCGAGCAATAGTGTACCGGGCCCGGTGCCGAGATCGAGCACGCGCCCCGGCCCGGCCGAATCGGCAAAATATTCGACCGCGGCGACAATCAGCGTCTCGCTGTCGGGCCGCGGCACCAGCACCCCCGGTCCAACCGCCAGGTCGATCGTCCAAAAGGCCCGTTGGCCGGTGATATAGGCCACCGGCTCGCCCTTGGCCCGTCTTTCGATGAACGCGAAAAAGGCGTCGGGCGCCTGGCCGTTCGGATTCTTGAGAAGCAGCAGGTCGCGGCTGATGCTCAGCGCTGCCGCCATCAGCAGCTCGGCATCGAGCCGGGGCGTATCGCTGGTCCTGCTGAGCTGTTCGGTCGCCCGGCCCAGCGCTCTGGAAATGGCGGTCACGCCTCTTCCAGGCCAGCCAGCCGTTCCGCCTCATCCTCGGCGACCAGCGCGCCGACCAGCTCGCCGAGCCCGGGGCCCTCGAGGATCGCGTCGAGCTTCTGCAAGGTGAGGTTGATGCGGTGGTCCGTCACGCGCCCTTGCGGGAAATTATAGGTGCGGATCCGCTCCGACCGGTCGCCCGAGCCGACCATCGACTTGCGTGCCCCGGCCCGCGCGGAGGCGAGCCGCTCGCGCTCCAGCTCGAACAGGCGGGTGCGCAGCACTTTCAGCGCCTTGGCCTTGTTCTTGTGCTGCGATTTCTCGTCCTGCTGTATCACCACCAGCCCGGTCGGCAGGTGGGTGATGCGGACCGCGCTGTCGGTGGTATTGACCGACTGGCCGCCAGGGCCCGACGAGCGATAGACGTCGATCCGCAGATCCTTGTCGTCGATCTGGACGTCGACCTCCTCGGCTTCAGGCAGAACCGCGACTGTCGCCGCCGAAGTGTGGATGCGGCCCCCGCTTTCGGTCACCGGGACGCGCTGGACGCGGTGCACGCCGCTCTCGAACTTCAGTTTAGCGAAGACCCCGGCGCCATTGATGGAGGCGACCGCTTCCTTGTAGCCGCCGACTTCGGATTGCGAGGCGCTGATCAGCTCGAACCGCCAACCCTGCTCCTCGGCAAAGCGCTGGTACATGCGCAGCAGGTCGCCCGCGAACAGCGCCGCCTCATCGCCGCCGGTGCCGGCTCGGACTTCGAGCATCGCCGCGCGCTCGTCGGCCGAATCCTTGGGCAGCAGCTTGAGCGCCAGCGCCCGCTCCGCCTCGGGCAGCCGTTGCTTGATCTCCTCGGCCTCGACCACCGCCATTTCCTTGAGTTCGGCCTCGGCGCTGACATCAGCGGCGAGGCCGGTCAGCACCTCCAGCTCGGCGCGCAGCCGGCGCACCTCGCGCGCGGCGGCGGCGACCGGCTCGATCTGGGCATACTCCTTGGACAGGCGCACGAATTCATCGGGCGACAGGCTGGGCGCGGCCATCGCCTCGGCCAGCTCATGCTTCTTCGCTTCGATCGAGACGATCCGGTCGAGAGAGATGGATTTCACGCGAGCAATGCCTCGGCGCGAGGTTGATCGTTGGATTTCACGCGCCGCGTCAATTGGCCCTCGGCAAAACCCAACACGATAATTTCACGCGCACCCTTCTTGACCGCCCGGTCGAATCGTTTGCGTGGGCTACCGGTCGCGACCAGCTCGACCGAAAGACCCGAAGAGCGCAAGCGGGATGCGGCAGCCAGAGCCGCAGCCATCGCCGCATCGTCTTCGACCACGATTGCGGCATCGATCAATTCGTGCGCCGGCGCATCGATCATCATCGCCAGCCGCTCGATCCCCGCCGCCCACCCGATCGCCGGCGTGTGCGGGCCGCCGAGCTGCTCGACCAGCCCGTCGTAGCGGCCGCCGGCAATCACCGTCCCCTGCGCGCCCAGCTGGTCGGTGACGAATTCGAACGCCGTGTGGCGATAATAGTCGAGCCCGCGGACCAGGTGAGGGTCGAGCTCATAAGCGACGCCCGCCGCCTCCAGCCCTTCGCGGACCTTGCCGAAAAATTCCTCGGACTCCGCGGTCAGCTTCATCACCGGCGCCTTATCCACGAACTGGCGATCGCGCGGGTCCTTGCTGTCGAGGATGCGCAGCGGGTTCTTCTCCAGCCGCTCCTGGCTGTCGTCCGATAATTGTTCGCGGTGCGCCGAGAAATGCTCGACCAGCGCCGAGCGCCACGCATCGCGGCTCTCCGCATCGCCCAGCGTGTTGAGCTTCAGGGTCACGCCCTCGATGCCAAGCTCGGCCAGCAGCTGCGAGCCCAACGCCAATATTTCGACGTCGGCCTGTGGCTCGGCCGCGCCGATGATCTCCGCGTCGAGCTGGTGGAACTGGCGGTAGCGGCCCTTTTGCGGCCGCTCGTAGCGAAAGGCCGCGCCGTGGGTCGCGACCTTCAGGGGAGCATATTGCTGCCAGCCCTCGCTCAGATAGGCGCGGCAGATGCCGGCGGTGAACTCCGGCCGAAGCGTGATCGAATCGCCCGAGCGATCCTCGAACGAATACATTTCCTTCGACACGACATCGGTGGTCTCGCCCATCGTCCGGGCGAAGACTTGCGTCGGCTCGATCAGTGGCACCTCGACCCGCTTGAAGCCGTACAGGCGGCGCACACGGTCGAAGGCGGCGACCACTTCATGGAAGCGGTCGGCCTCTTCTCCAAGCAGGCTTTGCGTACCCCGGACGGGCTGCGGCGTCGAACTCATTGCTGGCGCCTGTAGCATTTTTGCGTTTGCAGGGAAGCGCTACCGCTCTAGATGCCCGGCCATCATGAGAATCGACCTTATCCCGTCGGGCGACGACGTCCCGCACAGCATCAACGTGCTCATCGAAGTGCCGATCGGCGGCGAGCCGGTCAAATATGAGTTCGACAAGCCGAGCGGCGCGATCTTCGTCGACCGCATCCTGCACACGCCGATGCGCTACCCGTGCAACTACGGCTTCATCCCGCAGACCTTGTGCGACGACGGCGACCCGCTCGACGTGCTGGTGATGACCCGCTGGACCTTGTTTCCCGGCACGGTCATCGCCTGCCGCCCGGTCGGCGTTCTCCAGCTGGAGGACGAAGCCGGGGGCGATGAGAAGATCCTGGCGGTGCCGGTGACCAAGGTCTCCCCTTATTACAAGGACGTCGCCAACTACACCGACCTGCCGCCGATCGTGGTCGAGCAGATCGAGCATTTCTTCACCCACTATAAGGACCTCGAGGCCGAGAAATGGGTGCGGGTCGGCAAATGGGGTGACGCCGAGGCCGCGCGCCAGGCGGTGCTGAACTCGATCGAGCTGGCGAAGACCGAGAAGGTGCCAGCTTAGCAGCCGTCATCGCGAGGAGCGCAGCGACGCGGCGATCCAATATTTTTCACACGAAGGCATGAAGGCGCAAAGAAGCGCAATCAACTCTTCGTGCCTTCGCGCCTTTGCGTGAAACTAGATTTTTGGATTGCTTTCCCCGGCTTTCGCCGGGGGAAGCAATGACGATCAACTCGATGGCCGCTCCCTCCGCTGCTGGAAGAAGCGCCTCGGGATGAACAGCTTGCGGAAGGTGATGCCGATCGTCCGTCCGACCGGCTCGAGCAGGTCGGGCTGGTAGCTGAGCGGCGTAAGCCCGCTGGCATCGCGCACCTTGGGCCTCGTGTTCAGCACATTGTCGACGTCGAACCGAATCGAAGTGCCGCGGAAGAACGGGTTCTTCGACACCAGGTCGAAATTCTCGCTGAGATTCGCAAACAGCCTGAGGTCGAGGTCGAAATAGGGCGAGAATTTGAGGTCGCCCGACCTGCTCTCGACGGTCGTCCCGCTGCGCCAATTGCCCTGCAGCCGGGCGCCATAGCCATTGTTGTAATAGCCGGTCTCGAACTGCACCTCGTGCCGCGGGCGGCCGCCGAACTGGCTGACCGGCTCGCCGTCGAGATAATCGAGCTTGGGCAGACCGTCCGCGACGGTCACCTCGTCGACCAGGTTGAGCTGGTGGGTCAGCGACAAGGTCAGCCGCCCGCCCTGGCGCCCGCCGCTGAACCGCCCGCCGCCGAAGCCGCGGAATCCGCCCTGGCCCTCGCCGCGCTGGCGGACCTCGCCGTCTTGCGGGGGAGGAGACGCTTCGCCCGGTTGGCCGCGCTGCCCCGCGAAGCGCTCGCGCATCGCCGCGATGGCCGCTGGCGAAGGCGGCTTCGAGCGGAGCGGCTTGGTGAAGTCGAAGCCCCAGCGGATCGTGTCGCGGCGCGATCGCTCGAAATTGACCGGGCGCAGGTCGACCCGCACCAGATTGCCGTCCTCGTCGCGCTCAAAACGATCGGGGAAAGCGGCTTCCAGCGCCTCGCTGGCGGCGGGGAAGCTGGCCTGCGGATCGTCGATCGTCTGGCGGACATATTCGGCGCGCAGGCGCAGGTCGGTCTTCTCGACCGGCTGCCAGTTGCCGCCGATCTTGAGCACGTTGCGCGTGTCGGCGAGCAGGTCCGGGTTGCCGCCGGTCAGGGTGGTCACGAACACCGTCTGGCCGGTGGCGAAGTCGAAAAAGGGCACGCCCGCTGTCTCGAGCAGCGGGTCGCCGAGCTGCTGCAGCGAGGGCGCGCCCTCCTCGCGCGTCCAGCTGGCGTTGAGATTGAGGCGCTGCGCCGGCGACCAGTTGAGCCCGGCGCCGACGCTGGTCAGCGTGCCAAAGTCGCTGAGGCGTGTCAGGGAGCCATTGGCGTTGGCGGTCAGCCGACCAATGGGCGAGCTGCGCCTGGTCACCGGCAGGTCGAGATTGGCCGAGCCGGTCAGGCTGTTGCGGTGGAGGTCGGCCTCGCTTGTGACCAGGTCGCGGGACGACTTGCTGTCGATGCCGGTCGAGTCGCCGGCGATCTTGAACGTCGCCGTGGCGTCCCCCGCCGGAAGCGCGAACAGCGGGCCGCTCGCGGTCCCGTCCAAGCCCAGCGAGTAGCGGTTCGACCGGCTGCGGTCGCGCGGCAGCAGGTCGATCGGGCCGAGGTCACCGAGCGGGTCGAAGCTGGAGTCGCCTGCGTCCAGCCGGTCTTGAGCGTCACCAAGGTCCGGACCGTTGCCGGTCCGGGCCACGCTATGGGTGAATTCGGCGTTGCTGGTCGACGACAGACGCCACTTGCCTTCCTGCCAGTTGAGCGCAGTGCCGAGGGCGAAATTGTCGCTGGTCGAGCGGCGGGTCAGCGCCCCCTCCTCGGGGAAGGCGCGCAATATTTCGGTGTCGTCGTCATCAAGCGTGCCGGTCGGGACACCGAACCGCGACTCGCCCGAGGTCCGCTCCGCCTCCGCGTTCAGAGTGGCCGAAACATCGCCGAGGATTGTGCGATTATGCGTGCCGGTCAGGCGATAGCTGCTGCTCGACCCAACCAAGGTGCGGAAAGGCCGAGGGTCGACCTCTTCCGGCTGGCTCTCGACCGGCTGCAGGACAATGTCCCGCTCATCTTCGAACAAGGGCGAATTGCCTTCCGCGCGGAAATTGATCGAGGTGCGCGTGCCCTCGGAGATGATCAGCCGTCCGGTCTCGGCCTGGCCGGCGACATAGCCGCCGTCGATCGCACCGCGGCCGCGCAGCTCGACATTGGTCGAGTTGAAGCGGCGCCGGAGCACGATGTTCACCACCCTTTGGTCGGCGGCATAGCCATATTTGAGGGCGACTTCCTCGGGCAGGATTTCCATCCTCTCGATCGCCTCGGGCGGCAGGTCGCGGATCTCGCGGAAGCCGGAGATGCGCTGGCCGTTGAGCAGCACGATCGGCCGTCCGCCGCCGCGCCCGCGAGCGCTCCCGGTCTGCGACGCGACCGAATCCAGCAGCTCGCTGATGCTGGTCGAGCCGGTTGCCCGGATGTCGCGCGAATTGAGCACATTCTCGGGTGGGATGTCGCCGACCACCGAGCCGCGCGGCTTCTGCCCCTGGACGACGATCTCCTCCCCCTCGACTTCCTCTTCGGGGAGATCGTCGGCGGATTGGGCTGCGGTCGCCGCTACAGTGGTCGCGGTTTCCTGCGCGACGGCGGGAAACGACACGGCGGACGACAGAAGAATTGAGATCAGGGGCAGGCGGCGGGTCATGAACGGTCCAAAACTCAGGAAAAGGAAAGTCGCTCCTCGCTGGCGGGGAAAAGATGAAGCTGTCATGACTGGTCGCGGTTGTTCGACGAAGGGGGCGGTGTTCCATGACGAACGGCAGATTGGGCGCGCTGGCGGCGATTTTCCTTTTGGCAGGGTGTGCGAGCACGGAGCCGAAAGTTGCGACCGGACATGCTCCACTTGTCCAAGAGCGCTGGACGGCCGGCCCGGCGCGCACCAATGTCCGCCACGCAATTGCGCAGTTCGAAAGGCTGAACCCGCGACTCAACGCTGTGATCTCCGTCGATCCCACCGTCATGGATCAGGCGGGCATCCTCGATACGATGATTGCCGAAGGATTTACTCGCGGCCCCCTGGCTGGCCGTCCCGTCCTGATTAAAGATAACATCGAAACGCGTGAAGAAATTCCGACTACGGGTGGGAGTCTGGCCCTTATCGACAATGTGACGCACCGTGACGCTCATCTCGTCATGCGCCTTCGTGCTGCCGGCATGGTGATCATCGGCAAGGCCAACCTCAGCGAGTGGGCCAACATCCGCGACAATGCCAGCATCTCCGGCTGGAGCGCGATCGGCGGCCAGACCCGCAACCCCTATGCGCTCGACCGCAACCCCTGCGGCAGCTCGTCGGGTTCCGGCGCCGCCGTCGCGGCAGGGATCGTCGATTATTCGATCGGCACCGAGACCAACGGCTCGATCAGCTGCCCCGCTTCGGCCAATGGCATCGTCGGGTTCAAGCCCAGCGTCGGGCTGGTCAGCCGCACCCATATCGTCCCGATCAGCGTCACCCAGGACACAGCCGGGCCGATGACCCGAACGGTGCGCCAGGCGGCGGAGATCATGAACGCCATCGCCGGGACCGACCCGGCCGATCCCGCCACGGCCGAAGCGGACAAGCGCAAGACAGACTATATCGCCGCGCTCGATGCCGGCACCTTGAAAGGCAAGCGGCTGGGCGTCATGCGCTTCGCCTCCGGTTTCGGCACCGATGTCGAGCTCCAGAAGGCTCTCGCGGTGCTGCGCGCCTATGGCGCCGAGATCGTCGAGATCAAGGAGCTGGGCGGATCCAAGGAGCAGCCCAAGCAGCTCGAGGTGCTGCTGACCGAGTTCAAGGCGGGCCTCAACGCCTATCTCGCCACCACCCCGCCGAGCGTGAAGACCCGCACGCTGGCCGACGTCATCGCCTTTAACAAGGCCACCCCACGCGAACTTGCCCTGTTCGGCCAGGACTTGTTCGAGCAGGCCGAGAAGACCAAGGGCCTCGACGATCCGACATACAAGAAGCAGCGGGATTACGGCATCGCCTATGCCGGCAGGAACGGCATCGACCGGTTGCTAAAGGCGCATCGGCTGGACGCGTTGATCGGGCCGACCGTCTCCGCTGCCTGGCCGATCGATGCCGTCCACGGCGACCAATATCCCGGTGGCGGCGGGGGCTATCTGGCAGCGATGGCCGGTTATCCGCATCTCACCGTGCCGATGGGCCAGGTGAAGGGGCTGCCGGTAGGCTTGAGCTTCGTCGGCCCGAAATGGTCGGACTCTCTGATTCTCAGCCTCGGCTACGCCTATGAGCAGGCGCGCGGACCGCTGCCGGGGCCGCGCCTCCTGCCGTCGATCGAGGAAGGGCCGGAGATCGCGCCGCTTCTGGAGCCGGTCAGGCCGTGAGCTTGAGTGCGGCGATGCAACCGACAATCGCGAGGATCAGCAGCAGGCGGATCGTGGTGGTGGGCTCATGGAAAAAGGCCATGCCGACGATCACCGTCCCAACCGCGCCGATCCCGCCCCAGACCGCATAGGCGGTGCCCATCGGGATGGTCCGCGCCGCAAGCTCGAGCAGGCCCATGCTGAGTATCACCGAGACGAGGAAGGCCAGCGTCCAGGGCACGTTCCTGAACCCATCGACGAAGCGCAGCGCGGTGGTGAATCCGACCTCGAACACACCGCCGAGGATCAGGTAGAACCAGGCCATCTGCACCCCCTTTCGTTACGGCTCGATTGATCTATCCTCCCGCCTCATGGCAGCCACGCGGACCATCGGCAATCGCCTCGCCCCGCCGCGCTTTATCATGTTCTTCGTCCTGCTGTTCGCGGCCGTCCCCACGGGATTGGCCTTTTTTCCTCGCGCCCAGGCCGTGATGATCGGCTTCGATCTCGCCGCAATTGCATTCCTGCTCAGCTGCATTCCGCTGTTCCGGCACGAAGCCGCGGCGATGCGCCGGGCCGCGCGCGACAATGATGCCAATCGCGTCGTGCTGCTAATCCTGACCCTGATCCTGTCGCTGGTGATACTGGTGACGGTGGCAGGAGAGCTCGTTGGCCCACGCAACCCTACCGGGGCCGAGAAGCTGCTGATTGTCGCCACGCTGGCGCTGGCCTGGACGAGTGCCAACATGGTCTATGCACTGCACTACGCGCATCTATTTTACAGCAGCGATGACGGCGGCAAGGATCTCGCCGGGTTGGACTTCCCCGGCGACCGGCCAGAGCCTGACTATGCCGACTTCATCTATTTTTCCTTCACGCTGGGAGTCGCGTTGCAAACCTCCGACGTGTGCATCACCTCGCCGGGAATCCGCCGCATCGTGACGCTCCACTGCCTCGAAGCCTTCGTCTTTAATTTGGGCGTGCTGGCATTGGCGATCAGCGTGCTTGGCAACAGCTAGGCGGTCGCCTCGAGCGCTGGGTGCTCGACGTTGCGCGTTCGCGCCGCGACCAGGCATCCGGCAACGATCAGCCCCGCGCCGAGCAGGGTGAAGGGCGAGACCGTCTCGCCGAACCGCAGCCAGCCGAGCAGCATGGCCCACAGGAAGGCGCTATATTCGGTGGTCGACAGATAGGCCGCGCCGGCCCGGGCATAGGCCCAGCCGAGCAGCATCAGCGACCCGATCGCCAGCGACGCGGCCAGCAGCAACTCGCCCCAATGGCCGGTCGGCAGCGGCGGGCCGCCCATCACCGGGATCGCCGCGACCAGCACGATGCCGATCACGATATTCTGGAAGAAGGCGATCTCGACCGGCCCGGCGTTCTGGGCCTGGCGCCGCATGACGATGATGTTGAAGGCATAGATCACCGCAGAGCCGAGGATGGCGAAACTGCCGAGCAGCGCCGCCGGCCCGAGGTCGGCCTGCGCCTGGCCGATGAAGATCACCACCACGCCGACAAAGGCGGTCAGCGAGCCGCCGACGGTGCGCTTGCCGATCGGCTCCTTCAGGATCAGCGCCGCCAGCACCAGCGCGATCAACGGTGCAATAAAGGTCAACGCCACGGCTTGCGCCATCGGCACTCGCGCCAGCCCCCAGAAGAACAGGATCGCCATCGGCACCATCATCACGCCGCGCAGCAGGTGCAGCCGGAACGCGGTGCCCTTGGGCCAGGGGTTGCGGGTGGCGAAGTAAGGAACGGCGGCCAGCGCAATCCCGATCAGCGAGCGCCACAGCAGAGTCGGATAGGTGCCGATCGCCAGCGTCAGCCCCTTCATCACCATGTCCATGATCGAGAAGAGCGCGATGCCCAGGACGCCGACGACATAGGCCGGGATCGGATTGTGCGGCGAGCTCATGCGCCGGCCTTAACCGGGCGGAGGCGGAAATCCAGATAGGCGGGGAATCAAATCCCCTGGTGCGGCCATTAAATGGACGGCCGAACAGGCCCTATTCGGCGGCGTCGAGCGTGGGCGTCTTCAGGCCGGCTTCGATCTCGGCTGCCTTCTCTTCGACCAGCCGGACGATATGGTCGACCATGTCGGCGTCCTGAACATGATGGTCGGTGACGCCCGACAGATAGACCATATGCTTGCCCTGGCCGCCACCGGTGATGCCGATGTCGGTCTCGCGCGCCTCGCCCGGCCCGTTGACGACGCAGCCGAGCACCGACAGCGACATGGGCGTCTTGATATGCTGCAGCCGCTCCTCGAGCGTCTGGACGGTGCGGATCACGTCGAACCCTTGCCGCGCGCAGCTGGGGCAGGAGACAACCCGCACGCCGCGGTTGCGGATGCCAAGCGCCTTCAGAATCTCGTAGCCGACGCGGACCTCTTCTTCGGGCTCGGCCGATAGCGAAACCCGGATGGTGTCGCCGATCCCGGCCCACAGCAGCGAGCCGATGCCGATCGCCGACTTGACGGTACCTCCGACGAAACCGCCGGCCTCGGTGATGCCGAGATGGAGCGGGCAATCGACCTGGTCGGCCAGCTGCTGATAGGCGGCGACCGCGAGGAACAGATCGCTGGCCTTCACCGCCACCTTATATTCGCGGAAGCCATGCTCCTCGAGCAGTCGGATATGGTCGAGCGCGCTTTCGACCAGCGCCTCGGGGCACGGCTCGCCATATTTTTCGAGTAGGTCCCTCTCGAGGCTGCCCGCATTGACGCCGATGCGGATCGCGCAGCCATTGGCCTTGGCGGCATCAACCACCTCGCGCACCCTCTCGGCCGAGCCGATGTTGCCTGGGTTGATGCGCAGGCAGGCCGCGCCAGCGTCCGCCGCCTCCAGCGCGCGCTTGTAGTGGAAATGGATGTCGGCAACGATCGGAACCTTCGCCGCCCGCACGATCTCCTTTAGCGCCGCGGTCGATTCCACGTCCGGACAGGACACGCGGATGATGTCGGCGCCGGCTTCCTCGCAGCGACGGATCTGGTCGATCGTCGCCCTGGCGTCGGACGTCGGCGTATTGGTCATGGTCTGCACGGTGACGGGCGCGTCGCCGCCGACGGCGACGCTGCCGACCATGATCTGGCGCGACTTGCGGCGCTCGATCGTGCGCCACGGACGAATATCCGACATGAGCGGCCATATAGTCGCGCGCTGCCATGCGGCCAAGGCAAAGTGGGATTCGCCGTAACCCCTCCGTCATGTTAATGGCCTCACGGGGACTTGGTGAGCGGGGTGCCTATGGCCAAGCTTGCCCAATTGACGCGATCGATGCGCGGCGTTGCGTCGCGCGATCGGCGTCCGGTCCCGCAGCATCGCTACATGGCCTTCCTCAGCTACAGCCACCGCGATGCGGCGGTCGCCGAATGGCTGCACGAACAGTTGGAGGAGTTCCACGTGCCCTCCCGGCTGGTCGGCAAGCTCACCGAGCATGGCCCGGTGCCCAAGCAATTGGCCCCCATTTTCCGCGACCGGCAGGAGCTGGCGGCATCGCCTGACCTCAACGAAGAGATTGAGGAGGCGATCGCGGGATCGCGCTTCCTGATCGTGTTATGCTCGCCGGCCGCGGCCAAGTCGAAGTGGATCGACCAGGAAATCGCCTGCTTCAAACGGGTCCACAAGGAGGACCGGGTCCTGGCCGCGATCGTCGATGGCGAGCCGTTCGCCAGCGACAATCCTGGCCGCGAGTCAGAAGAGTGCTTCCCACCTTCGCTGCGGGTCCATTTCGACCGCCGAGGACGGCCGACCTCACAGCGGGCGGAGCCGGTCGCGGCCGACCTGCGCGAGCATTGCGACGGGCGGCAGATGGGCCTGCTAAAGATCGCCGCGGGCATGATCGGTGTAGGGCTCGACGACCTCGCCCAACGCGAGGCCCAACGGCGTCATCGCAAGCTCTATGCGATCACCGCGGCGTCGGTCGCCGGAATGCTGTTCACCAGCGGCCTAGCCTACACTGCAATCGCCTCGCGCGATGAGGCGCGGGACCAAAGGCGCGAGGCAGAGGGCCTGATCGGCTTCATGCTCGGCGATCTGCGGCAGAAACTTGAGCCGGTCGGACGGCTCGATGTGCTCGACGCTGTGGGTGTTCGAGCGCTCGAGTATTTCGAGAAGCAGGACAAGTCGGAGCTGTCCGACGAAGCGCTCGCCCAGCAGTGGAAGGCGCTGACCCTGATGGGCGAGATCGCCACATCGCGCGGCGATTTGGACGGGGCTCTTCGGCGCTATCGGCAGGCGTATGCGGGCACGCAGGAAGCGCTGCGCCGCCATCCCGATGACCCGCAGCGGATGTGGGACCATGCCCAGAGCGTTTATTACATCGGCTCGATCGCCTTTCAGAGGGGCCAGATCGACGAGGCCGCACGGCAATATCGCGAATATCGGCGATTGGCCGACCTGATGATCGCGGCCGAGCCGGACAACCCCAAGATGCAGCTCGAAGGCTATTATGCATCGTACAACCTAGGCGAAGTCGAGCTCGCCCAGGCGCGCTACCCGGAAGCGGCGAAGACCTTCCAGGTCTCGGTCAGCGCCATGGAACTGCTGATGGCGGCCGATCCCGGCAACCGGCAATATCAGGACCTGTTTCAGGAATCGCTGGCTTACCACGCCGATGCGCTCGACCGATCCGGCAAGCTCGAGCTCGCCATTCAGCAGCGCGAGCGCCAGCTGACCCAGCTCGCTCCCTACCTGGCCCAGGCCCGACCCGACGCAGAGTTTCGCCGCAACGCGATGATCGCCCATATGGCCCTGTCCCATCTCCGCTTCCGGCGCGGCGATACCAAGGCCGCGCTAAGTCATGCGGCCACGGCTGTGGAGTTCGGCCGCCAGCTGGTCGAATTGGAGCCCAGCAACGCCAACTGGATGGGCCAGAGCGCCGGCACTCTGCTCAACCGAGCTCAGCTGCTGCTTCGAGCCGGCAATGCCGATGCGGCGCGCAGTGCCGCCGACGCCGGCTGCAACCTAGCCAACGGCCTTACCGCCCGCGATCCCAGCGTCATGACTTGGCGCGAGCATTCCCGAAACTGCTTGCGCCTGAGAGCGGAGCTTGCGGCGATCGGAGGCACGCGGGACGAAGCGATCCTGCTGGCCAAACAGGTGCTCGACGCTGTTCAAGCTGACGGCGGTCGCTCCATCCAGAACCGCTTCTCGGTCGCGCAAGCGCACAAGCTGATTGGCGATGTGCAATGGAGGACCGGTGATCGACGAGCGGCGATCGCCAGCTGGCAGGCCGGGCTCGCGGCCTGGCCGAAGGGGATTCCCGAAACCCCGCGTCAGATGACGGAGCGCAGCGAAATGCTGCGCGGGATTGGCCAGCATGCCGAAGGAATGCGGATCGCGTCCCGGCTGGCGGCGATGGGGTACCGCCAATCGATCACCAACCGTGCTCGGCTATGAGGGGGCGACGATGATCTTTTCGACGATTTGGCAAATGCTGAAGAAACTGTTTGGCCAGAACAAGGGGGTAGCGACCATGTCGACTGTCAAGAAGCCGGATTTGGTGGATATCGATGTCAATGTAACCTGGGCCAACCCTGCCGATCCCTGCAGCGTCAGCTTCAGCCTTGAACCGAAAAATGGCAACAAGGTGAAGGTGGGCAAGAACGCCAAGGGAAAGGACTTTGCGAAGTTCGAGAACAAGGGAGACCCCGGGTTCATCATCTTTTTCAACATCGTCGAGAAGAACGGGTCCGGATGCCAGTTCCTTCCCGATCCCGATGATGCCATGTGGGTGCAGCCCTCGGCTTTCGCCGACCCGCCTTGCCCAAGCAGCCCTGCCTACTGGAGCCAGTTCAGGGCGATCGACGTGGTTGATCACGACTCAGTCAACCGCAACAAGACCCTCATCGTCTTAAATCAGAACGATTATCAGCAGAGTTTTGCCTTTACGCTGCGGTTCGAGGTGGCCGGCTGCAACAAGATCCTGGAGTTCGACCCGATCGGCGACAACCAGAACGGCAATCAATTTAGTTGACCTTGCCAGACGCCATTGGATCAATGGCTGGGCGCGCCGCCAAATCGGTTATGGAGCGGCCATGCCGAATCGTATGCTTGCCGCGCTTTGCGCCCTGCTTGCCCTGTTCGCCGCGGCCGCGCCCGCGCAGGCCTATTGGGAATATGGGCATGAGACGGTGGCACGGATCGCCTGGCTGCAGATGCGGCCCGACACGCGCGCCAAGGTTTCCGCGCTGCTGCGGCAGGGACGATTGCTCGAGACTCCGGAATGTCCGGTGGCGACGATCGAGCGGGCCAGCCTCTGGGCCGACTGCATCAAGGCCTTGGGCGACCGGTTCAGCTATGCCAACAGCTGGCATTATCAGAATGTCGACGTGTGCAAGCCGTTCGACCTCAAGGCGGCCTGCAAGGACGGCAATTGCGTCTCGGCGCAGATCGAACGAACCGCGCGGCTGGTCGCTGACCGCGCCGTCCCGGCCCGCGAGCGGCTTACGGCGCTGGCTTTCCTCGTTCATTTCGTCGGCGACCTGCACCAGCCAATGCATGCCGGCGATCATGGGGATCTCGGCGGCAACCGGGTGCCGGCCAATTACGGCGTGATCGGCGGGCGGTCGAACTTGCACAGCATATGGGACGGCTGGCTGGCGGAGCGGGCGATCTCGACCCCGCCGGCTGGCGGTACGGCACTGCTGTCGCAAGTTCCTCCCGCCGAGCGCGAACGGATCGCTTCTGGCACGGTGGAAGAGTGGAGCCGCGAGATGTGGGAGAAGTCGGGCAGCCAGGCCTACCGCAGCCTGGTTGGCGATCCGTGCGGTCCCGCTTCGGCCGGACGTTCGACGCTGGATGAGGGCGAAGTTCGTGCGCTGATCCCGCTGGTCCGACAAAATGTCGTTGAGGGCGGTATCAGGCTGGCCCGGCTACTCGACGATGCCCTAGGGCCCGACGCCAGGGCGCCCGGTCAGAAGCGCTAGGATTTCACGAACTCTGCAATGGCATTGACCGCGGCAGGGGCGATCGGCAGCGACGGGTCGGCGTAGGCGCGCAGGTTGGCGGCCCGGTCGGTGCCTTGCGGGATCTTGAGGACATGATTGACACCCGGCAGCAGCACCAGCTTGGCCCGCGGCTGGGCGGCGGCAAGCGCCTTGGCATCTGCGACCGTCACCTGGATGTCGCGCTCGCCCTGTATAATTAGCAGCGGCACCTTGAGCGAGGCCGCCAACCGGGCCGGGTTCTCGGCGAACAAATCGATCAACAGGGATTGGACATCCTCGGCGAACAGCTTTCGCAAAGGCGTCGGCAAGGATCGGGTATCCACCCTCTTGCCAGCCTCGAGCGAAGCAATCGCCGAATTTGCAGCCGCCAGATACGGTTCATTGGCCGGGTTAGCCGCCAGTTGCCCGCGCAGCACGGTGCCGATCTTGCGGCCGACGGTGGCGACAGCGATCACCCCGCAGATGCCGGTGGTCTTCTGCGCGGCTGTCAGGGCAACCAGGCCGCCCTCGCTATGGCCGAGCAGCCACACGCATTTCACGCCCGTCTCGCGGCGGATACTCGCAATCCAGGCGCGGGTGTCTTTGGCATAGTCGGCCATCGTCGCACGGTTGGCGCTGGCGACCGCCCGCTTGCTGCCGAACATGCCGCGCTTGTCGATTCGTACCGTCGACACACCCTCCTTGGCCAAGGCCTCGGCAAGCTGCCGATAGGGGCCGGCCTTGACCCCCAACGGACTGTTGCCATCGCGGTCGGTCGGTCCGGACCCGGGGATAAGCAGAACGGTCGGCGAGCCCTTGCCGGCGTCGACCAGGGTTCCGGCGAGGAGGCCACCGGGACCAAGCGCCGTGACCGCCCGTTCTGCCGGCGAAGCGGCGATAAGGGCGGCAAGAAGGAGCGGTAAGGGCATCAATCCTCCTTTGGCGGACGGCCCCGCTTGATGGGCTGCGGCGCTTCAAGTTTCACACCCCGAGCTTTAAGCGCTTCGCGGATCAGGCATTCGACCTGGGCGTTGACCGAGCGCAGGTCGGCTGCGGCGGCGCGCTCTACCGCCGCCCATAGGGCGGGGTCGACCCTCAGCGGGTATGCCTTGCGCTCGCCGCTCAACTTCCCGCCTTACTGATAGAGCGTGCCGGTGTTGACGACGGGCTGGGTGTCGCGCTCGCCGCACAGTACGACCATCAGGTTGGAAACCATGGCGGCGCGCCGTTCGTCGTCGAGGTGGACGACATTCTTTTCCGACAGTTGCTCCAGGGCCATTTCGACCATGCCGACCGCACCGGCGACTAGGGTCTGGCGGGCAGCGACCACCGCCTGCGCCTGCTGGCGGCGAAGCATCGACTGGGCGATCTCGGTCGCATAGGCAAGGTGGGTGAAGCCGCACTCGTCGATGGTAATTCCCGCGACCGACAGGCGGGCGATCAGCTCCTGGCGAAGCTCGCCGCCAACCTCGTCATGATGGCCGCGCAGAGTCACTTCGAGATGCTCGAAATCGTCATAGGGGTAGCGCGCGCCGATGGTACGGATCGCCGCCTCGACCTGGACCCGGACGAACTCCTTATAATCGTCGACGTCAAACAGCGCCTGGGCGGTGTCGACCACGCGCCACACGATCTGCGCCGCCATCTCGATCGGGTTGCCGCGCAGGTCGTTGACCTTGATCTTGTCGCTGATGAAGTTGTTGGCACGGACCGAAACCTTCTTGCGCATCATCCATGGGAGCACCCAGCGCAGGCCGGTGGTGCGGTCGGTGCCCTTATAGTCGCCAAACAAGGTGATCGCCGCGGCCTGGTTGGGCTGCAGCATGTAGAATCCGCAGGCCACGAAGATCAGCACCAGCGGCGCCAGGATGACCGCCGCGACCGGCCCGGCGGAATCATTTTCGCCGGCAAGCTCGTAGATGCCCCAGATCTGCACAACGATCGCCAGCAGCAACACTGCAAGCATCATATAACCGTTCATGGTCGAGGCCGACCGCTCGCGGCTCATGTTCAAGGCAATGACATTCGACTCGGTCATCACACCCTCCCTTTAATTGATATCATATTTATATCGTTCTTGACGGACGTCAACTGGCATCGCCGGACCAGTCCGGCTAAGGGCGGGCTGACTTTGCGTATTGCTCGCTCATGCTTCGGGCAGGTCGAGGGAGAATATCAGTGCGTGGCTTGCTGATCTTAGGAGTGTTGTTGATGTCCAGTGCCGCCGAGGCCCAACCGAAGACGGAATGGAAGCTCGTCATCCACGGCGGTGCCGGCGTCATTCAAAAGGCGCGAATCACTCCTGAAAAGGACCGTGAAATTCGTGCCGCGCTCGATACTGCGCTCGCGGCCGGCTCGCGCATCCTAGAGGCGGGCGGATCAGCCCTCGATGCGGTGGAGGCGTCGGTGAAAATCCTGGAGGACGACCCGAACTTCAACGCGGGGCGCGGGTCGGTCTTAACCTACAATGGCCATGTCGAGCTGGACGCGTCCATCATGGACGGCCGGACTCGGGCCGCGGGCGCGGTGACGGGAGTCACCAGGACGAAGAATCCGATCACCCTGGCTCGCAAGGTCATGGAGAAGAGCGAGCATGTCTTCCTGAGCCGCGAGGGTGCCGATGAATTTTCACGGCAGCAGGGCCTGGACCAGGTTCCACGCGAATATTTCGAAACGCCGCACCGGCGGCGCCAGCTCGAGGAATATAAGACCAAGAAGGTCAGCGCGCTTGAGGTCGAATATAAGTTCGGCACGGTAGGCGCGGTGGCGCTCGACAGCAGCGGGCATGTTGCCGCCGCCACTTCGACCGGCGGAATGACCGGCAAGCGCTGGGGGCGGATCGGCGACAGCCCGATCATCGGCGCCGGCACCTATGCCGACGACCGCGGCTGCGCCGTGTCGGGTACCGGCTGGGGCGAATATTTCATCCGAGTCGGGGTGGCGCACGAGATTTGCGCGCGCATGCGGCTGAATGGAACGCTGCCCCAGAAGGCCGCCGACGACGTCATGGCCGAAGTCAAGGCGCTCGGCGGCGACGGCGGCGTGATCATGGTCACGCCGAAGGGCGAGATGGTCTATTCCTTCAACACGCCCGGAATGTACCGGGGAAGGGCCGATGCCAACGGCCGCAAGGCGGCTCTCTATTCCGAAGCGGACGAACGGTAGGGCAGCGCCGCGCGCGCCCATTCAAGCTCGAGCCGCACCGCCTCCCGTTCCTGCTCAAGGAAATCCGCCACCGCCCGCCGGAAGCCAGGATCGGGCAGGAAATGGACCGATGGCGTCATCACCGGCTCGTAACCGCGCGCCAGCTTATGCTCGCCCTGCGCCCCGGCCTGGACGGTCGCGAAGCGATGATCGATCGCCCACTCGATGGCGCGGTAGTAGCTCAATTCGAAATGAAGGAAGGGCCGCTCGTCGACCGCGCCCCAGTAGCGGCCATAGAGCGTGTCCGCCCCGATGAAATTGAGCGCGCCGGCAATCGGCCTTCCATTGTCCAGCGCAAGAAACATCAGCGCCGTGTCGCCCATTACGGCGCCAACCTGGTCGAAGAATGCGCGGGTCAGATAGGGACGGCCCCACTTTCGCGCTCCGGTATGCTGGTAGAAGGTCCACATCGCATCCCAGTGGGCGGGCCGGATCTGGGGCCCGCGCAGTTCGACGATCTCCAGGCCGTCGACCGCCGCGGCTCGCTCCTTGCGGATCGCCTTGCGCTTGCGGCTGGAAAGGCGGCCTAGGAATTCGTCGAAGCTGGCATAGCCTGGATTTAGCCAGTGGAATTGCAGGCTATCGCGACGCAGCCAGCCGCGTGCCTCTGCCGCGCGCACTTCCTCGTTGGTCAGGAAGGTTATATGCGCCGAGGACAGGCCGTTCTGGATGGTTACCGTCTCCAACGCTGCCAGCAGCGCATTGCGGTCCTCGCCCAGCAAGCGCCGCCCGACGCAGGGCGTGAACGGCACGGCCACTTGCAGCTTGGGATAGTAAGAACCGCCCGCCCGCTCCCAGGCGTCGGCCCAGCCATGGTCGAACACATATTCGCCCTGGCTATGGCTCTTGAGCCAGGCGGGCGCCACCGCCGTCACCCCGCCGCCGCGCTCGACCAGCACCGGCAGCGGCGTCCAGCCCGTAGCCTCGCCGACGCTGCCGGAGCTTTCCAGGAGCGAGAGAAAGGCATGGCCGAGGAATGGATCGGCCGGTCCCGCCAATCGATCCCATTGCGCGGCAGGCAAATCGGACACGCCCCGGGCGATCCGCGCGACAATTTCAGCTTCCCGGTCGGCCATCGCCTTCCCAGATAAGCGCATCCGCGTGAATTTCAGCTGTCTCGCGATCGGCAGGCGAGCGGATCGTCCAGCTGTAAACCCAGCGCCGGGCTCGCTGCTTCGCCACCCAGGGTCGGCCAATCGCCGCCCGGTCGATTGCGAGGAAATGCGGCGACGCATTCAGAATGTTGCTCCACCGGTCAATCGCCGAGGCGCGCTCCGAAATCACCAGGCCGCGGCGGCGACAAGGGCGGCGGCGGGCGAACCATTTGATCGCCTTGGGCTCGAAACTCATCACTCCGACCGGCCCGGCATAATCCTCGAGATCGCCGGCGACGGCTTCGGCCAGCCGAGTTGCATTGCCCGCCCGGCACTTCAGCTCGATCAACAACGGGACCCGGCCGGCGACCAGTTGAAGAAGCTCGGAGAGCCACGGAATATGCTCGCTGCTGTCGTACAAACTCTGCCCGGCGAGCACGTCGGCCCGCGATGCTTCGACGGCCAGCCCGGACGCGCACATCCGCCTGAGATCATGGTCATGGAAGACCATCACCTGATCGTCGCCCGAGAGGCGCACGTCGCATTCGATCCCGGCGCCAATGTCGAGCGCAGCGCTGAAGGCAGCCAAGCTGTTTTCAGGAACAGCTGGACCGTGGAGTCCGCGATGCGCGAACCCCATGGGCCCAGGATCGAGCGGGTCAGCTTCTGACCTGGACGACCGCATCCACCTCGACCGCGACGCCGAGCGGCAGCACCGGCACTCCCACCGCCGATCGGGCATGGCGCCCGGCCTCACCGAACACCTCCTGCATCAGCTCCGACGCGCCGTTGGCGACTTTGGGCTGGTCGGTGAAATCACCATGGCTGCTGATGAACACGCCGAGCTTGACGATCCGCTCGACCCGGTCGAGCGAGCCCAGCGCGGCTTTCATCTGCGCCAGCAGCATGATGCCGCAGCGCCGCGCGGCCGCCTGACCGGCCTCAAGGTCGAGATCCTCGCCTAGCCGGCCTTTGATCAGGCTGCCGTCCTCGGCGAAGCTGATCTGACCCGAGATGTGCAGCAGGCCATTGGCCACGACAGCCGGGACGTATGAGGCCACCGGCGCGGCGGCTTCGGGAAGGGTGATGCCGAGTTCGGCAAGACGCTGTTCGATGCTCATGGGTTGGCCTCAACACGCTCGGCACGGTCCGGTCAAGTTCCACTTGCCCCTCCCCTCGATGGGGAGGGGTTGGGGGTGGGGTGATGTCTCCGGATAGGTTGCGACAGCTCCACCATCACCCCCACCCAACCCTCCCCCATCAAGGGGGAGGGCTATCCATGCCGATGCACGGCAAACCCCGCCCAACTCTGGTTGACCGGCATCAGCTCCAGCGTGTTGATATTGACGTGCGGCGGCAGGGTAGCGACCCACCAGATGGTCTCGGCAATATCCTCGGCGGTCATCGGGTCCATGTTGGCGTAGAGCGCATCGCTCGCCGCCTGGTCGCCCTGCGTCCGCACCAGCGTGAACTCGGTCTCGACCATCCCCGGCTCGATCGAGGACACACGCACGCCGGTGCCGTGCAGGTCGCAGCGCAGGCCAAGCGAGAATTGCCTGACGAACGCCTTGGTCCCGGCGTAAACGCAGCCACCGCGATAGGGATAGGTCGCCGCGATCGAACTCAAGTTGATGATCGCTCCCTTGCGCTCGATCAGGCCTGGCAGCAGCGCACGGGTCAGCGCCACCAGGCC
Organism: Pseudomonadota bacterium; assembly: GCA_030773115.1. GTDB lineage: Bacteria > Pseudomonadota > Alphaproteobacteria > Sphingomonadales > Sphingomonadaceae > Sphingomicrobium. The sequence goes on from JALYNQ010000024.1 coordinate 26,554, forward strand.
GGTGACATTGGTGTCGATCACGACGTTGAGCGGATCGAGATCCGCGTCCTGGAGATTGCTCATCGGCGGCGCGAGGCCCGCATTGTTGAGCAACAGGTCGATGGCACGATAGCGCTCCGGTACGGCCTCCAGCGCCGGCTCGAAATCGTCCGGGCAGCACATGTCGAGCATCATAGGATGGAAGAAATCGCCAAGCTCCGCCGCCAGCTGATCGAGCCGGTCGCGGCGCCGGCCAGTGCCAACCACCTGCCAGCCATTCGACACGAATTTGCGCGCGGCGGCAGCACCGATTCCGGCAGTTACACCAGTAATGAAGACGGTCTTGTTCATTCGGACCTCAATCTATCCAAAATCCAATGCGTGGCGGTTGGCCAGTCGTCGATCCGTGCATGGGCATGCTCGGCAGTCGGGACCGCGGGGGCGAGCCTCGGCTCCGCCACCATGTGCAGCCGGTGGGCTTCCGGTGCATGCTCCGCGACCGAGGCATGGTGGACCGCAAGATCATCGACGAACACTGTCGCGCCCGCCCCGTAGCGATCGATGATTTCCCTTGCGGGAACGCCCTTGCCGCCGCGGTTGCACACCACTTCGTGCCGGATGCCGTGTCTTGCCAGCTGGTCGACCCGCCATGGATGCGCTTCATGACCCAAGTTGGTGAGGATGACGATGTCGGCCACCTCGCCAATCCGCCCCAAGGCTTCGAATGCGCCAGGGACCAGCGTCTGGCGATGCATCTCGTTTTGGAAAAACTCGCCCAACAGCGGCCAGACCTGGTCCTCGGCGACCAGCTCGCCGCTTGCCTGGTGAGTCATGGCCTCGCGGAAATTGCCGGTTTCGAAGGCGAAGCGGATGCCATGCGCCTCGCCCAGCCAGGCGTCAAAATGGGACACCATGTGCAGCAGCACTTCGTCGCAATCGGTGATCAATAGGGGCCGGCTCAACGCTCCAGCTCCGTGCGCGCCAGGATAAGCTTTTCTGGTGTAGTTCCAATGACTTGCGCCACAGCGATCAGGTCCGGCTCATGCGCTTCCAGAAAGGCCAGCGCGGCCGCCAGCAGCCCCCGCTCGCCGGCCCGGGCGCGAAGCTCAACCGCATCCAGTCCGGTGAGGTCAAGGAACCGCTGGGCGCGCCGTTCGTCGGTGAGCGTCGCCGCGAGCGCCTGAAGGGCAAGCGCCTCCGCGTCGGGCGGCGGGTCATTTGTCGTGTTGCGCAACATCGCCTATCTGCTGGGAAGCTATAGCGGGGGTAACGGTTTGGCCAAGATCCTGGTTGTCGAGGACAATGCCCTCAACATCAAGCTGTTCTGCGACCTGCTGACGGCGCACGGGCACCAGACCGAGCCGGTCACCGACAGCCGCGATGCGATGGATGCGGCCCGCGCCTTCAAGCCCGACCTGGTCATTACCGACATCCAGCTGCCCTATGTGACCGGCATCGAGTTGATGGAGCTGCTGCGCGCCGATGAGGAGCTGAAGGATGTGCCGATCATGGCGGTGACCGCTTACTCTGCGGTCGGCGACGATGAACGCATCCGCGCCGCGGGCGCCCAGGCCTATGTGTCCAAGCCGATTTCCGTGATGCGCTTCGCCGAAACGGTCGACCAATTGCTGGAAGGTGGCAGGCTGGTGGAGGGATCGAGCCAGGCGAGCCAGTGAGCCGGGCTCGGCAGGATGATCTGCCGATTGTGGATGGCAGCGACTTCGGCTGACGGCTCGGCGGTCAGCAAGGTGAACGCTTCGCCGACCTGCGGGTCGGTGCGGGTGACTGCGGCGATTCCGATGAGCTCGCCTTCGACAGGCGTGAACAGCCATTTGTCCTTGCGTTTGGCCTTGGGGTCGTCGGGAGCGGTAAACTCATAGAATCCGTCGGCGATGGCGAGGCAGCGATTGGTAAAGCTGCGCCCTTCGGAACGCATGTTGAAGACGGGCTTGCCGCCCGGCGCCGGCCAGCTCCAGCGGCGGATCACCATTTCCAGGCCATTCTGCCCCATCCGGACAATCGGCGCCGGATCGGTGATGCGGATGTCGGTCGGCCGAAGGTTGGGGATGCCCTCGGGGAAGCTCAGCTGATGGCCGAGCCCTTCGAAGATCTGCCGGATCGCATCGGCCCCCTTGTGCAGGCGGTAGAGGTTGCACATAGCTTTTCCATATTCGGTACGAAGATTTGATCCAACAGCCAGTTGGCAATCGCATTCGTCGCAGGTGGCTATGCCGGAAGACATCGGAGGCAATCGATTGGACAGCCTTGTTGGCTCTTGTCATTGCGGGACCGTCCGCTTTCGTATCGACTGGCCAATCGTGGAACTGACAACCTGTGACTGCACATTGTGCGTGAAGCGCAACGCGGTGATGACAAAGGTGCCGGAAGCAGCACTGACAATATTGGAGGGAGAGGATGTGCTGACCCTCTATCAATGGAACACGCGGCGCGCGAAACATTATTTCTGCAGTTGCTGCGGCATTTACGTGTTCCACCGCAAACGGGCCGCACCCGATCATTTCGGCGTGAACATATTTTGTTTGGAGGGAGTCGATCCGTCGGCATTCCCCATTCGCGCGACGGACGGCATCGGAATGTCGATTGAATCGCCGCCTAGTCGAACAGCGAGCTGACCGAGCTCTCGTCCGCAATCCGGTGGATTGCCTCGCCGAACAACGGCGCAATGGTCATGCGGCGGATCTTGCCGCCTTCGCTGAGACCTTCGCGATAAATGGAGTCGGTCACGACCAGCTCGGTCAGCACGCTGGCGCCAACGCGCGCCTCAGCCGCTCCCGACAATACGCCGTGGCTGCAGTAAGCAATCACCTCGGTCGCGCCCTGGTCCTTGAGCGCCGCTGCCGCGTTGCACAGCGTTCCCGCTGAATCCACAATATCGTCGACCAGCACGCAGCAATGGCCCTCGACATCGCCGATGATGTTCATCACTTCGGATTCGCCGACCCGCTCGCGCCGCTTGTCGACGATCGCCAGCGGGGCATTGTCGAGCCGCTTGGCGAGGCTGCGGGCGCGGACCACGCCGCCGACGTCGGGCGACACGACCATCAGATTCTTGCCCGAATAGCGCGCCTGGATATCGGCGGCCATCACCGGCGCCGCCCACAGATTGTCGGTCGGGATGTCGAAGAAGCCCTGAATCTGCCCGGCGTGGAGATCCATGGTCAGCACCCGGTCGGCGCCGGCGACGGTGATGATGTTCGCCACCAGCTTGGCCGAGATCGGCGTCCGCGGGCCGGGCTTCCGATCCTGCCTTGCATAGCCGAAATAGGGGATGACTGCGGTGATCCGCTTGGCCGAGGCGCGCTTCAGCGCGTCGATGCAGATCAGCAGCTCCATCAGATTGTCGTTGGTCGGGAAGCTGGTCGACTGGACCACGAACACGTCCTCGCCCCGGACATTCTCCTGGATCTCGACGAACACTTCCTCGTCGGCGAAGCGGCGGACGCTGGCGTCGGTCAGCGGCAGCTCGAGATATTCGGCGATCGCCCGCGCAAGCGGCAGGTTCGAATTCCCGGCGAGCAATTTCATTTGTGACGATCCCGAGCAGCCCAGTTCAGCCCCTTAGAAAGGGGGAACGGATAGGGCAAGGTTGCGTAGGGGCTCGGCATCGCTAAATCGGAACCGCCGTGACCGACCGACTTCGCATCGCCCTTGTCCAGCTGAGCCAGCGCGTTGGCGATCTTCCCGGAAATGCCGACAAGATCCTCGAATGGAGAGCGAAGGCAGCGGCGGAAGGCGCGGAGCTGGTGCTGGTGCCCGAGCTGCAGCTGACCGGCTATCCGCCAGAAGACCTCGTCCTGAAGCCCGAATTCGTGCGCCAGACGATGGAAACCGCCGAACGGCTGGTCGACGCGACGGTCGACGGCGGCCCGGCGCTGCTGTTCGGAAGCATCCATTCCGAGGGAAATGCCAATTACAATGTCGTGATCCTGGCCGAGGGCGGGCGGATCGTCGGGCGACGGCTGAAGCATGAGCTGCCCAATTACGGGACCTTCGACGAAAAGCGCGTATTCGCCCACGGTCCGCTGCCGGAGCCGATCCTGTTCAGGGGCGTGAAGCTTGGCGTGCCGATCTGCGAGGATATCTGGCAGGAGCGGGTATGCGCCCACCTCGCCAAATCGGGAGCGGAAATCCTGCTGTCGCCCAACGGGAGTCCTTATGAGATCGACAAGGACGCGCTGCGCCAGCGGATGGTGCGCGAGCGGGTGGTCGAGACGGGATTGCCCCTGGTCTACCTGAACCGCGTCGGCGGTCAGGATGAGCTGGTGTTCGACGGGTCGAGCTTCGTCACCAACGACGACGGATCGATTTGCGTCCAGCTGCCCGACTTCGAGGAGGCGATGGCGCTGACGGACTGGGTCCGGACGCCCAACGGCTGGCGATGCGATGGCGGCGGCGAAAAGGCGACGCTCTCCCCCTATCCCGAAGACATGTACCGGGCGATGATGGTCGCGCTGCGCGACTATGTGACCGCCAACGGCTTTCCCGGCGTTATCCTCGGCCTGTCGGGCGGGATTGATAGCGCGCTGTCGGCGGCGGTGGCGGTCGATGCGCTGGGGGCCGACAAGGTCCACTGCGTGATGCTGCCGTCCAAATATACCAGCGACGAGAGTCTGGAGGATGCGGCGGAGTGCGCGCGGCTGCTCGGCGTGCGCCATGACGTCATTCCGATCGTCGCCGGGGTCGGCGCGTTTGACGAGATGCTCAGCAAGGCCTTCGCCGGGACGGAGGCGGGACTGGCCGAGGAGAATATTCAGTCGCGCCTCAGGATGGTGACGTTGATGGCGCTCAGCAACCGCTTCGGCCATATGTTGCTGACCACCGGCAACAAGAGCGAGATGTCGGTCGGCTATGCCACCCTCTACGGCGACATGGCCGGCGGATATTCGGTGCTGAAGGACGCCTACAAGACGACCTGCTTCGCCTTGTCGCGCTGGCGCAATGCCTGTCTGCCCAAGGGCGCACTGGGACCGGCCGGGCCGGTGATGCCGCAGCGGGTGATCGACAAGCCGCCGAGCGCCGAGCTTCGGCCCGACCAGAAGGACGAGGACAGCCTGCCGCCATATGATCTGCTCGACCGGATCCTAGAGGCGCTGGTCGAACGGGAGATGTCGGTCAAGGAAGCCGCCGCTGCGACCAACGCCGACTTGCGCCTGGTTGCCGACATCGAGCGCAAGCTGCTCCGCGCCGAATATAAGCGCCGCCAGGCGCCGCCGGGGGTCAAGCTCGGCAGCCGCAACTTCGGCCGCGACCGCCGCTATCCAATCACCAACGCCTTCCACACAAGCTGAGAGATTGCGCTCCATGAATCGTATCGCGTTCGTCGCCTCAATGCTCCTGCTGTCTGCCTGCAACAGCGAAACCGTGACCGAGCCGCCGGTGAACAATGTTGCCGCCGACGAGCCCAAGCAGGCAGCCGAGGTGCCTTCGCTGGCCGGCAGTTGGAGCGTGACCCGGATCGAAGGCGAGGACACGGCTGGACTGGGGATGACGGCCAGGTTCACCGGCGGGCAGGCCAGCCTTGCCGCCGGCTGCATGCGCCGGGCCTGGACCTACACACAGTCCCGCAACATCGTCAGCTTCAAGACCAACCCAGCCGGCAGCTCCAACTGCGAGGGCCGCAGCCCAAGCGGGACCGAGGAGACGGCCTATGCCGCGCTCGACGGAGCGAACATCGCCATTTTCAGCAAGGACGGCAGCGAGGCCAGCCTGTCGGGCACCGGCGGGAGCCTCACCCTCCAGCGCCGCTAGCCTTTGCCGATGAGCGGGTGCTAGGGGGCGCGGCATGACCGTCGTCACCCGCTTCGCCCCCTCGCCGACCGGCCGGCTGCACGTCGGCAATATCCGCACCGCGCTGCACAATGCGCTGTTCGCGCTGAAGCATGGTGGGCGGTTCCTGCTCAGGATCGACGACACCGACCTGGAGCGCTCCAGGGAGGAATATGTCGAGGCGATCGTCCACGACCTCGATTGGCTCGGGCTCAAGCCTGACGCCAAGGTTCGCCAGTCGGAGCGGTTCGCGCTCTACGAGCCCCAGTTCGAGCGTTTGAAGGAGGCCGGCCGGATCTATGCCTGTTACGAGACGCCGGAAGAACTGGAGCTGCGGCGCAAGGTGCTGCTCGGCCGCGGGCTGCCGCCGGTTTACGAGCGCAAGCCGGACGGAGCAGCGGCTTCAAAGGATGTTGCTCCGCACTGGCGGTTCAAGCTGGATCATGACCAGCCGATCGAGTGGGACGACCTCGTCAGGGGCCATCAGAAGTTCGATCCGAGGCTGCTGAGCGATCCGGTGATCCGCCGCGCCGACGGCAGCTGGCTCTACCTGTTGCCGAGCGTGATCGACGATATCGATCTGGCGATTACGCATATCGTCCGCGGCGAGGACCATGTTTCCAACAGCGCGGTGCAGCTGCAGATGTTCGCGGCGCTGGGCGCCGAGCCGCCCAGGCTGGCCCATGAGGCGCTGCTGGTCGCGGCGGAGGGCAAGCTTTCGAAGCGGCTGGGATCGACGGGGATCGACGCGATGCGCGAGGCGGGGATTGAGCCGCTGGCGCTATTGTCGCTGCTGGCCCGGCTGGGCACCTCGCAGCCGGTCGAGGCCAGGACGAGCCTCGAGCAGCTGGCCGAGGGCTTCGACTTTGCGACCTTCGGCCGGGCGCCGGCGCATTTCGACCTCAACGAGGTTGAGCAGCTCAATGCCAAGCTGCTCCACCAGCTGGACTATGCGGCGGTCTCGGACCGGCTTCCGGACGGGATCGCGGAGGCCGAGTGGCTGGTCCTGCGCGGCAACCTCGCCCATCTCGGTGAGGCGGAGGAATGGGTGCCGGTGTTCCATTGCCTGATCGCGCCGCCGGAAGTCGTGCCAGACGACAAGCCGCTGATCGCGGAGGCGGCCAAGGCAGCGGAGCAGGTCGATTGGGCGGATGATCCCTGGCACGCGCTTACCGACCGGCTGAAGGAGGCGACTGGGCGCAAAGGCCGCGCGCTGTTCCGGCCGCTGCGGCTGGCGCTGACCGGGCGCGAGTCGGGCCCGGAGATGGCGCCGCTGCTCAAGCTGATCGGCAAGGAGCGCGCGTTGGAAAGGCTGACCGCTGCCGCCGGCTAAAGCGGCCCTCACAAGAACCCCTCAATTGACCTTCGCCAAAATCGGCTTGTCAATGTTATGATATGATGTGACATTCATTGTCTCCAGAGAGAGGAGGCAGTGATGCTTGCTTACGCCGCTGAGAACCCCCGCCCCGCCGGCCGCGCCGGCTCCCCCCAAGCGCTGACCCTGATCATTGCCGGCCACGCCGTGCTGATCGCGGCGGTGATGACCGCCAAGATGGACGTCGTTAGAGGAACGCCGTTCGATCCGACGGTGCTGATCGACATCCCTAGCCCGCCGCCACCTCCGCAGCCGGAGCCCGAGACCAAAGTCGATCCGAAGCCGCAGGAGCCGGTCATTCAGGATTCATCAATCGATCAGACCCAAACTATCGTTGACATGGGCCAGACGACGTCGATCGAGCTCGACAAGGGACCGCCGATCAGGGAGCTGATCAAGGAGATTGGGCCCGGAACCGCGACCATCCCCGAGCCGCCCCGCCACATCCCGGTAAAAGCTGGCGCCCGCCTGGTGACCGCCGCAGACGCGTTGAAGCCGCCTTATCCCAACGACAAGCTGCGCCTGGAACAGGAAGCGACGCTCAAGCTCCGGCTGACCATCGATGCCCGCGGCCGGGTCATCGCGGTCGACCCGGTCGGCTCCGCCGATCCCAGCTTCCTGGCGGCGGCACGACGTCATATCCTCAAGGCCTGGCGCTACAAGCCGGCGACCGAGGATGGAGTGGCGGTGCCGACGACCATGGTGATCAATTTGAGCTTCAGACTGGAGGAAGCATGAGCATCGCCATCGCCCGGGACTGGCAGTCGGCCTCCTTGCCGCCTACATACCGGGCGATGGCAATCCTCCCCCCCATGGTCGGCCCGCGCGCGGCGCTCAAGGACCTGACCGCCTTCATGCGGCAGCGCAGCCGCGAGCAGGTCATCGGCGCCTCGCTGGCGGTGCTGGTGACGGTGATCATCGTCATCATCTTCTTCGTCGACTCGCAGATCAACACCGCCCCGCCGCAACAGATCGTCTATATCGAGAATTACGGGCCCGACCGGACCGACGCGGACATCATCGCCGACCAGAAGAAGGCGTCGGAGGATCGCCGCAGGGCCGCGGAGGAAAAGAAGCGCCAGTTCCAAGAGCTCGAGAAGCGGCTCGGCATTGAGTGACCGCAGGCGGATGCTGGAGGCCGCGCGGCTGGGCGAAGCGGCGCGAGGCCGCACCGCTCCCAACCCCAATGTCGGCTGCCTGATCGTCAAGGATGGCGAGATGGTCGGCAAGGGCGCCACCGCCCCTGGCGGACGTCCCCATGCCGAAGCGGTCGCGCTGGCCGAGGCCGGTGAACAGGCCATGGGCGCGACGCTCTACACCACACTCGAGCCCTGCGCCCATGCCAGCGAACGCGGGCCGACCTGCGCTTCGCTGATTCCACAAGCGGGGATCGCCCGGGTCGTGATGGGCATCAAGGATCCCGATCCTCGCACCGCCGGGGAGGGGATCAAGCTGCTGGAGCAGGCGGGCATCGAGGTCGTGACCGGGGTGTTCGAGCAGGCGGCACGCTGCAGCATGTCGGGCTATTTGAGCCGGATCGAGCGCGGTCGGCCGCGCATAACCTTGAAGCTGGCGCTGTCGATCGACGGCAAGATCGCGCTGCCCTCCGGCGAATCCAAATGGATCACCGGCGAGGATGCCCGCGCCCATGTCCATCTGGAGCGGGCGCATAGCGACATGATCCTGGTCGGGCGCGGGACCTATCTTGCGGATTCGCCCAAGCTCGACGTCCGGCTTCCAGGCCTGGAAGACTGGTCGCCGCGCAAGGCTCTCCTCACCCGGGGCGACGCGGTCGAAGGCTGGGAAACCCTTGCTTCTCCGCAGGATGTCTACCGGCTTCATGACGTCAACGACCTGCTGGTCGAGGGCGGATCGGCGACCGCAACGGCGTTCCTCGCGGCCGATTTGGTCGACCGCATCCTGATCTATCGCGCCCCGATCCTGGTCGGCGAGGGCAAGTCGAGCGTCGGCTATATCGGCCTCGACGCGATCGCCGACGCCCATGGCCGGTGGAAAGCGGGCGACGCCACGCGGCTTGGCATCGACCGGCTCGAAGTCTACGAGCGCGTTCGAGAATAAGGCGGTCCCTCGACTGCGCTCGGGACGAACGGGGTTTAGTCGACTCCCTTCCCCGTTCGTGTCGAGCGAAGTCGAGACACGGAGCACCATGTTCACCGGCATCATCACCGACATCGGCACGGTCCGGAAGCTCGAGCAGAAGGGCGACCTGCGCCTGATCATCGGCTGCGGCTATGACATGGCCACGGTCGACCTCGGCGCGTCGATCGCCTGCTCGGGCGCCTGCCTGACAGTGGTCGACAAGGGCGAGGACTGGTTCGCGGTCGATGTGTCGCAGGAGACGGTGTCGAAGACCGCGCCGGGGCTGTGGGCCGAGGGGGCGTGGCTCAACCTGGAGCGGGCGCTGAGGGTCGGCGACGAGCTCGGCGGCCATATTGTGACCGGCCATGTCGACGCGGTCGCGACTGTGACCCGGGCCGAGGAAGTCGGCGGCAGCCTGGACCTGACCGTCGAGGCACCGCGTGAGCTGGGCGGCGGAATCGCTCCCAAAGGTTCGATCGCGCTCGACGGCGTGTCGCTGACCGTCAATCAGGTGGAAGATGCCGGCGACGCAACCCGCTTCACCGTCAACCTTATCCCCCATACCGCCGATCACACCACGCTGGGTGGAATCGCGGCCGGGCGGAAGCTCAACCTCGAGATCGACGTGCTGGCGCGCTATCTGAAGCGGATGACCGAGTCGCGGGGATAGATTTTCGCCGTGCCCGGGACATGGGGCGCGGGAACCAGTTGGTCGCGATCCTAGTCCTTGGACCAACGCCGGAAACGGTAGCGCCCCTTAACCGGTCTCGCCTGGTAGGATTGTCCCGAGGTGCAGGTGACCTTGAACACGCCCGGGGACTCGCCGTCGACGGGCTGGGCCGAGGCGACGTTGCCGCAGGCATAGCCGATCCGTTCGATCGTGCGAGCGACCGTCCGGTTAGGCAGCGGCAGGCCCGACGCCACTGCCGGAGCGGGCGGCGCATCGGGAGCGAGCGGGTCGGCGGCGCCCGAATCAAGCGGGTCTTGCCGGGCTTGGATCAATTGAGGCTCCGCCTCTGCCGTCGCAAGCCGCGGAGCATCGACGGCGCGCTTGACCCTCGGTATGGGCGCGACGGCGCGGCGTTGCCGATCAAGCCGCGGGCGATCGGGCCGTGCCTTTGCCGCACCGACGGGCGCTTGGTCGGACCATAGCTCGGAGAAGGACGGGGTCGCCTTTTCCGGCGGCGAGACGGTCGACTCGGCGAGCTTGGGCTGGTCGGGCTCCGCAGCTTCGCTTCCCGACCACCAGCCGGCTAGAGCACCTACCAGGATAGCCGCCGCGACCAGGCCGCCGAGCAACACTCTGGTGCGCTGCCAATCGATCGAGCTGACCTTGACGTCCAGTGGCTGGTCGAAGGCGTGCTGGAGCGACCAACCGCCGTCGATGCGCGGTGCTGGACTGGATTTCGCCGCCCGCACCTGGCGATCCAGCTGAATCGGTTGCGGACGACCGACCGCTGACCCGTCGCCAGCGCCCCGATCGAACGGAACCCGAGGTGGCGGGCTTGCGGCCGAAGGCTGCGTGCCCTCGGTCTGCGGTGCCGGTTGCGGCTTCGGAGCGGCTAGTGGCGCGAGGCGCGGCTGGGCGGCGATAGCAGGCCGCTTCACGAAACTGGCCGAGACTGGGATCGAGGGTTGCGGCCTGTCCGGCTTGGGAGTCAGGCCAAGCGACTCATCATAGGCCCGGCGTCTGGCTGGATCCCGGAGCGTTTCGTAGGCGAGGCAGACTTCCGCAATGCCGCCGAAGGCGTGCGGCCGGAACACATTGGTCGCCCTGGCGAAGGCGCGGGCAATGGCGTCGCTGGGCGCGCTCGGCCGGATCCCCAGCATTTCATAGTAGTTCGGCCGAGTTTTGACTGTGTTGACCACCGCGCCCCCTTACTCAGTCGCCTGGAGTTTCGAGCCGCGGACGATGCTGATCTTTTCCCGGAAATCCCAGTTCGCCCCGCCGCAGATTCAAGGCCCTTCGCCTGCTACAGATTCTCAAATGCCGGGTGTGCGCTATTTTAATGCGGACGACCGACTCCGAAATGTGATCGTTCGCCAATCGATGACCAATTCTCGCTGGTTTATCACATTGTGATGTGATAGCGGCCTCGCTATGTCCACGACCCTGATCGATAAGCTGACCGCCCTGGTCGATTCCGGCGAGGCGAGCCGCAGCGGGCTGGCGCGCGCCGCCGGCCTCCACCCCAACTCGCTGCGCAAACTCGGCGCTTCCGACTGGAACCCGACCGCGGATACCCTCGTGCGCTTGGAAAAGCTGCTCGACGGCGGCGTGCAGGAAGTGCTGGTCGGGGCCGAAGCGATCATCGACGAGGCGCGCAACGGGCGGATGTTCATCCTGGTCGATGACGACGACCGGGAGAATGAGGGCGACCTGGTCATCCCGGCGCAGATGGCGACGCCCGATGCGATCAATTTCATGGCCCGCCATGGCCGCGGCCTGATCTGCCTCGCCCTTTCGAAGGAGCGGGTCGACCAGCTGGGGCTGGAGCCGATGGCCCGGATCAACCGCACCAGCATGGAGACCGCCTTCACCGTATCGATCGAGGCGCGCGACGGAGTCACCACCGGCATCAGCGCCGCCGACCGGGCGCGGACCATCGCGGTGGCGATCGACGCCGGCAACGGGCCCGACGCGATCGTCTCGCCCGGCCATGTTTTCCCGCTGGTGGCGCGGCCGGGCGGAGTGCTGGTCCGCGCCGGGCATACCGAGGCGGCGGTCGACGTGGCACGGCTGGCCGGGCTCAACCCCAGCGGCGTGATCTGCGAGATCATGCGCGAGGACGGGACCATGGCCCGGCTCGACGATCTGATGGAGTTCGCCAAGCTCCATGGGCTCAAGATCGGGACGATCCGCGACCTGATCGCCTATCGGCTGAAGAAGGACCATATGGTCGAGCGGGTGGCCGAGACGCGCTTCACGTCAAATTCCGGAGCGAACTGGACGGCGCAGGTGTTCCGCGACAAGGCCAGCGGCGAGGAGCAGCTGGCGCTGGTCCATGGCGGGATCGATCCGACCAAGCCGACCCTGGTCCGGATGCACTCGATCGACCTGTTCGCCGACCTGCTCGGCGAGGCGTCGGAGCGCGCCGGCCTGCTGCATGGGGCGATGGCGATGATCGAGGCGGAGGGCGCCGGCGTGGTCGTCGCGCTTCACGCCGCGGCGCCAGGCTCGCTCAGCCTCGCCACCGACCTCCGCTCGGGCAAGCCCCGCGAGGGCGGCGAGCTGCGCAGCTACGGCATCGGCGCACAAATCCTCGCCGCGCTCGGCATCCACGACATGATCCTGCTCAGCAACACCAGGCACGCGCCGGTCGGCCTGTCGGCCTATGGGCTGGCGATCGTCGAGGAACGCTGCATCACATCCGCGGAGAAATAGCTTGGCCCACATATTGATCGCCGAGGCGCGCTTTTACGCGCATTTGAACGATATGCTGCTGGAGGGGGCGCGCGGCGCGATCGAGGCGGCGGGGCACACGCATGAGACGATAACCGTGCCGGGGGCGCTGGAGCTGCCCGGGGCGATCGCGCTGGCGGCGGAGAGCGGCAAATATGACGCCTATGTCGCGCTCGGCGTGGTGATCCGCGGCGAAACTTGTCATTTCGAGATCGTCGCCGGGGAAAGCGCCCGCGGGCTGATGGCGCTGACGATGGACGGGCTGGCGGTCGGCAACGGGATTTTGACGGTCGAGAACGAGGCCCAGGCGATCGTCCGGGCCAATCCGAAACATGCCAACAAGGGCGGCGGGGCGGCCGAGGCGGCGCTGGCGTTGCTGGAGTTGAAGCGGAAATTCGGCTGAATAGTTCCTCCCTGCTGCGAAGCAGTGGGGAGGAGGACCATGGCGCGAAGCGACATGGTGGAGGGGCCAGCCACGGCCGACGGACGGCCCCTCCACCACTCAGCTTCGCTGAGCGGTCCCCCTCCCCATCGCTACGCGACAGGGAGGAGCTACGACAGCGCCAGCCACACCTCGTTGCGCCGCAGCGGGCCGGGGATCATCGGCGAATTGTAGAAGGCATATTCGGGCTCTCCGTCCGATTTCTCGCCGCGCTTGGCGAGCCAGCCGCGGAGGCGGTCCTCCTGCTCCTCCAGAAGATCGTCGGTCGCACGGCCGGAGAAGCTGACCACCGCCACCTTGCGGGCAGGAAGCTCGACCAGCTCGATCCCTTCGGGCAGCTCGGGCAGCTCCTGGGCGGCCGGCAGGACGAACCGGGTGCGCCATGCGCCCTCCAGCTCATCGTCGAATAGCGGCGGGTCGCTGGCCATCGGGTCGCCCGAGTCCTGGAGGACGGGTACGGCGAACGACAGGCCGGCCGACTCGAGATAATCCGACAGGGCGCGATAGGCCTGTTTCAGCGCGTCCCTGCGCGGTCCCTGGACAACCGCCTCGGCCACGGTCAGCGCGGGATAGTCGCGGATCTGGTGATCGCCATCGCTTTCCAGCGCGCGATAGTCCGGCTCCTCGGTCGACCGCTCGCGCAGATAATAGAAGGCCGCGCCGCCGAGCAGTGCCGCGCCCGCGGCGACGCCAGCCATGACTCCCTTGCGCATAATGATCCTCCCTGTGCGTGGGAGGAACCGGTCAGGCGGCTTCCTGTTCCCCGAGCAGCGGATAGTCGGTGTAGCCCTGCGCGCCGCCGGCATAGAAAGTGGCGGGATCGCCGGCGTTGAGCGGCGCATCGCGGGCGATGCGCTGCACAAGGTCGGGGTTGGCGATGAACAGCCGGCCGATGCTGACCGCGTCGGCATGGCCGCCGGCGATGCGGGCGCGGGCGTCGGTCCAGTCATGGTCGCTGTTGATCACGATCCGGCCCGAATAATGGGCGCGCATCGCCGGGCTGACCGGCGCGGTCGGGATCGAGCCGGCGGAGGTCGGCTTGTCGGGCTCGCGCAGCTCGATCCAGGGGACACGCAATTCCTCGAGCGTCCTGGCCAACTCGGCGAACAGCGGGATTGGGTCGCTATCCTCGACGCCCTGCACGAGAATGTTGGGCGAGAAGCGGATGCCGACGCGGTCGATGCCGATTTCGCTGCCGACCGCTTCCAGCACTTCGCGAGTGAAGCGGATGCGGTTGGCGATGGCGCCGCCATATTCGTCGTCGCGCAGATTGGCGGAATCGCGCAGGAACTGGTCGACCAGATAGCCATTGGCGCCGTGGACCTGCACCCCGTCGAAGCCGGCGCGAACCGCGTTGCGGGCAGCGCGGGCATAATCGTCGAGGATGCGGTTTATGTCGGCGCGGGTCGCTGAGCGCGCTTCGACATAGGGCTGCTTGCCGTCATAGGTGTGGGCGAAATCGGGGGCGGTTGTGGCCGAGGATGAGACCGGCTGGCCGCCGCCGAGGTCGGGATGGACCAGCCGACCCATGTGCCACAGCTGGGCAACGATCCGGCCGCCGGCGGCGTGGACCGCCTCCGTGACCAGCTTCCAGCCGTCGACCTGGGAGTCGTTCCACAGGCCCGGCGCATTGGGCCAGCCAAGGCCTTCGCGGCTGATACCGGTGGCTTCGGAGATGATCAGGCCGGCGCCGGCGCGCTGGGCGTAATAGCGGGCCATCAGCTCGTTGGGCACGCCCTCGCGCCCGGCGCGGGCGCGGGTCAGCGGGGCCATCAAAATCCGGTTGGGAAGCTCCAGCGCTCCGAATTGGAGCGGGTTGAAGAGACTGGGCATAATAGTCCTTTCTGCACATCGGCCACTCCCCAGCGCCGCCGCGGAAGATAGTTGCCGATCGAAACCAATCAATGCCAGATTTGCCGTGAGGCCAATAAGCCGGGCTTATGGATGCCCGCCGGGTTGCCGCTTCCCAATTCGGCCAATTGGCCCTAGCGGCGGGGCGTGACCCAGCAGAAACATCAATCACTCGCCTTTATCGCGCTGCTGGTCGGCAATCTGGCGCTGGCTTGCGGCCCGTTCCTGGTGCGCAACAGCGGGGTTGGGCCGGTCGCCGCGGGTTTCTGGCGCCTGGCGCTGGCGCTGCCCTTCCTGTGGGCGATCGCCTGGATGTTCCGCCAGCCGGTGCATCTGCCCAGGAAATCGCTGACCATCGCGGTCGCCCTGGCGGCTTTCTTCTTCGCCGCCGACCTCGCGGCCTGGCATGCCGGGATCCTGCTGACCAAGCTCGGCAACGCTACATTGTTCGGCAACATCAGCAGCTTCTTTTTTGCCGCCTGGGGGCTTTGGCTGGTGCGCAAATGGCCGTCGGCGCTGCAGGCGGCAGCGCTGGGCCTCGCGGCGCTGGGCTGCGGGCTTCTGATGTGGGGCAGCGCCGAGCTGTCGGCCGCGAACTTGCGCGGCGACCTGCTCGCCGTGCTGGCCGGGCTGCTCTACACCTTCTACCTGATCCTGGTCGAACGGACGCGGGGCGAGCTGCAGCCCTTGCCGCTCTTGTTCCTCGCCAGCCTGTTCGGGGCGGCCATGTTGCTGCCGGTGTCGCTGGTGATGGGCGAGCGGATCTTCCCGGACAACTGGACGGGAATCGTCGCGCTGGCCGTGTGCAGCCAGGTGATCGGCCAGGGGCTGTTGGTCTATGCGCTGGGCCATGTCCCGCCGCTGGTGGTCGGCATCGCCATGCTGACCCAGCCGGCTCTTTCGGCGCTGCTGGGCTGGATCTATTATGGCGAGACGCTCACACCACGCGATTGGCTCGGCGCGGCGATGATCGTCATAGCCCTGGTGCTGGTGCGGCTGAAGCAGAAGGGCGAGGCCGACTTGCACGAACCGGTCGCGGCGCCCAATTAGCCGCCTATGACGACTCCGCTGGAATCGCTGCGCCTCAAGCTCGCCCTGCCGGTCGGCGAGAATGCCGCGTTCGACGGCTGGAATGGCAAGGCGGTCGACAGCGCTGCCGCTCAGACCGGCATCGATCTCGCCCAGGCGAGGCTCGCCTTTCCCAAGGGCCAGGCGGACATGGTCGACGCCTATATCCAGGGCGTCGACGCGGCGATGGCAGCGCATTTCACGCCCAGGGAGATCGCGGCGATGAAGGTGCGCGAGCGAATTCGGGCACTGATCTGGTATCGACTGGAGGTGATGGCCCCGGCCCGGGAGGCGGTTCGGACCGGCCTGTCGATCCTGGCCATGCCGCAGAACCTGCCGCTGGCCCTGAAGGCCGGCTGGCGCTCGGCCGACCTGATGTGGCGCCTCGCCGGCGATACGGCGACCGATTATAATCATTATACCAAGCGGCTGATCCTGTCGGGCGTCTATGCCTCGACCCTGCTCGCCTGGCTCGACGACCAGAGCGAGGGCTGGAGCGAAACCGGCGCCTTCCTCGACCGCCGGCTGGCCGACGTGATGCGGTTCGAGAAATGGAAAGCGACCTGGGCCGGCAACGACCTTTATCGGCCAAGCCTGACCCGCTTCCTCGGACGGCTGCGCTATCCGGCTCGGTAACGTGCCTTCCAGTTATTGATAATCATTCGCACCATGCTATGGCCCATGGCCATGGCCAGCCTGCTTCGCCCTCTGATCCGCGCTTTTCTCGCCTTATTCGCGCTGCTTTCGACACTAGTAGCTGCGCCGGCCTGGGCGCAGCCCTCGCCGACGGCCGAGGTGCAAACCACCTGGCGGCTGCTCGACTATATCGCGGTCGATTATCGCGAGGCGATCCGGGAAGGGAAAATCGTCAATCCGGCCGAATATCAGGAAATGCAGGAATTCTCCGCGTCGGTCAGCCAGCGGCTGGCAGCGCTACCGGACAATTCGGCGCGTGCCGGCCTGTTGGCCGACGCCTCCAGCCTGCAGCAGGCGATCGGTTCCAAGGCGCAGACCAACGATGTCGCCCGCCGCGCCCGCGGGCTGGCGGCGAAGCTGCTGGCCGCCTATCCGGTGCCGCTGGCGCCCGCCAGCGCGCCTGACGTTTCGCGCGGTCGCGCGCTCTACGCGGAACAATGCGCGTCCTGCCACGGGGGCAAGGGCGAAGGGCCGAGCGGCGCGTTCGCCGAGCTCGACCCGCCGCCGATCGCCTTCGCCGACCGCGCCCGGGCGCGGGATAGGAGCATCTTCGGCCTCTACCAGGTGATCTCGCAGGGCCTGGAGGGCACTGCCATGCAAAGCTTCGCTGCGCTCCCGGACGAGGATCGCTGGGCACTCGCTTTTCACGCCGGGTCGCTGGCCTATGGCGACGTCCGGCAGGGGGAACGGCTGTGGCGCCAGGACGCCTCGGTCCGCCGCGCGATTCCCGATCTGGCGGCGCTAGTCGCCCTGACTCCGGCCGATCTGGAGCGGCAGATTGGTCCGCAAAAGACCGAGGCGGTGATGGCCTATCTGCGGGCCAATCCCGACGCGCTGCTTTCCGCCGGGCCGGCAACCCTGCAGCTGGCGCGCGACCGGTTGCGGCAGAGCCTGCAGGCCTATGCGGCCGGCGACCGCAAGCGGGCCGAGGATCTGGCCCTGTCCGCCTATCTCGACGGGTTCGAGCCGGTCGAGGCCGTTCTAGCCACCCGTGACGGCGACCTGATGACCGCGGTCGAACAGGCGATGAGCGGCTTCCGCGTATCGATCGCCGGCAACCGCCCGGAGGCCTTGCTCCGCCAGCAGCTGGCGGAAACCGAGCGGCTGCTCGACCGGGCCGAGGCCGCCCTGGCACCCGAGGCGGCGACCAAGATCTCGACCTTCCTCGGCGCCTTCACCATCTTGCTACGCGAGGGGCTCGAGGCGCTGCTGGTGGTGATCGCCATGATCGCCTTCCTGCGCAAGGCCGAGCGGGTCGAGGCGCTGCCCTATGTCCATGGCGGCTGGGTTGCGGCGCTTGCCGCCGGGGCCGTCACCTGGGCAGTCGCCACCTATGCGATCGGCATCAGCGGCGCCAACCGCGAGCTGACCGAAGGCTTTGGCTCGATCCTCGCCGCCCTGATCCTGCTGTCGGTCGGCATCTGGATGCACGGCAAGAGCCAGGCCGACGAATGGCGCCGCTACATCCGCGAGAAAATGCAGCATGCGCTATCGAAGGGCTCGGCCTGGTTCCTGTTCGGGCTGGCCTTCCTGGTCGTCTACCGGGAGGTGTTCGAGACCATCCTGTTCTATGCCGCGCTGTGGACACCGGACAATGGGCCGACCGTGCTCGCCGGAGCGCTGTCAGCGACGGCGCTGCTGGCCGTCATCGCCTGGGCGATGCTGCGCTTCAGCCGCACCCTGCCGATCGGCGCCTTCTTCAAATATAGCGCGATCCTGATCGCGGTGCTGGCCGTCGTCCTGGCCGGAAAGGGCGTCGGGGCGCTGCAGGAAGCGGGCCTGATCCCGGTCACCCCGCTCAGCGGCATTCCGCGGATCACCGTCCTCGGCCTGTTCCCGACGCTGCAAGCGGTTGCCGCGCAGCTGGCGATGCTGGCGGCCCTGATCGTCGGTTTCCGTGCCGCCACGCGCCGCCCGGCCGACCCGCTGCCGGCTGAATAGCCCTCGCCTTTGCGGTCCGTCATTCGGGCCGGTGGCAGACGATCTCCACCAGCCTGCCGTCGGGATCGCGCAGGAAACCGGCGTAATAATCGGCATGGATATGCGGCATCAGCGCCGGTGCCCGATCGAGCTGATGGCCGCCGTCGCTGCCGGCCGCCCAGGCCCGGTCGACCAGCTCCCGGCTGTCGGCGGCAAAGGCATAGTGGACGTTGGTCGATGGTTCGCCCGGAGCCAGGAACAGGTCGAGCCCGCGCCCATCGCCGAAGCCGAGCGATTCACCCTCGACCTTCCGCTGATAACCGAGCGGGGCGAGCACGCCGGCATAGAAGCGCGCGGACTCGTCCATTTTCATCGTGCGGAGCTCGAGATGGTCGATCATGGTCATGTTCCTTGATAGTCGTCTGCCGATGAATCTAGCCGGCCGGCACGCGAGAAACTTGCAACTCCGGCACGGCCAACGCACGATCGTCGCGAATCCTGGAGCAAAGTCGCCGAAATGCCTGCAATTGCGCTCGACAAGATCGACCGGACCCTGCTCGTCGAGCTGCAGCGGGACGGGTCGCTGACCAGCGAGAAATTGTCCGAGCGCGTCGGCCTGTCCGCCTCGGCCATCCACCGCCGGGTTCGCAGGCTGGAGAAGGCCGCGGTGATCGAGCGCCGGATCGCGGTGGTGAACCCGGAGGCGGTCGGCCAGGGCGCGCTATTCATTGTCGGGATCGAGGTCGAACGCGAACGACCCGAGCTGGTGCAGCGACTTCGGGCCTGGGTCGGTGGCGAGCCGGCGATCCAGCAGGCCTATTATGTGACCGGAACTGCCGACTATGTGATGCTGGTGACGGCGCCGGACATCGCTGCCTTCGACGGCTTGATGTCCGATATGATGGCGGCGAACCCCAATGTGCGAAGATTCACCACCCAGGTCGTGATGAGCACGATCAAGCGCGGATTGTTCGTGCCGGTGGACAGCTGACCTTGCAGCAGTCCCGTGCCCGTCCTAACGCTTCGCTTGAAAGAGAATATAGGAGAGCGACATGGCGGGCGTGAACAAGGTCATTCTGGTCGGCAACCTCGGCCAGGACCCCGAAACGCGGACGTTCAGCAATGGCGGCGAAGTGGTCAATCTTCGCGTGGCCACCTCCGAGAGCTGGAAGGACCGCGACGGCAACCGCCAGGAACGGACCGAATGGCATTCGGTCGCCATCTTCAACGAAAATCTCGGCCGGGTCGCCAAAAATTACCTGCGCAAGGGCAGCAAGGTCTATCTTGAAGGCCAGCTGCAGACCCGCAAGTGGCAGGACCAGTCGGGCAACGACCGCTACACCACCGAAATCGTGCTTCAGAAGTTCCGCGGCGAGCTGGTGCTGCTCGATGCCCGCGAAGGCGGATCGGGCGGAGGCTTCGGCGGCGGCGGAAGCGGCGGCTATGGCGATGATTTCGGGGGATCGGGCGGCGGCGGCAAGCCGCAGCAGCGGCCGCAGCCGGCGGCGTTCGACAGCGATCTGGACGATGACGTGCCGTTCTAAAATTTCCTCCCCACGGGTTCGTGGGGAGATGGCAGCGCGGAAGCGCTGACGGAGGGGTTCTCAGCCTCGACCGTCTAGAACCCCTCCACCAGCTTCGCTGGTCCCCCTCCCCAGCAATTGCTGGGGAGGAAGTTATTTCCCCATCTTCTCTTTCAACGCCGCAAGCGCCGCGAAGGGACTTGCTTCTTCCTCGGTGATCACCCCGGCTTCCTTGAGCGCGGCATCGGCGCCGGCGCTGCGCGGATAGGGGTCGAGTGCCAGCGCCAGCGTGTCGATCACCGCGCCGCCGAGGTCGATCGCCGCACCGTCATGAAACATAGTGTCGAGATCGGCTTCGCCCAGCTCGATCTCCTCGTCCGACCCGCCGACCTTCGGCTCCGGGGCGAAACGAAGATTGAATGCCTCGTCGATATGGGCCGGCACGGGATCGCCGGTCGCCACGCAAGCCTGTTCGAGCGACGCCTTCAGCCGGCCGGTGGCGCGAATTTTCTGGCCTTCGCGGGTCAAGACGCAGTGGGCCTCCAGCCGGTCGAGCGACAGCAGCCCAAGCCGGTCGGCGATCGCCGACCTTTCCTCTTCGCCGGCAACGATATCGAGCCGGTCGCCCTCGCGAATCTGGTCAAGCGGCAGGCGGTGAGCGAAATCGCTCAAGCGATGTGGCCCGCCATCACGTTGCGGTCGCTAACACCGCCGAGGCCTTCGTTGAAGCGCTTGAGCGCTTCCGCGCTAAAGGTCGCCGCCGCCTCCGATTCGGGCGGTTCGTCGCGATAGACGCTGAGCCGCACCGCGTCGCTCCAGTCGAGCTCGCCTTCCCTGGCGCGGCGCCACCAGTCGACCCGGCTGGCCAGCGCGCCGACCATGAACCGTACCTGCTTGCCGATCGAGGGATCGCCGAAGCCGGCCTCGCGCATTTGCGCGTCCATGTCGGCGATGAAGCTCTCGGTCAGCGCGACGGAATGGCGCACCGTATCCTCGTCACCATCCTCGAGGCGGAGAATGGCCAGCGCGGCGAGACTCGAGAGGACGGCGAATCGCCCGTCGAGCGAATCATCGACCCCGCCCTCGCGGTACCAGGCCGGGCGCCGCGCTTCGGCAACGACCGCATCGTAGAGCGCTCCGGCATCGGGCGCCTTGGGACGCAACATTGCCATCAACGAGCGCATCGCCAATCTCCTTGTGCCGGCAACGGCTTGCGCCAGCCGCTGCGCTTCAGCATATGAGCCTGTGAGCGCCGGTGGACAAGCGCGTTCGATGGAGATTCTGGGTAATGGCCAAGCGCAATATTGTTGCAGTGATCGGGTTGGCGCTTGCGCTGACGGCGTGCGCGGGCTCGCGCGACCATAAGGGATTCGTGCTTGACCCCACGCTGACCGACGCCATCCAGGTCGGTGTCGACAATAAGGAATCGGTGACGCGCACGATCGGCCGGCCGACCTTCACCGGCCAGTTCGATCCAAACGAGTGGATTTATGTCTCGCGCAGCACCGCCCAGCTGGCCTTTCGCGATCCCAAGGTGACCGACCAGACCGTGCTTCGCATCCGCTTCGACCAGGCCGGCAATGTCACAGCGGTCGAGAAGACCGGCAAGGAGCTGATTGCCCAAGTCGATCCGTCTGGCGACAAGACCCCGACGCTGGGCCGGCAGCGCAGCTTCTTCGAGGAGCTGTTCGGCAATATCGGCACCATCTCGCAGCCGGGCCTGCCGGGCACCCAGCGACAGTAAGCGAGCGCTTGCTGCCCTAGCCGCGCCAGCCTAAGCCGTCGCCCATGACCGCGACGCCTGCCGGCATGACCTATGCCGATTATCTGAAGCTCGACACGTTGCTGTCGGCGCAGCAGCCCCTGTCCGAGCTGCACGACGAGATGCTGTTCATCGTCATCCACCAGACCAAAGAATTGTGGATGAAGCAGATGTTGCACGAGCTGAAGCTCGCCATCTCGCTGCTGGGCGACAACCGGTTCGGCGAATCCCACAAGGCGATGGCGCGGATCAAGAAGATCCAGGCCGTGATGACCTTGTCGTGGGACGTGCTGTCGACCCTGACGCCGGTCGATTATCTGAAGTTCCGCGACGTGCTTGGAACCTCGTCGGGGTTCCAATCGGCGCAATTCCGCGAAATCGAGTTCCGCCTCGGGCTCAAGGAACCGAACTTCGTCAATCATTATGCCGAGGGCAGCAAGGAGCGGGCGAGGCTCGAGCAGGCGTTGGCCGAGCCAAGCCTGCGCGAAGCCGCCATCTCCGCGCTCGAGCGGTCCGGATTCGACGTGAAGGATCGCTCCGAGGCCGCGCTCGCCTCAGCCTGGCTGCAAGTCTATCGCGATGCCAATCGCTGGTTCGAGCTTTATGAGCTGGCGGAGAAGCTGGTCGACATCGACGACGCTCTCGCGGCCTGGCGGCACAAGCATGTGCTGACCGTCGAGCGGATCATCGGCAACAAGCCGGGCACGGGCGGCTCGGCCGGAGCGCCCTATCTCCGCGCGACTCTGGAGAAGCGCGTGTTTCCCGAACTGTGGTCGCTCAGGACCGAACTTTGAGCTTCAAGCCGCTGTTTGCCAGGAGCCTGGGGGCGGCGCCGGAGCGGTTGCATTTCGCGGCGCACAGCCATCATTTATGGCCGGACGCGTCGTACGAGGGCCAGGTCGAGTGCTGGGAGGATGCGGCCGCCAGGGCCGACACCAAGTGGGACAAGGTGATGGACGAGGTGTGGCCCGAAGCGCAGGGCCATGTTGCGGCGGAGCTGGGCAGCGGTGATCCCGATGCCATCGTCTTCGCCAGCAACACCCATGATTTCCTGATCCGGCTGCAAGCGGCCTGTCCCCGCCGGGGCGATCGGCCGCTGCAGGTGCTGATGAGCGACGGCGAGTTTCACTCGGCGCGGCGGCAGTTCGCCCGCTGGGCGGAGGGCGGCGACATCGCGCTGACCAGGGTTGCCGCCGAGCCGTTCGACGATTTCGGCCAGCGGTTTGTTGATGCCGCGCAGTCCGGCGACTTCGACCTGATCCTGGTCAGCCATGTCCTGTTCAACAGTGGGCGGCTGTTCGACCGGATTGCGGAACTGGCCTCGCTTGCGAGTCCGGACGGCCCATGGGTGGTGATCGACGGCTATCACGCATTCATGGCGATCGAGGCGCCGATCGATCCCGCCGTCGCCGCGTCGGTCTTCTATCTCGGCGGCGGCTATAAATATGCGATGGCCGGCGAAGGCATGGGGTTCATGCATTGCCCGCCGGGCTTCGGCGAGCGCCCGCCGATCACCGGCTGGTTCGCCGAGTTCGGCGAGCTGACCGCGCCGCCGGGAAGCCAGGTCGGCTACACGAAAGACGCGATGCGCTTCATGGGCGCGACCTTCGACCCGTCGGCACTCTACCGGTTCAACGCGATCCAGCGGATGCTGGAGGAGAATGGCATTTCGACGGCTCGCGTCGCAGGCTGGGTCGCCAATCTCCAGCGGCTGATGCTGGATGCAATCGCCGGGACGGCGCTGGCGGAGGCGGAATGTCTGAACCCGCTCGGCGATGGGCCGCATGCCCGCTTCCTCGCCTGTCGCGACGACCGCGCACAGCGCTGGTGCGGCGAACTGATGGCCAGGAACTGCATCACCGACGTGCGCGGGGACGTGCTGCGCATCGGCTTCGGCCTCTATCACGACGAGGAAGATGTCGAGGCCTTCGCGGACCTGGCGCGGAGCCTGAACTAGGGCTTCAGGCCGCGGGCAATCAGGTCGTTGGCGTGGGCCGCCACCAGCTCGGGGTCCTGCCTGTCCCAGACGCCGAAGCGCAGCCCGAGGAACACGTTCATCCCCATGATCGCCCAGGCGCGCACTTCGGTGGCGAGCGCGTCGCCGTCGCGTATCTGGCCCTTGGCGGTGGCTTCCTCCAGACGGGCGGCGATTCGAGCGGCCGCCGTCTCATAGTGGGTGCGGAAACCGGCGGGGTCGACGAACTCGGCTTCGTCGATGATCCGGTAGACTTCCTTGCGGTCGAACACGAACCGCAAAAAGGAGGCCAGGGCGAGGCGTTCGCGCTCGATCTCGTCAGCCGCGCCCTCGATGTCGGGAGCGACATGATCGCGCACCTGCTGCGACATGTCGCGCACCAGCGCAGCGAATACGGCCTCCTTGCTGTCGAAGTAAGTATAGAAAGTTCCGAGCGCGACCTTGGCCCGGCTGGTGATGCCGACGATCGAGCTGTCGTGGAACCCGCGCTGGCCGAATTCGAGGAGGGCGGCATCGAGGATCTTGCGGAGCGTCTTCTCGCCGCGCGCCGTACGCGGCGCCTTGCCCTTGCTGGCCGGAGAAATGGTTCGCCCCACGGGACCATCCGCTAAACCCACACGGCCGGGCTTGTCCACTTCTCCCCCCATTGACGGACATATCTCATAAGTTGAACGTCGGTTCAACTTTCATTATGGGTAGGATCAAGGCATCGACCGGGAACGCCCGGCAAGACCACAAGAACAGGATCAAAGGGGAGGAATTTCATGTCGAATCGGACCGTGACTGCTCGCGCGCTTTTGCTCGCCGGAGCTGCCCTGTTGTTTGCGCAGCCCGCTTGGGCGCAGGACGCCGAGCAGGTCGCCGCCGAGCCCAATGAACAGGCCGAGGAAGCCGGCGCGGAGCCCGCCGAAACCGGCGAGATCGTCGTCACCGCGCGACGCCGCGCCGAGGCGCTGCAGGACGTGCCGATCGCCGTCACCGCCTATTCGGGCGAGCAGCTGGAGCGCGAGGGCGCGATCGACATCACCGATGTCGGCGATACCACGCCCAACGTCACGCTGGAAACGTCGCGCGGTACCAATACCACGCTGACCGCCTTCATCCGCGGCGTCGGTCAGCAGGACCCGGTCGCCGGCTTCGAGCAGGGCGTCGGCATGTACCTCGACGACGTCTATCTTAACCGCCCGCAGGGCGCAGTGCTCGACATTTACGACGTCGAGCGGATCGAGATCCTGCGCGGTCCGCAGGGCACTCTCTACGGCCGCAACACCATCGGCGGCGCGGTCAAATATGTCACTCGCCGGCTTCCGGACGATCCGGAGGTCAAGATCCGCGCCAATCTTGGTACCTATGGCCAGAAGGACCTCGTGATCTCGGCTGGCGGCGGGCTGACCGAAGGCTTCCGGGTCGGCGCCTCGGTTGCGCGCCTGTCGCGCAAGGGCTTCGGAGAAAACCTCACGACCGGCGAGGAAAATTACAACAAGGACATTTGGGCGGTGCGCGGCACCGTCGAGATGGAGCCGACCGACGCAATCTCGCTCAAGCTGTCCGGCGATTACACGTGGGACGACAGCAACGCCCGCGGCGGCCACCGGCTGATCCCGAGCCAGTGCAACGCGCTGTGTGGGCATGCGATATATCCGGTGCTCGACGACGAGTTCGACACTCGTGGCGCGCTGGCAGACCCAAAGCAGAAGGTTCGCAGCGGCGGAGTTGCCGCGCATCTCAGCGTCGAGGTGGCCGATGGCTTCACCTTGAAGTCGATCTCCGCCTATCGCGCGAGCAAGAGCAACACGCCTATCGACTTCGACGCGCTGCCCGAAATCGACGTTGATGTGCCGGCGAAATACAAGGATCACCAGGCCAGCCAGGAGCTGCAACTGGAGATCGATCGCGGGCCGCTGGCCGGCGTGATCGGCGCTTATTATCTCGATGCCAACGCGTCCAACATCTTCGACGTCCGGCTTTATACCACTTGTCCGACCGTTCCGCGGCCGGGCTGTGTGATCGCCCTGCCCGGCCTGAGCGCCGTGACCCAGGGCGACGTCGACACCAAGACCTGGGCAATCTTCGGCGACTTCACTTACGACATCTCCGATCAGTGGAGCGTTTCGGTGGGCGGCCGCTATACCAGCGACAAGCGGCACGCACGGATATTCCGAGCAAACTATATTCTCGGTGGCCAGCCCGGGCTGGGAGGTGATGCGGGCTTCGGCAATGGCGTCCAGCTGGGCGCCCCCACATCCAATTTCGACGGCAAGCGCAAGGACACCGCCTTTACCCCGAGGGCCTCCGTCAGCTTCAGGCCGAACGACAATCACAACATCTATTTGAGCTATTCACGCGGATTCAAAGGCGGCGGCTTCGACCCGCGCGGTCTGACCACCGCAACTCCGCGTTCCAATCCGGCAGTTCCTCCCACTGCCGAGGATATTTACGACTTCATGGCCTTCGATCCGGAGACGGTCGACAGCTATGAGCTGGGTTGGAAGGGATCGTTGTTTGACAAGCGGCTGCGGATGGCAGTTGCCCTGTTCCGCGCCAACTA
This sequence comes from Pseudomonadota bacterium, assembly GCA_030773115.1. GTDB lineage: Bacteria > Pseudomonadota > Alphaproteobacteria > Sphingomonadales > Sphingomonadaceae > Sphingomicrobium. Next base: position 52,983 of record JALYNQ010000024.1, read on the forward strand.
CAAGGACGTGCAGGTCCCCGGTTCAGCAGGCGGCGTCACGGCCGGCGGCGTGCCGACGTTCGTCGGAATCACGACCAACGCCGGCAAGGCGCGCTTCCAGGGCGTCGAGGTGGAAGCCAATTGGGCGATCGCCGAAGATCTGGCGGCAGAGGGTGACAAGCTGAACTTTGCCGGTTCGATCGGCTACCTCGACGCGGAGTACCGCGAATTCCTGACCGTTGTGAACCGCAATGAGGCTGGAGCCCCTGTGCCCGCCCATGAAGAGGATATGGCCGACCACCGCGAGGTCCAGAACACTCCCAAATGGACCATGAGCGGAAGCGTCAACTACGACACGCCGCTGCACACGGGCCGGCTCAACCTGAACTCCACCCTGTCCTATCGCAGCAAGAGTCAGCAGTTCGAACTCGCCGCTCCGGGCATCGACCAGAAGGGCTTTGCACTGCTCGATGCCAGCATCGTCTGGCGGTCGGCGGGCGACCGCTTCTCGATCGGGCTGCACGGCAAGAACCTGACCGACACCAGATATAAGACGGCCGGTTACGTATTCCTGCTGCAGAACCCTTACACGGGGGAGTATATCAATGGCGCCGGAGCGCCGGCCCTCACGCCCTCACTAGGCCGCGAGGGCGTGTTGACCGCCTTTTACGGCAACCCGCGCCAGGTCTTCCTGTCACTCGGCGCCAAATTCTAGCGCGGGGGGCGCCGGATCGGGAGCCAGCCGGCGTGTCCGCGTTCCAGGGACGACGGTGGAGGTCGCGCGACGGCCTCGGCCTCACCGCCCGCGACTATCCGGCCGCGGGCGGCGAGAAGCGGCTACCGGTCATCTGCCTGCACGGCCTGACCCGCAACTCGAAGGACTTCGAGGAGATCGCGCCGGTCATCGCCGGCTGGGGGCGGCGGGTCATCGTGCCCGACGTCCGTGGCCGCGGGGAGTCGGACCGGGATTCCGATCCGCGCAACTATCAGCCGAAAATCTACGCCCGCGACGTGATCGAGATGATGGCCGAGTTCGGAGTTCGGCGGGCGGTCTTTGTCGGCACGTCGATGGGCGGGATCATCACCATGACGTTGATGGCAATCCGGCCCAGGGCGGTCGCGGCGGCCATCCTCAACGATGTCGGGCCGGCGATCGCCCCGGAAGGCGTCGCCCGAATCCTGAGCTATGTCGGAAAGGGACCGCCGTTGCGCGACTGGAACGACGCGGCCGACTATGTCCGGGGCATCAATGCGGTCGCCTTTCCCCACTATGGCGACGAGGAGTGGCATCGCTTCGCACAGCGAACATTCCGGCAGGGCACCGACGGTCCGGAACTGGATTACGACCCGGCAATCACCGTCCCGCTCGGCAAGCCTGTATCGAAACTTTCGCTTTGGATCGCCGGCTTCCTGTTTCGCCGGCTGGCGCGGAAGCGGCCGACCCTCCTCATCCGCGGCGAGCTGTCCGACGTCATTTCACCAGATATCGCCGCCGCAATGCAGCGCATGGCGCCGCGCATGCAGCGCGTCGACGTGCCCGGCGTCGGCCATGCGCCGATGCTGACCGAGCCGCAGGCGGTTGACGCCATCGACCAGTTCCTGCGAACGGTGCCTTAAACCGATGTTTGAGAGGATGAGGGCATGAGCGTCCAGCAAGTTAGTGCCCCGTCGCCGCGGGCCAATGTCGTGCTGGCGCTGCTGCTCCTGGCCTATATCTTCAACTTTCTCGACCGGCAGATCCTCGGCATCCTCGCTGGGTCGATAATCAACGATCTCAAGCTGAGCGACGCGGAATTCGGCGCGATCGGCGGGATCGCCTTCGCCATTCTCTATTCGGTGCTCGGCGTGCCGCTGGCGATGCTGGCCGACCGCACCAGCCGCAGCAAGGTGATCGCCGGCGCGGTAGCGGTATGGAGCGCCTTCACCGCCCTGTGCGGGACCGCCACCAGCTTCGGCCAGCTGTTCCTCTTCCGGCTCGGCGTCGGTGTCGGCGAAGCCGGCGGCGTGGCCCCAGCCTATGCGCTGATCGCCGACTATTTCCCGCCGCAGCGGCGCGCCCGGGCGCTGGCCATTTTCTCGCTTGGAATTCCGCTCGGCCTGGCGGCGGGGACGTTGATCGGCGCCTATCTCGCCCATTGGGTGGATTGGCGCGCCGCGTTTCTGGTGATGGGCGTTGCCGGCCTGATCCTCGCCCCGATCATGCTGATCTTCGTGCGTGACCTTCCCCGTCCGCAACCGGCACCCGGCGAGCAGCTGCCGCTGTCGCGCGCCTTCCCGATCATCGCGCGCAAGCCGACGTTCTGGCTCATGGCCGCAGCGGCTTCCTGCAGCTCGCTGGCGGGTTATGGGCTCGCGCTGTGGGTGCCGACGGTTCTCGAACGCAGCTTCGGCTTCGGGCTGATTGAGCGGGGGCAGTTTCTCGCATCGATCTTCCTGATCGGCGGGACGACCGGCGTATTCATGGGCGGATGGCTGGCCGACCGGCTGGGCCAGAGCGACCGGCGCTGGTACGGGCGATTGCCGGCGATCGCCTGGCTGATCACGGCGCCGACCTTCGCCATCGGCCTGCTCTCGACCGATCCGTGGGTGGCCTGGCCGCTGTTGCTGATCCCCAATGCGCTCAACATCCTGTGGCTTGGGCCGGTCACCACGGCCGTCCAGCATCTGGTTGCCAGGCCAATGCGCTCGACGGCCTCGGCGAGCTTCCTGCTGATCAACAATCTCATCGGCCTTGGCGTCGGCCCAACCTTGATCGGGGCACTGTCCGATCTGTTCAAGGAACGTTACGGCACCGAGGCGCTGCGTTACGCAACGGTCAGCGTCCTCGGTTTCTACCTCGTCGCCGCGCTGCTGATGCTGCTCGCAGTGCGCCGAATGCGCGAGGACTGGGTCGAAGACACCCACGGCTGACCCCTGGCGGTCCTGAACGCCACATAAACGGCGGAACGTGGTCCTTTTCTGACCGTTTGAACGGTTGAAGAGGAGAAATTCCATGATGAAGTGGATGCTTGCTGCCGGCGCAGCGGCGCTGGCCATTACGGCCCCGTCGGCTGCCGAACGCGGCGGCGACAAGGGCGGCGGCAAAGGCCACGCCGCCCATGCCCAGAAGACCGACCGCGGCGGCGGCCAGAAGGCTCGGGCGCAGGGCGGTGGCGGCGACCGCCAGATCAGCGCGGAGCGTCGAGGCGGAAATCGTGAGGTCCGGGCTGCCCGCACGGACCGTGGCAACGACCGCGCGCAGCGGCAGCGATTTGTCCAGGACGATAATCGCGGAAGCGGGCGCGATCGTGACAACATAAGGCGCGGCTCGCGCGGCGATGATGATCGCGTGCGCATCGTCAGAAGCGACGACGATCGGGGTCGTGGCCGCGGGCGTGACGACGCGCGCGCAGTCCGGATCGACCCCGACGGCGACGCGATCCGGGACCGCGGCCAAAGCCGGTTCGCCGACTCCGACCGCATCTTCCGCGTCCGGGATGTCGACCGCCGTGGGACCGTGCGGTTCCGCGACGTCGATCGCGACGATCTGTTCGTGCGCCAGCTTGGCTTCGGGAACGGCGGATGCCCGCCAGGCCTGGCCAAGAAGCCCGTTGCCTGCATGCCTCCGGGCCAGGCAGCGAAACTGGTCGGCCAGCCGCTGCTTGCGGCCAGTCGCCTCGCCGCGCTCGATCCGCTGCCGCTGTCGATGCGCAGCCTGTTCCTGGACGATGACGATCATTATTATCGTTACGGCGGCGGCTATCTCTACCGCGTCGACCGCGATGACGATCTGATCGCGTCGATGATCCCGCTGTTCGGGGCGGCGCTGCTCGGCCAGCCGCTGCAGCCGGCCTATCTGAACAACGGTTACCGGCCGTCCTACTTCAACGCCTTCTATCCGAACTCGCCGTACGATTGTTACGATTATGGCTACGGCTATGTGTATGAGCGGGACTGCATGACCGGCATGGTCGAGGACGTCATTCCGACCTATGACAATGGCTATGGCGTCGGCCAGCTGATGCCGGCCAGCTACGGCTATTACAATGTGCCGTTCCAGTATCGCAGCGCGTTCGTCGACGATGACGATCATTATTACCGCTATGCGCCCGGATCGATCTATCGGGTCGACCGCGAGACGTCGCTGATATCGGCAGTCGCGGCCTTGCTGACCAACGGCCTGTCGGTCGGCCAGCCGCTGCCGGCCGGGTACAGCGCCTACAATGTGCCCATGGCCTACCGCTCCGATTATTATGACCGGCCGGACGCCTGGTACCGCTACGACAATGGCTACATCTACGCCGTCGACCCCGGCACCCGCATGGTCCGGTCGGTGGCCTACACCATCGTCTAAGTTCGGCGTCTGCGTTGGATCGCATTGGCCCGGCAATCGTTGCCGGGCCATTTCGCAAGATCAAATTTGGGAGAAAATTCGATGACCAGGAACCTGCTTGGGATTGCCCTGGCGATGGGGCTGATCGCCGTTTCCGGCTGCAACCAGAATGACCAGGCCGCCAAGCAAGGCACGGAGGCGGTCAAGCAGGCCGGCGACAAGACCATCGCCGCGGGCCTCGACCATGAGGGCCGCTTCTTCACCCTGGCCAAGGCCGCCGGGCTGGACGCGACGCTGGCCGGGCCCGGGCCTTACACGGTGTTCGTCGCCGACGATGCCGCTTTCGACAAGCTCCCCGCCGGCACGGTCGAGAGCTGGATGAAGCCCGAAGCCCGCCCGGAACTGACCCGGACCCTGTCCTATCAGATCCTGCCCGGTACGGTGCTGGTCGAAGACATTGGCAAGGCCGTCGACGCCGGCAACGGCAAGGCCCAGCTGGCGACGATGGGCGGCGGAACCCTGACTGCGACCCGAGAGGGGGGCAAGATCGTCCTGGCCGACGGCGCCGGCGGCAAGGCGACCATCGCCAAGGGTGACGAGACGCTGGCCAACGGCGTCATCCATCGGGTCGATGCGGTGCTGATGCCTACTGCCGCAACCTAGGCGCCAATGGCTGCATTGATGTTGCCCCCGGCAGCATCAATTCGCTCATTCCCCCTTCCGCGTCGCCAACGCCTCGCTATAACGAGGATATAAGACGCGCGAAGGGGCAGAAATGAAGGCGACGATCGAACGGGCGACCCTCCTCAAGTGCCTGGGCCATGTCCAGTCGGTGGTCGAGCGCAGGAACACCATCCCGATCCTCAGCAACGTGCTGATCGAGGCGCGTGACGACGGCTCGCTTCGCCTGATGGCGACCGACCTCGACCTGCAGGTCGACGAAAGCGTGCCCGCCCAGGTCGCACAGGCCGGCGCCACCACCGTTTCCGCCCACACCTTCTTCGACATCGTCCGCAAGCTGCCAGAAGGCAGCCAGGTCGAATTGAGCGCCGCCGAAGGCAAGATGCAGGTCAACGCGGGGCGCTCGCGGTTCAACTTGTCGACCCTGCCGCGCGACGATTTTCCGGTGATCGCCGAGGGCGAGCTGCCGACCCGGTTCGAGCTGCCGGCCCAGACTCTGCGCCAGATCGTCGACAAGACGCGCTTCGCCATCTCCAGCGAGGAGACGCGCTATTATCTGATGGGCATCTTCCTCCATGTCGCCGACGAGAAATTGAAAGCCGCCGCCACCGACGGCCACCGCCTCGCTCGGGTGACGGTCGACAAACCCGAGGGCGCCGACGGCATGCCTGACGTCATCATCCCCAAGAAGTGCGTCGGCGAGCTCCGCAAGCTGCTCGATGAGGTCGAGGGCACGGTCGAGGTCTCGCTGTCACCAACCAAGGTCCGGTTCGGCCTCGGCAATGCGGTGCTGACCAGCAAGCTGATCGACGGCACCTTCCCCGACTACAACCGGGTCATCCCGACCGGCAACGACAAGCTGCTCAAGCTCGACCCGAAGAGCTTCATGGAGGGCGTCGACCGCGTCGCCACCATCGCCAGCGAGAAGACCAGGGCGGTCAAGATCAACCTCGACCGCGACAAGGTCACTCTGTCGGTGACCAGCCCCGAAAGCGGCACCGCGACCGAGGAACTGCCCGCCGACTATGGCTCCGACGGGCTCGAGATCGGCTTCAACGCCCGCTATCTGATGGATATCCTCCACGAGATCGAGGGCGACACGGTCGAGGTCCACTTGGCCGACGCCGCCGCGCCGACCCTGCTGCGCGAGAATGACAAGGCCGCGGCGCTCTATGTGCTGATGCCGATGCGGGTGTGATGATCTGCCGCTTGTGGCGAGGCTGGACGACGCCGGAGAATGCCTCCGCCTATGAACGGATCGTTCGTGGCGAGGTCATTCCAGGCATCGAAGCGCGTGACATCCCCGGCTTCCGCCATATCGACCTGATGCGCCGCAACCTCGGCGAGGAGGTCGAGTTCCAGACGCTGATGTGGTTCGACAGCCTGGATGCGATCAAGGCCTTCATGGGCGAGGATTATGCGATCAGTCACGTCCCACCCGCGGCGCAGGCGGTGCTCAGCCGGTTCGACCAACAGGCCGCCCATTATGAAGTCGTCGACCGGCGCGAGCAGAGATGAACTTGCCCCGCGGCAATTATGCCGACGCATTCACTCGGTAAGGCCTGGGGGCCATCCTGCGGGGGAATATCCATGAAGTCGTTGGCGTGCTCGTTCGGCCTGCTGCTTGCGGCCGTTTCTTATCCCGCGCCGGCTCAGACAGCGTCGGACACGACCACCAGCCAAAATGAGGCGACAGCAACTGTTCGCCCCGCGACCGCCGCCGCGCTGGCGAGGGCCGTGACGCCTTCAGATGTCGTGATCCCCGCGGAACTTGAGGAGGTCCGCAAGGCGATCCTTTCCATTCCAACGCTGGATGAGGACGCGAAGCAGCTGGAGCAGGAATATCCGGGGCTATACGCAGCGGTCTGGACTGCGGTCGAGCCGGAGATGCGGCGACAGATCGAAGTCGACCGACCCGGCTTCTGGGCCAAGCTGGAGCAACTCTACCTGGCCCGGCTGACCGAACGAGAGGCCCAGGGCCTGCTGGCCTTCTTCCAGTCAGCCACCGGCCAAAAGCTGATCCGCAACATGTATGGCAGTATCGATGCTTCGCCGCTTTTTGCCGAACTGGCCAAATCTGACAAAGCAACTATCGGTGCCCCGCAGATTCAGGCGGTCACCGATGCCGCCAAGGCGAAGGCAGTTGGGCAAATGGGGCCGGAAGATGAATCCAGTCTGGTGACGCTGGCCGCAGCGATGGACCTCAAGAAGTTTCAGGAGATTGGGGCTGAGACCCAGAAGATCAGCGTGGACTGGGCCAATCGTGAAGATCCCGAGGGCGAGGAGAAAATCGCCAAGATCATGGAAACGGCCATGGAGCGGTACATGGACGCTCACCCGCCGAAGGATTGATCGCATCGACCGCCGCGAACTGCGGCGCTAAGTCCGGCGCTGATGACCGCCGTCACCCGCCTCGCCCTGACCGATTTCCGCAACCATCGCGATGCTCTGATCGAGCTGGGGGCGGGTTTCGTACTGCTGAGCGGCCCCAATGGCGCGGGCAAGACCAATGTGCTCGAGGCGGTCTCGCTGCTGACCCCCGGCCGGGGCCTGAGGCAAGTGCCGATCTCCGAAATGGCGCGCGGCGACGGTCCGGGTGGATGGGCGGTGGCGGCACAACTTGCCCCCTCTCCCCAGCGGGGAGAGGATGCGACGCAGCCGCCTGCCCCCCAGACAGGCGGAACGTCGCATGGTGAGGGGGCTCCGACGTCAACGCAAGATTGCCCAGCGCCGAACACCCTCACCCTGCCCTCTCGCTTGAGGGAGAGGGGAATTATTGCCATCGGCACCGGCACCAGCCCCTCGTCTCCGGACCGCCGCCAAATGCGGATCAACGGCGCGCCCGCCTCGGTCAATTCGCTGAGCGAGTGGCTCTCCGTTCTCTGGCTGACCCCGGCGATGGACCGGCTGTTCACCGAGAGCGCGGGCGGAAGGCGGCGGTTCCTCGACCGGCTGACCTTGGCATTGGAACCGGGCCACGCCCACCATGCGGCTCGATATGAAGCCGCCATGCGGTCGAGAAACAAGCTGCTGGCGGAGCCCAGTCCGGACCTGGGCTGGCTCGCTGCGCTGGAGGCGCACATGGCGGAGCATGGCGAGGCGGTCGGCGATGCCCGCGCTCGCACCGTCGAGGAGCTGACCAAAATGCTGGCCGCCCGGCCCGGCGATGATTTCCCGCGCGCGACGCTCGAGCTGGAGGGCTGGCAGGCGGGCGATCTTGCCGCGACGCTGGAGCGTAATCGATCGCGCGACGCTGCAGCCGGGCGAACCATGGAAGGGCCGCACCGTCAGGACCTGATCGTTACCCATGTCGCCAAGGCGCAGCCGGCGGCGCGCAGTTCGACCGGTGAGCAGAAGGCGCTGCTGCTGGGCCTGGTACTGGCCCATGCCGAGCTGGTCACGGAAAAGCGTGGTCAGCCGCCGATCCTGCTGCTCGATGAGGTTGCGGCGCATCTCGATCCGTGCCGACGGAACGCTCTGTTCAGCCGGCTGGATGGGCGTGGCCAAATATGGATGACGGCGACGGAAGCGGCCCTATTCGGAGGCATAGAAGAGGCGTCGACCCGTTTTCATGTCGAGTCTGGAACGATTTTCCCAGCCTAGGGTGGACTTTTAACTTTTCCGCTCTATATTGCACTGCAACACGAGACGCCTTGCAAGCGGCGTGATCGGTCTCTGAGCCAAAAGCTCACAGGTCCCGGCCCGTGTCTCGACTCAGCTTTTTCAAGCTCTCCTTTCACGCGGGGTGCTCAACCCAACCCCGGCGGGTCCGTGCCATTTGAGGCGCGGACGCTCGCCTTGCATATTGGATATCAATTGACCAAATTTACCGACCTCGGGCTTTCGCAGCCCCTCCTGGATGCGCTCGCGGCGAAAAATTACTCGCAGCCGACGCCGATCCAGGCCCAGGCCATTCCGACGGTGCTGACCGGCCGCGATTTGCTGGGCATCGCCCAGACCGGCACCGGCAAGACCGCGGCGTTCATGCTGCCGTCGCTCGACCGGCTGGCCAATCCGCGCGTCCATCCGATCGCCAAGCGCATCCGGATGCTCGTTCTCGCCCCGACCCGTGAGCTCGCCTCGCAGATCGCCGAGAGCGCCCGGACTTACGCGCGCAACATCAACCTCACCACCGGCGCCATCTTCGGCGGCGTCTCCAACTTCAAGAGCGTGCGCGAAGTTTCGCGCGGCCTTGACGTGCTGGTCGCAACCCCCGGCCGGCTGCTCGACCTGGTTGACCAGCGCGCCATCGACCTGTCGCGGCTCGAAATCCTGGTCCTCGACGAGGCCGACCAGATGCTCGACCTCGGCTTCATCCATGCGCTGAAGCGGATCGTCCAGCTCGTTCCCAAGACGCGCCAGACCCTGTTCTTCTCGGCTACAATGCCCAAGGCGATCAAGCAGCTGGCCGACGCTTACCTGACCAACCCGGCCGAAGTGTCGGTGACGCCGGCCGCGACCACGGTCGAACGGATCGACCAGAGCGTCACCCATGTGAACCAGGCCGAGAAGTCGGCACTGCTGACCCTGTTCCTGCAAAAGACGGGCACGGAGCGGACCCTGGTATTCAGCCGGACCAAGCATGGCGCCGACAAGATCGTCCGCCAGCTGGCCGCCGCCGGCATCCAGAGCATGGCGATCCACGGCAACAAGTCGCAGCCGCAGCGCGAGCGCGCCATAGCGGCGTTCAAGTCCGGCCAGGCGCCGGTGCTGATCGCGACCGATATTGCCGCGCGCGGGATCGACATCCCGGGCGTCGCCCATGTCGTCAACTTCGACCTGCCCGACGTTCCCGAGCAATATGTCCACCGCATCGGCCGCACCGCCCGCGCCGGCGCGGACGGCGCCGCGATCGCCTTCTGCAGCCCCGACGAGCGCATCAACCTGCGCGACATCGAGCGGCTGACCCGGCAGGCTCTGCCGGTGAAGCCGTTGCCCGAGGGCTTCCTTGCCGCGGCCCAGGCGCTCAAGGCGCTGAAACTGCCGGCCCCCGAGCGCGAAGAGCGTGGCGGCCGCGGCGGCGGCTTTCGCGGCGAGCGCCGCGACCGCGGCCATCGTCACGAACGGCCGTCGGGCCCGCGCGTCGCGATCCAGCCGACCGGCGCCAATGGCGGCGAGCGTCGACGCGACGACCAGCGCCCGGCGCAAGGCCAGCCGCGCAGCGACTCCACTCCACGCCAAGATGGCCAGCGTGCCGCCAATGGCGATCGCAGCGGCCAGCGCCGCGAATATGGGGCGCTTGGCGAATCTCGCCGCGACGGCGCTCCGCGCCACGATGGCCAGCGCCATCCGCAGCGCGCCGGCGGTCACCCGGCCCATCGCCCCGAAGGCGGCGCTGGCAAGCGGCCGTTCCGGGGACGCCGTGGCGGCGGCGGCCAAAGCGGCCGACCGAACCGCGCCCAGGGCTAACACCCGGGCCTTTCAATAGCGGAAGCCGTCTGCCAAGTTCGGCGGACGGCTTCCGTCGTTCTTCGCGCGCGCGTACGCGTGCGCGCGAATCCATGAGACTTTTGCAACTTTCCTCCCTATCTGAGACCTATGGCAAGCGATCCCAACCAGAATGAATATGGCGCCGACAGCATCAAGGTCCTCAAGGGCCTCGACGCCGTGCGCAAGCGCCCCGGCATGTACATCGGCGACACCGACGACGGCTCCGGCCTCCACCACATGGTGTTCGAGGTCAGCGACAATGCGATCGACGAGGCGCTGGCCGGCCATTGCGACAAGATCACCATCACGCTGAACCCCGACGGGTCGGTCAGCGTCGAGGACAATGGCCGCGGCATCCCGACCGGGATCCACGCCGAGGAAGGCGTGTCGGCGGCCGAGGTCATCATGACCCAGCTCCACGCCGGCGGTAAGTTCGAGAACACCAGCGACGAGAATGCCTATAAGGTGTCCGGCGGCTTGCACGGCGTCGGGGTGTCGGTGGTCAATGCGCTGTCGGAATGGCTCGACCTCACCATCTGGCGCGACGGTGAAGAGCATTTCATGCGCTTCCGCAACGGCGATGCCGAGGCGCCGCTGAAGGTCGTCGGCAAGGCTCCGGAGGGGAAGAAGGGCACCAGGGTAACTTTTCTGCCCAGCCCCGCGACGTTCAAGATCACCGATTTCGACTTCGAGCGGCTTGAGCATCGCTTCCGCGAGCTGGCGTTCCTCAACTCGGGCGTCCGCATCGTCCTGGCCGATGCCCGTCACGCCGACCGGGTCGAGCATGAGCTGTTCTACGAGGGTGGCATTGCCGCATTCGTCAAATATCTCGACCGCGCCAAGACGCCTTTGTTCCCGGACCCGCTCGCCATTCACGGGCAGCGGGACGAGATCGGCATCGATGTCGCGCTGGAGTGGAACGACAGCTATTATGAAAACGTCCTCTGCTTCACCAACAACATCCCGCAGCGCGACGGCGGCACCCATCTCGCCGCCTTCCGCGCCGCGCTGACCCGCACGCTCAACAACTACGCCGACAAGTCGGGCATATTGAAGCGGGAGAAGATCAACCTCACCGGCGAGGATATGCGTGAGGGGCTGACCGCGATTGTCTCCGTCAAGCTGCCCGATCCCAAGTTCGGCAGCCAGACCAAGGACAAGCTGGTCAGCAGCGAAGTGCGCCAGCCGCTGGAAAGCCTGATGGCCGACAAGCTGGCCGAGTGGCTGGAGGAAAATCCGGCCAACGCCCGCGCCGTCGTCCAGAAGATCATCGACGCCGCCGCGGCGCGCGAAGCGGCGCGCAAGGCGCGCGAGGCCAGCCGCAAGTCGGTAATGGGCATCGCGTCGCTACCCGGCAAGCTGCACGACTGCGCCGAGAAGGACCCTGCGCTGAGCGAGCTGTTCCTGGTCGAGGGTGACTCGGCCGGCGGCTCGGCCAAGCAGGGCCGCGACAGCAAGTACCAGGCGATCCTGCCCTTGCGGGGCAAGATCCTCAACGTCGAGCGGGCGCGGTTCGACCGCATGCTGGGGTCGAAGGAGATCGGCACGATCATCCAGGCGCTGGGCACCGGCATCGGCCGCGAGGAATTCAACCTCGAGAAATTGCGTTATCACAAGATCGTGATCATGACCGACGCCGATGTCGACGGCGCCCATATCCGCACGCTCTTGCTGACCTTCTTCTACCGGCAGATGCCGGAGCTGATCGAGAAGGGCCATCTGATGATCGCCCAGCCGCCGCTGTACAAGGTCGCTCGCGGCCGGTCGGAAGTCTATCTGAAGGACGATGCGGCGCTCGACGATTATCTCGAGGCGCAGGGGCTTGAAGGCCTGGTGCTGGAGGGTGCCGAGGGTCAGCGTTCGGGCCGCGATCTCAAGACTCTGGTCGACCATGCCCGCCGCATCCGCACCCTGATGGCCTATGCACCCAAGCGCTATGATCCGGCGATGCTGGAAGCGCTGGCGATCAACGGCGCGTTCGATCCCGCCGCCGACCGCAACAAGCGGACCGCGGTTGCCACTCGGGTGGCCGAATGGCTCGGCCGCGGCGACCTGGAGGCGGCATGGTCCGGCGAGCTGGCCAGCGAAGGCGGCTATCTGTTCCGCCGGCTGTGGCGCGGCGTGACCGATGTCACGATCATCGACGACAGCTTCATCGCCTCGGCCGAGGCGCGCAAGCTCCACTCCATCGCGATGGAGCAGGCCGAGACCTACGCCAAGCCGGCCGTGCTCAAGACGTTGAAGAAAGCGGCGGCGCAGGAAGTCGAAGCCTCCGCAGAAGGCGAGGGCGAAGCGGAGGAGCCCGAGACCAAGGGCAAGACCGTGCCGATCACCCGCCCGTCCGAGCTACTCGACGCCGTGCTCGCCGCCGGCCGCAAGGGCCTCAGCATCCAGCGTTACAAAGGCCTGGGCGAGATGAATGCCGAGCAATTGTGGGAGACCACGCTCGACCCGTCCAACCGCTCGCTGCTGCGAGTCGAGGCCGACCAGGCCGATGTCGCCGACGAGATCTTCACCCGACTGATGGGCGACGTGGTCGAACCGCGCCGCGAATTCATCCAGGAGAATGCGCTCAGCGTGGCGAACCTGGACGTGTGATGAAGATCACGCTGGCCGCGTTGCCTCTAGCTAGTTTGTTGTTGGCATCGGCGTGTTCCGATGTCCTCGACGAATCCAAACTGAAGCGCCGCGACCCCCTTTGGAACGAGGGTCTCGCCATCAGCGTGTTCCGCAACAACCTCCCCAGACCAATCGCGAGTCTTACACCGGGACAACGGCCGCACTTGTTCGAGGGGGTCGTCTGCATCGGCGTGGACTGGAAAGACCCGCCTGCCCAATTCACTTCGCAACTGTCCGGCCCGGGCGCGCCAACGGTCGTGCCGATATCTCGGTGCAAACGGGAAAAAGGCGAGTTTCAACAAATCGGGACGGGCCGTGAAGCATGGGTGATAAACATACACGGTGTTTCGTGCATGGATGATCAGCGCTGTACGGTTTCCGTGGATGGCAACCATGGCGGGTCGCGGGCGTGGTGGAAGAACGAAAGCGACGGCTGGCGGCGAGTAGAAGGCACGGAGCATATGACCTGGATTTCCTAAGGTCCCAATTTGACGTTGCGCTCCGGAACTCGAAGCCGACCGTGCTATTGAACCCGCAATGACCTCCGCCCCGACCATCACCGTCGCCAGCTACAATATGCGCAAGGCGATCGGGACCGACCGGAAGCGGCGGCCGGATCGGGTGCTGCATGTCCTCCAGGAGATCGACGCCGATGTCGTCGCGCTGCAGGAGGCCGACAAGAGGATCGGCGGGCGGGGATCGGCGGTGCCGCACGAGCTGATCGACGACCATGGGTTGTACAAGCCGGTGGTGTTTCGAGTCCGTCACCGGCGAACGCTGGAAGGATTTCCTGGCGGCCGGCACGCCGAGCGGCTGTTCAAGATCAACACCCGCAACCTCGGCTGGCACGGCAATGCGCTGCTGGTGAAGCGCCATGTCGAGGTGATGGACGTTGCCGCGCTCGACCTGCCGATGCTCGAGCCGCGCGGGGCGGTGATGGCCGAGCTGCTGATTGGCGACCGGACGCTGCGGGTGGTCGGGATGCACCTCGATCTCTCGGGCCTGTGGCGGCGGCGGCAGATGCGCGCCATCCTCGAGGCGATCCATCGGCGGGCGCACAAGATGCCGACCATATTGATGGGCGACACCAATGAATGGCGGGACGCCGGCGCCTGCCTCAAGGAGCTGAACGGCAGCTATCGCCTGGCTCCGACCGGCCCGAGTTTCCATTCGCGCCGCCCGATCGCCGCGCTCGACCGGATCATCGTCGATCATTCGCTGGCAATCGAGGCGGCCGGGGTTCACGCCAGCGCCGAAGCGAGGAAAGCCAGCGATCACCTGCCGATCTGGGCGCGGGTGGCGCTGTAAATTCCCTCTCCCTGGGGAGAGGGAGGGAGGCGCGTCAGCGCCGGAAGGGTGAGGACGATCAACCTCACCCGCCTCGCTACGCTCGGCACCCTCTCCCAAGGGAGAGGGTTATCCCGCCACCATCTTGCGCTGCCGCCGGCGCTGGATCGACGAGCCGATCCCCATCGCCTCGCGATATTTGACGACAGTGCGGCGGGCGGCGTCCATGCCGCGCTCCTTGAGCATCCCGGCGATGGCATCGTCGCTCAGAACGTCGGTTTCGTCATCGATGATTGATTTGATCGCTGCCTTGACCGCCTCCGATGCGGCGCCCTCGCCCCCTTCGGACGCCACGCCCGAGCCGAAGAAATATTTGAGCTCGAACATGCCGCGGTCGCAGGCCAGATATTTGTTGGAGGTCACCCGGCTGACGGTCGATTCATGCATTTCTATCGCCTCGGCGACCTTGGCCAGGGTCAGCGGCCGAAGCTGCGACACGCCCTGCTCGAAGAAACCCTGCTGCTGCTTGACGATCTCGCTCGCCACCTTGACGATCGTCCGCGCCCGCTGGTCGAGCGCTTTTGCCAGCCAGTTGGCGCTGGCCAGGCATTCGCCGAGCCACGCCTTCGACGCCTTGTCCTGCGGCCCGGCCTTAAGCTCCGCATGATAGCGGCGGTTGACCAGCACCCGCGGCAAGGCGGCATTATTGAGCTCGACCAGCCAGCCACCCTTCGACCGCCGGACAAACAGGTCCGGCGTGATCGCCTCAGGCTCCTTGGAGACGAAACGACAGCCGGGCTTGGGATCAAAGGCGCGCAGCTCGCGCACCATGTCGGCGAGATCCTCCTCGTCGACCCCGCAGATGCGGCGAAGGTCGGCCATCCGGCCCTTGGCGAGCAAGTCGAGATTGGCAATCAGCCGGGCCATGGCCGGGTCGTAGCGGTCGGCGGCCCTGGCCTGCAGCGCGATGCATTCCTCGAGGCTGCGCGCGGCGACGCCTGGCGGGTCCAGCGACTGGACGATCGCCAAGGCCTGCTCGGCTTCATCCAGGCGGGCGTGGCATTCCTCGGCGATCAGCCGCAGCGGCGTTTCGAGATAGCCGGTCTCCTGCAGCTCATGGACGATTGCCTCGGCGAGCCGGCCAACGGTACCGCCAGAGCCGCGCAACTGCGCCAGCAGATGCTCGGCCAGGCCAGTCTCGCCGCCTTCGAGCCGGTCGAAATCGAACGCCTCGTCGCTGCCCCCGCCGCCACCGACATCGGCGAAGCTGTCGGTCTCCAGCGCCGCCTCGCGCCAGTCCATGTCGACCGGCGAATCCTCGGTTCCAAGCTTGCTGCCGATTAGTTCGTCGGAGCCGGTCGGGTCGGCGGCTTCCTCGCCATATTCGCGATCCTCGCGGACGATCACCCCTTCGCCCGCCGCGCCTTCGCCGGGCCGCGCCTCGAGCAGCGGATTCTTGGCCAGCTCCTCGGCAATGACGGCCTCGATTTCGAGGTTGCTGAGCGCCAGCAGCTTGATCGCTTGTTGCAGCTGCTGGCTCATCACCAGCTGCTGCGAAACGCGAAGGTCGATACGCGGGCCGAGCCCCATGGCCGTTACATCCCCGCGCTAGAGCGCAAAGCTCTCGCCAAGGTAGAGGCGCCGCACATTCTCGTCGGCAACCAGCGCCTGCGGCGTCCCTTCGAACAGCACCTGACCGTCGTAGATGATGCAGGCGCGGTCGACGATGTCGAGCGTCTCGCGCACATTATGGTCGGTGATCAGCACGCCGATGTCGCGCTGCTTCAATTCCTTCACCAGCTCGCGGATGTCGGCGATGGAGATGGGGTCGATGCCGGCGAAGGGCTCGTCGAGCAGCATGATCGACGGCTCGGCCGCCAGCGCCCGGGCGATCTCGCACCGCCGCCGCTCGCCGCCCGACAAGGCCATCGCCGGGGAATCGCGCAAATGGGTAAGACCGAACTCCCGCAGCAGCTGCTCGAGCCGTTCTGCCCGCGCCTCGCGGTCAGGCTCGTCCACCTCCAGCACGGCCATGATGTTCTGCTCGACCGTCAGGCCGCGAAAGATGGAAGTTTCCTGCGGCAGATAGCCGAGTCCGAGGATTGCGCGGCGATACATCGGCAACTGGGTGATGTCGCGCCCATCGAGGAAGATACGCCCGGCGTCCGGACGGACCAGACCCATGACCGAATAGAAGCTGGTGGTCTTGCCGGCGCCGTTGGGCCCCAGCAGCCCAACCACCTCACCGCGCTCGACGTGGAGCGAGACATCGTGGAGCACCGCGCGCTTGTCATAGCTTTTGGCGATCGAGCGCACTTCGAGCCCGCGCACCGTCGTTCCGGCCGCGCCTTGCTGGCTGTCGAAGAGCGCCGCCTCGTTCATTGCCGGCTGGTGCGCCTGGGCACCGTGAAGCGCCCGGTGACCCGCCCGCCGCCGGGCTGGTTCACGCCGCGCAGGCCGCCGTCCATCACCGCCCGGCCGGTGTCGAGATCGATCGTCAGGCGCGCCCCGCTGAGGAAGGAGCCGCCGCGTTCCAGCCGGACGTTGCCGACCATCGTGATCAACCCATCCTCGAGGTCGTAGACAGCAAAGTCGCCGCGCGCGGTCTCGCTCGGCGAGGTCACGGTGACCCCGCCGCTGGCGTCGATGCGGTTAATGTCGATCCCGTCCTGGCTGGCATAAGCCAGAGTCAGCCGCGTGGTGCGGAGCGTAAGGTTGCCCTGGCGGACAATGACATTGCCCGCAAAGATTGCGCGGTCGGCCCGGTCCTGCGCCTCGGCGCGGTCGGCGCTTAGGTCGATCGGCGCCTTGCTGTCATGGCCTTTCAGCGCCGAGGTGCTGTCCTGCGCGGCCGCCAATCCCGCTCCCAGGGTGGCGGCGGCAAAAGCAGCGAAAGCGAGGACCGGCCTATATTTCATTGGGTTCATCTGACCGCCCCCTGCACAATTTTCAAGCGCACCCCGCCGTCGAGCCGCACGGTGCGCTCATCCAGGTCGGCACTCAGGCTGCCCGCCTCGAAGCGTCCGAGCGGCATCGTGCCGTTGACCCTTCCGCTCGACCGCATGGTGCGCTTGTCGAGGTCGACTGTCACGTCGCGCGTCGCCAGCCGATAGCCGTCCGGCCCGACAATCTGGATCGGACCGTCGACCGCCACCCTTTCCTCCTCCAGGTCATAACGTCCCTTGAGAGCGGCAATGCTGAGCGGCCCGCGAGTCAGGGCGAGCTGCGCCCGCATTCCTTCGATCGAAACCACCGGCACATTGCTCGACTGCTGCACCGCCCGGTCGGCAACGATCAGGAACCTTTGTCCCTTATTGTCCTCGCCGGTGTAGCGCGCCTGCTCGACCCGCATCCGCTCGCGCGCCTGTTCCACCTCATTCTTGTCGAGGATGAAGCTGACGTCGCCGCGCTGATCGAACGGAGCGATGGCAAGCATGAAGATCAGCCCGACAATCAGGACCGGCAGACCGAATTTGACGGCCCGGATCACCTTGTCGTGCCGGCTGCCGGGCTCAGCCCAGTGGCGCATTATCTCATGCTGACGGTCAGCTGCTTCGGACATGGTTGCCAGCGTCACCCGTCATGGGCGAAAATGTCGACCTCGGCCCAGCCGGCGAGGTCGAGCAGCGCCCGAGCAGGGATGAAGTCGAAGCAGGCCTCGGCCAGCTCGATGCGATTTTCCCGTTGCAGCCGCACGTCGAGCTGTTCCTTCAAGCGATGGAGATAGCGGACGTCGCTGGCGGCATATTCGCGCTGCGCATCGCTTATTTCAGATGCGCCCCAATCGCTGGTCTGCTGTTGCTTGGAAAGGTCGGTCCCGATCAATTCCTTGACCAGGTCCTTGAGGCCATGGCGGTCGGTATAGGTGCGGATCAGGCGCGACGCCGTCCGCGTACAGTAAAGCGGCGCGGCGATGATGCCGAGATAGGCGCGCACGATGGCGACGTCGAAGCGTGCGAAATGATAGAGCTTGAGCCGCGCGGGATCGGCCAGCAGCTGCTTGAGGTTCGGCGCCGAATAATCGCTCTCAGGGCCGAACCGAACCAGATGCTCGTCGCCCGAACCGTCCGACAGCTGGACCAGGCATAGCCGGTCGCGCCCGGGAACCAGGCCCATGGCCTCGGTATCGACCGCGATCGGCGCATCGTTCGCGAACAGTTCGGTGGAGGGCAGGTCTTCTTCGTGGAAATGGATTGCCATGGAGCTTCCGATACTTTGGCCTGGTTTCATTGGCCGAAACCGCATGAACCGCTGGTGACGACCGGTGGATTTGCTTCCTCTCTAGTCGCAGCAGGGGGCGCGTTGCCAGCCTTAACCATGGAGTCACTAGGATAGCCGCCATTTTTCCTGTAGAGACGGCCCAGTGCGCGCAGATCGATTCTGTGCGTTCGGCCGGTTGCGCCTAAGGCCCAGCGCGTTGGTTTATTGGTTACGGGGCACAAGAGAGTTTGAGATAGCATGGGTTTCGATCGAGGGCGTAAGGGTGACCGCGGTAGTCGCGGCCGTGATAAGCGCGACAATTTCGGTGGTGATGAATTTGGTGGAGGCTTCGACCGCGGACCGGGTGACCGGCCAGCGTTCGGCGGCGGTTTTGCCGGCCCGGGCGGCGGCGGTGGCTTCGGCGATCGCGGCGGTGGTGGCGGCGGTGGCGGCGGTTATCGCGGTGGCGGCGCTGGCGGCGGTGGATTCCGCGGCGGTAACGCTGGTGGCGGTGGCGGCTTCCGCGGCGGCGG
>JALYNQ010000025.1 GCA_030773115.1 Pseudomonadota bacterium
CCGCACAAGGGCGCGGCATTCGTCGCTACTTTGCCGATCAAACGGTTTCACGGCGTCGGGCCGGTGACGGCGACGAAAATGGAGCAGCTCGGCATTTTGACTGGCGCCGACCTGGCGGCCTGGCCGATCGAGCAGCTGGAGGCGCATTTCGGCTCGTCGGGGCGCTGGTACTGGCGAATCGCGCGCGGGATCGACGATCGGGAGGTGAAGCCCGATCGTCCCTACAAGTCGGTCAGCGCCGAGCGGACGTTCGACGTCGACTTTTCCGAGCCGGAGGATCTGCGCCGCGAAGTGTCGCGCGTCGCCGGCTACGCGTGGCAGCGGATAGAGCGCGCGGAGGTGCGGGGTCGGACCGTGACCCTGAAGGTAAAATTTGCCGATTTTACGCTGATTACCCGTTCAAGGAGCTTCGCCTCGCCGGTTCCCGATTATGCCGCGTTCGAGGCCGCCGGACTAGCCTTGCTGGAGGCGTTGCTGCCCGTGCCCAAGGGCATCCGGCTGCTCGGCCTCGGGCTCCATTCGATCGTCGAGCAGGAATCGCCCGGCCCCGAGCAGCTGGGACTCGAAATTTGATTCCATTTATGTTATATAATTGTCACCGGCCGCCGCAGCCTGCGGTGGCCGTTTCATACAGGACCACATCCACACGGACGTCATGCCTGACCGGGGGGTCGCTGTTTGGGGGGCGATTACGGTGCTGAACGGCGTGACGCAAGTGGGCACAAGAGAAGAGGTGACGGAATGGCTGTTAAGGCCCTTATCTTCGACGTTGGCGATTATGTGGTGTACCCCAAGCATGGCGTCGGCCGGGTGGTCGAGCTCCAAAGCACCGAGATCGCGGGAACTCGTCTCGACCTCTATGTGCTGCGCTTCGAGAAGGAAAAGATGACGCTTCGAGTCCCCGTCGCCAAGGCGGACTCGGTCGGCATGCGCAAGCTCAGCAGCGACAAGACGATGAAGGATGCGCTCGAGACCCTCAAGGGCAAGCCCAAGGTCAAGCGCACCATGTGGTCGCGCCGCGCCCAGGAATATGAGGCCAAGATCAACTCGGGCGACCTGACCTCGATCGCCGAGGTGGTCCGCGACCTGTTCCGCCCGGACGATGCGCCCGAGCAGAGCTATTCGGAGCGGCAGATCTTCGAAGCGGCCTCGTCGCGCCTGGCGCGCGAGCTGGCGGCGATGGAGCAGACCGACGAGAAGGCCGCGCTGGTCAAGATCCTCGAGGTCCTCAACAAGGCCGCGGTGATCCACCACAAGGCGAAGGAAGCCGCATAAGCTTCCCGAGGCTTTGATAGACAAAGGGCGCCCATCACCGGGCGCCCTTTTCGTTTTGTGCACAAGCTAATGGCCGCTTTGGGCGGAAAGCGGATATCGAGATACTTGGAGCACTAGCCTCTCTTCCTCGCCATCTTGCCATGCCATTTCGGCTTTGCGCGCGGGTGGGCCATGGGGGGCCTGCGGGGTGGCGGCGCCTCGCTGCGCGGTTCGGCCTGTTCGATGATCAGGCCTTCGTCCTCCGGGGCGATGGTCGCCCGGCGCAGCGCCTTCAGGAAGCCCGGCACCGCTCGCTGGGTCACTTCGAAATAGCTTTCGTTGGCGGCAACCCGGATCGCGCCGATGTCGTTGCGGCCGACATGGCCATAGCGGCAAATTAGCGGCAGCAGCCAGCGCGGGTCCGCGTTGTGGCGGCGACCCGCGTTCATTCGAAACCAGCTCGAGCCGTCGAAGCCCGGACGCGGTCCACCGTCCGCCGCTCCTCGATCGTCCCGGCCGCCTGACGCGAGGATATCCTCCGGCGCCGGCAGGCTTGTGCGGAGCGAGCGCACAAGCGCGGTGGCGATGGCCTGAGGCGACAGAGTCGACATCAGCTGATCGGCGAGCTGGCGATCTTCGTCGTCCGGTTCGACCTCGACCGACAGCGAGGCCAGCAGCCGCTCGCGGTCCTTCATGCGAACCTGCTCGGGGCTGGGCGGGTCCAGCCATTCGGCCTCGATTCGGGCATTACGGAGCATGGTTTCGACGTTGCGGCGCCGGCGGAACGGCACGATCAGCACTGCCGTGCCCTTGCGGCCCGCCCTTCCCGTACGCCCAGAGCGATGCTGCAACGCCTCCGCGTCTCGCGGCAACTCGACGTGGATGACCAGCGACACTGATGGCAGGTCGATCCCCCGCGCGGCGACATCGGTCGCCACGCAAACCCGCGCGCGCTTGTCGCGCAGCGCCTGCAACGCATGATTGCGCTCGCTCTGGCTATGCTCGCCCGACAAAGCGACCGCATCGAAGCCTCGCTCGCTGAGACTAGCGTGCAACCGGCGCACCGCCTCGCGAGTGGCGCAGAACAGGATAGCGGTCTCCGCCTCGTGCAAGCGCAGCAGGTTGACCACGGCATGCTCGATATCGGTCGGGGACACCGCGACCGCCTGGTAAGCAATGTCGGCATGCCCTTCGCGGTCGCCGAGCGTTTCGATGCGCAGCGCGTCCTTTTGGTAGCGCCTGGCAAGCGCGACGATCGGGCGCGGCATGGTGGCGGAGAAGAGCAGGGTACGACGCTCCTGCGGGGTGGCGTCCAGAATTTCCTCCAGCTCCTCGCGGAAGCCCATGTCGAGCATTTCATCGGCCTCGTCGAGCACCGCCACGCGCAAGGCCGACAGGTTGAGCGCCCCTCGCTCCAAATGATCGCGCAGGCGCCCGGGCGTGCCGACGACGATGTGCGCACCGCCCTGCAGGGCGCGCCGTTCCTTCATCGGGTCCATGCCGCCGACGCACGTCACCACGCGAGCGCCGGCCGAGTCGTAAAGCCATTCGAGTTCCTTGCTGACCTGGATGGCGAGTTCACGGGTCGGGGCAATGACGAGACATAGTGGCTCGCGCGTCCAAGGCGCGGTGTCGCCCTCCAGGAGCTGGTCGGCGATGGCGAGGCCGAACGCCACCGTCTTGCCGGAGCCGGTCTTGGCGGAGACGATCAGATCGCGCTGCTGGGCCTCGTCCTTCAGGACTTTGGATTGGACGGGCGTGAGCGTGTCATAGCCGCGGGCCGCCAGCGCCGCCGCGAGCGCGGGATGAAGATTGGGTTGTCGCATGGCAGCAGCGCCTACTCGCAATTGCGGCCGAACGATAGCTGAGCGGGCAAATGGCTGGTTTCAGTGGCCGCAATGGGTGGAAAGCGGTCATTCGAGTAAACTGTCAGCTTTTCGGCTTGCAGGAGTAAATCTCGATCAAGTTGAGAGCATCCTTGCCGGGCCTTAACGGCTCGGCCTTGTTCAGTTCGAGCGCACCTTCAGAGACCGCTTCACCTCTGCCTTTGCAGTGCTTGCTGGCGGCTTTCATCAGGGAAATCTGCGCGTTGGCATGACCGTTGGGGCTTCGATCATCATAGACAATACTCACGCGGAACCGAGTTTCGTCAATCGGGGCTATAATAGGCCCGGCAGAGGCGAGCATTAGCAGTGTCGCTGTCATGAAATCCGTCATGCCCAACACCTTACCCCACAAGCTAATGACCGCAATGGGTCGGTTGTGGCCGTTATGGGTGGAAAGCGGCCATTACGATTGGGCTGTTTCAACCCAAGTGCGGAAGACTTGAATGGCCGCAGGCAAATCGAGCGGCCCGCAAGCAACGTCGAAAACGTCGCCTTGGACGTCGGCAACCAACCAGCTGCCAAGACTACGCCATTCGTCAAGATTGCTGGCAGGTTCCCCTTGCACCACTCGCTTGAAAGGTCTGCCTTGTAAGTACGTTTCCCGCAGGTCGATTTTGAGGGTCCAGCCAGGATTGTCGAGGGTGTCGATTTTGACGCCGTAGGAGTGTTCCCAGTCGTCGTTGCACTCAGCCAGATACCACTGGATCAGCCAAGTCAGGTTTTCGTCGCTCATCCGCCACTCATCAGACAATCGCCTAATGACCGCAATGGGTGGAAAGCGGTCATTGGCCACCGCCGCACATCGAAGGTTCAGGTCATCCGTCTAGATTGGTTGGAAAAGCGGCATCACCAAGGGTAGCCTGCTGCGGCGAACTTGGGGGAGGTAGCGGTTGGTTAAGCCTGGCTTTGTCCTGGCATGTATCTCGGCGCTGGCCTTGTCGGCGCTGTCCGGTGATATTGCGGCCGCGCAAAAGCCCAAGATCGGCAAGCCGATCCCGACCCAGCCCCGACCGATGCCGCCGCTGCCGCCGGCGGTGCTCGACGATACACTGGCCATCGGCGGAGAAGATATCAACTCGCGCCTGGTCAACACGCGCATGACCGTCGAGGTGAAGGTCAACGGCCGCGGCCCCTACCGCTTCCTGGTCGACAGCGGCGCCGATACCTCGGTCGTCGGCCTGCGCATTGCGCGCGACTTGCAGCTGCCGCTCGGTACCCCGGTAACCCTCCACGGCATGACCGCCAGCGCCATCGTCAATCGCGTCAAGGTCGATCAGCTGCAACTGGGATCCAGCACGATCCACGAACTGGAGCTCCCGGCTCTCAAGGAGCAGGACCTAGGCGGCGAGGGAATGATCGGGATCGACGCGCTGGTCGAGCAGCGGCTGATGATGGATTTCGAGAAGCGCGTGATCAAGGCCGAGGATGCGCGTCAGCCGGCGCAACTGCTCGACGGCGAGATTGTGGTGAGAGCGAGACGCCAGCGCGGTCAGCTGATCCTCACCCAGGTCAGGGCCGCCGGCCTGCCGCTGGAGGCGGTGGTCGACACCGGGTCGGAAATCACAATCGGCAACCTCAAGCTGCGCGACAAGCTGATCAAGGGAAACAGGGACAAGTTCGTGACCATCGCCGCGACCGGCGTGACGGGCGTGACCATCGATCTGCAAGTTGCCCGGATCGGTGAGTTGAAGCTGGGTTCGGTGACCCTGAAGAATGTGCCGATCGCTTTCGCCGACGCCCCGCCGTTCACGGTATTCGGGCTTGAAGATGAGCCGGCGCTGCTGCTCGGGACCGACCTGCTGGAGACGTTCCGCCGGGTGTCGCTCGATTTCCGGTCGCGCAAGGTCCGGTTTCAGCTGAGGAAATGCGGGACTTCCGGAATCCTGATCAACACCCAGCCAACATCCATCACGCGGCTGTCGTCGGGCGATAATGCCGCGGTGTGCCGACGATAGTGGGCCCGCGCCGACTGGTTTAGCGGGCGAGCCCGTGAAGCCAGTCGCAAGCGGCCAGGGCTGCCTCGCCGTCCAGCCCCGCCCGTGAGGCCGGTTCGCGTTCGCTCTCGATGATCGCCAGCGCCTGTTCGCTGAGCGCAATGTCGAAATGCACGCCGCATTGGCCTTCGTCGCGCCACACGACGGACCCGAAGGCTTCGAACCTGCCGAGAAGGAGCACGACTTCCTGACCCGGCGCGGGCAGATCGGCGCCGCGAAGCTTGACCCCGGATCGCGACAAGTCGAGCAGATCGACGCCGACCGTGTCGGTCATGGTTATCATCACCGCGCGGATCATCATCGCTTCGCGCACCGCGTGCCAATGGCCGCCAGGCTGATCAATACGTTTGCCAAAACCCATGTCCGGAACCTCCGCAGAAGGTCCCACGCAATTTCGCCGATTAAGGCCCGCAGAGCTAAGGTCGGTTTACGGGCCATGGTAAAGCAGTCGTTCGCCAATGGCTGCAATTTCGGGTTGCCACTCGCTCCCGCCTTGGTGTATTACATCTGCAATACGCTAAAGGGAGAATGATTGATGTCGATCCGTATTGCTTCCGCCGCTGCCGTCGCCATTCTGGCCGGCGCCTGCCACGTCGGCGCCGATGCCGAGGAGCGCGATCCCGGGCCACAGGTGACCCGCAACTACCAGGTCGGTCCGTTCGACAAGGTTGCGGTCGCCGGGCCCTATGAGGTCAATGTCGTGACCGGCGGCCAGGGCGGGATCAGCGCCAAGGGCGGCGAGCATCTGCTCGAGGAGACGGAGGTCGTCGTCGAGGGCGGCACGCTGAAGATTAAGCCCAAGAAGCGCAAGGGGATCCGCTGGAACTGGCGCGGCGGCAAGGCGGTGTTCACCGTGAACGCGGCCGCGATCCGCGGGGCGGCGATCGCCGGATCGGGCGGCATCAATGTCGACAAGGTCGCCGGCGATTTCGAGGGCGACGTCGCGGGCTCGGGCGACTTGAAAGTCGGCGCGATCGCCGGCGGCAAGATCAAGCTGGCGATCGCCGGATCGGGCGATGTCGAGGCGGCGGGCAAGGCGGACAGCGTCGAGCTGTCGATCGCCGGGTCGGGCGACATGCGGACCGGCGGGCTCGCCAGCCGCATCGCCGACGTGTCGATCGCCGGATCGGGCAATGTCGAGGCCAATGCCAGCGAGAGCGCGGACGTGTCGATCATGGGATCGGGCGACGTCCGCATCCAGGGCGGCGCCAAGTGCAGTATCTCCAAGGCGGGATCGGGCAACGTCGTCTGCGGATAAATACGACTTGTTAACCATGTGAGGCGAGGATGGGCGGATGATCGACCGCTTCCCTCCGCCGACATTCCACCGGGCCCGGCGGGCCGGTGGAGCCTCGAAGTCGTCTCCGCCCATTCTCGCCCTGCTGGTTCTCGCCAGCCTGCCGGCGGCTGCTGCCGCGCCGACCACGCAGCGCAATTTCTCCGTCACCGGCTTCGACCGGATCCGGATCGATGGGCCGTACAAGGTGACGCTCAAGACCAAAGTCGCCACCTACGCCCGCGCCACCGGCTCGGCGGCGTCGATCGACGGGCTGCAGATGAAGGTCGAGGGCCGGACGCTGGTTGTCCGCGCCGGCACCGGCGGCTGGGGCGGCTATCCGGGCGAAGCGCGCGGGCCGGTGACGATCGAGGTCGGCACCCATGATCTCAGCGCGATCTACATCAACGGCCCGGGGGCGCTGGACGTCGACCGGGTCAAGGGCCTGGCGTTCGAGGTTTCGATCCAGGGCTCGGGCACCGCGCGCATCGACCAGGTCGACGTCGACCAGATGAAGGTTGGCGTTTCGGGAGCGGCCACCACTCGCCTGACTGGCCGGGTCGCCAAGCTGATGGCCACAATCCGCGGCACGTCGGCGTTCGAGGGCGAGAGCCTCAGCGTCCGCGACGCGGTGATCGGCGCCGAGGGCCCGTCGATCGTCCGCATGATGGTCACCAACAGCGCCAAGGTCGATGCCAACGGCCTGGTAAGCGTCACCCTGACCGGCAATCCGGCGTGCACCGTCAAGGCGCGCGGATCGGCGACGGTCGAAGGGTGCAAGGACGGGCGCCACTAGACCCGCGCAAGCTCAACGGTCCATAATCGGCGGGTCCTGTCCGAGGAGTCGTGCCGATGAGGAGTAGTTTCCTTGCACTGCTGTTGGCCGGCCTGTCGGTGCCGGCCTGCGCCGAGCAGCCAGCCACCAACCCCAATCCCAACGTCCGCATTTTCGACCTGCCCGGCGACGGCCGGGTCCATGATGTCGCGCCAGCGCCGGACGGCAAGATCTGGTACACCGGCCAGCGCCAGGGCACGCTTGGCATCATCGATCCCAAAACCGGCGACGTCCGCGAGGTGCCGCTCGGCGAGGGCTCCGCGCCGCATGGCGTGATTCAGGGACCCGACGGCGCGGCATGGATCACCGACAGCGGCCTCAACGCCATCGTCCGCTTCGACCCCAGGACCGAGAAGATCGACGTGTGGAAGCTGCCGGAAGCGACCGGCTACGCCAATCTCAACACCGGCGCGTTCGACGGCAACGGCATCCATTGGTTCACCGGCCAGAACGGCATTTACGGAAGGCTCGACCCTAAAACCGGCGAGATGAAGGTCTTCAAGGACCCGGACGGACGCGGGCCCTATGGCATCGCCGCCACGCCCAATGGCGATGTCTATTATGTGTCACTGGCCGGCAGCCATCTGGCCAGGATCGACCGTCAGACCGGCCAAGCCACCGTCATCGAACCGCCGACGCCCAACCAGGGGGCGCGCCGAGTCTGGTCGGACAGCAAGGGCGACTTGTGGATTTCCGAATGGAACAGCGGCCAGCTCAGCCGCTATTCGCCGGCGACCAGGGCCTGGAAGAGCTGGAAGCTGCCCGGCGACAAGCCCAAGGCCTATGCCGTCTATGTCGACGAGCGGGACATCGTGTGGGTGACCGACTTCGGCGCCAATGCGACCCTGACGTTCGACCCGAAGACCGAGAAATGGACATCGATCCCCGGCAGCGGTCCCGGGGCCAACGTCCGCCAGATCCTCGGGCGTCCGGGCGAAGTCTATCTGCCCGAATCCGGGACCAACCGGGTGATGCTGATCCGCACCGCCAAGGCCCAGTGAAAATTCCGTTTGTCCTGGGCGGCGCGGTGTTGCTGGCCTGCGCGGCGAAAGCGCCGCAGCCGACGGCGGAGCAGCTGGCACTCGGCGAGCGCGCCTACCAGCAATGCTACAGCTGCCATGCCCTGGAGCCCGGCAAGAACGACCTCCAGGGGCCGACCTTGCACGGCATCGTCGGGCGGCCCGTGGCGGCCGAGCCCGGCTTCGACTATTCGCCGGCGCTCAGGCGCTTTGCGACCAACGAACCGCGCTGGACCAGGGAGCTGATCGAGCGCTTCGCCGCCGATCCCGAGCGGCTGGTGCCCGGGACCAGCATGTCATTTCATGGGCTGGACAGCGACGACGAGCGCAAAGCGCTGGTCGAATATCTGGAGCATCAGACCAGCGCGAGAGCCGCCAGCTTGCCGTAAAGCCGGGGCGGCAGCTCGCTGAGGCCGGTATCGTCGGTTTCGCCGGTCGGCGCGTCCTTCTCGTCGAGATAGCGCCAGCCCTGGTGAGCCCGCCGCGGCCGGGGCGGCACCACCACCAGCTCGGCCGAGCAGACGATGTCGATCCGCCCGTCGGACCGCTCGTCGAAGCGCAATATCTGCTGCCGGGCGATGATCCGGTGCTTGACGATCCAGTGGAGCGAGCCCCCGACCAGCTCCTCCATCCGCTTCGGCCGCATGCGGGTCGGAATCCGGACCACGTCGCCGCTCACGCGCCGGGCGACGCGATTCTGCAGCGCCTCGAGGCTGGCGCAGCCTACGGCGACCTTGGTCAGGTGAAGTTTCGGCACGAGGGTCATGTAAGCCCTCCCCGCCCATTTAGGGAGACCTAGCCGCCGAGACCCGCCCAGGTGGCGAGGCCGAGGAAGACCAGGAAGCCCATCGAATCGGTGACCATCGTCACGAATACGCTCGATGCCACGGCCGGGTCAGTGCCGGCCCTTTCCAGTCCGAGCGGGACCAGCACGCCGGCGAGACCGGCGATGAGGATGTTGGCGAGCATTGCCGCGGCGATCACCGCGCCAAGCTCGCCCGAGCCCAGCACCAGCGTCACGCCGATCCCGATCAGCACCGCAATCGTCAGTCCGTTCATCAACGCGACGCGGATCTCGCGCCACACCGCGCGCCAATGGTTGGAGCCGGTCAGCTGGTTGGTGGCCATGGCGCGGACCGTCACCGCCAGCGTCTGAGTGCCGGCATTGCCGCCGACCCCGGCGACGATCGGCATCAGCGCCGCCAGGACCCACATGCGCTCGATCGACTCCTCGAACTGGCTAATGACCAGTGAGGCGACCAGCGCGGTTAGCAAATTGGCCGCGAGCCAGCGCACCCGCGCCTTGTAGGTATCGAACAGCGGCTCGTTGATGTCGCCTTCACCGGCGCCGGAGAGCAGCAGCACGTCCTCGCCGGCCTCTTCCTGGATGATGTGGACGATGTCGTCGACGGTGATCATGCCGACCAGCCGCCCGCTCGAATCCACTACCGCGGCCGAGATCAGCGCATATTTCTGGAACTTGAGGGCCACTTCCTCCTGGTCCATGTCGACCGGGATCAAGGTCTGCTTGCGGATCATGATCTGGCCGACCGGCATCGACCTGGGCGAGCGCAGGATGGTCGACAGCTTGCAGGTCCCGACCGGATGGTGATTGGGCGAGACGACGAAAATTTCCCAGAAATCGGTCGCCAGCTCGTCGGACGAGCGCAGATAGTCGATGACCTGGCCGACTTTCCAATGCTCGGGCACCGCGATCAGGTCCCGCTGCATCAGGCGGCCGGCGGTCTCCTCGCCATAGGTCAGGGCTTCCTCGACCGCGGCGCGATCGTCCGGCTCCATCGCCCGGAGCACGGCCAGCTGGTCGTCCTGCTCGAGATCCTCGATCAGCGCGACCGCATCGTCGGTATCGAGCTGGGCCGCGAGGTCGGCGACCTGCTGCGGCTCCATCTCGTCGATGACGTCTTCGCGGACCCAGTCGTTGAGCTCGGCATAGACGTCGGCGTCGACTATCCCCGCCAATGCCTCGATCAGGTCGGCGCGCTCGTCCCCCGGAGCCAGCTCGATCAGGTCGGCGATGTCGGCGGGGTGGAGCTCGGCGACCAGCCCGCGGGCCGCTACGTCGTCACCGTCGGCAACCGCGTCGAGCACCTCGCGAACGAACTCGGGACGGAGCCGGTCCTCCTTGTCGTGGATGCGGTCCTCGGCACGGGCGGCTTCGGGTTCGTGCAGGGGGGTGGCGATGTCCTCGCTCTCGCTCATGACTCGCTCCCTCGCCAGACTGCTTGCTGAGTGCCGCTTCCCTATGCCGCCGGGCCTACTGGCGCAACCCGCCAAGGAAGCCTAGAGGGCCCCCAGATTTTCCAAGCCAAGGACAAGATGATGGCCGACGCCAATATGCTGACCCTCACCCTTTCGACCGGCGGCGACGTCGTCATCAAGCTGCGATCCGACCTGGCCCCCGGCCATGTCGAGCGCATCGCCGGCCTGGCCCGTGACGGCTTTTACGACGGCGTGGTGTTCCATCGGGTGATCCCGGGCTTCATGGCCCAGGGCGGCGATCCGACCGGCACCGGCACCGGCGGCAGCGAATTGCCCGATCTGAAGGCCGAATTCTCGAGCGAACCGCATGTCCGCGGCACCTGCTCGATGGCCCGGACCAGCAATCCGAACAGCGCCAACAGCCAGTTCTTCATCTGCTTCGACGACGCCCGCTTCCTCGACAAGCAATACACCGTCTGGGGCCAGGTCGAGAGCGGCATGGAATTTGTTGATGCGCTTCCGGTCGGCGAGCCGCCGCGCGAGCCGGGCAAGATCGTCAAGGCGACGGTCGCCTAGGTGTCGAGCCCGGTCGCGCTGATAACCGGCGCTTCGGCCGGGCTGGGCGTCGATTTCGCCCGCCAGCTGTCAGCCAAGGGCCATCGACTGCTGCTGGTCGCACGGCGCAGGGACCGGCTGGATACGCTGGCGGCGGAGCTCGGTAATGCGCGGGCGGTCGAGATCGACCTCAGCGAGACGGGCGCGGCCGACCGGCTGATGGCTGACCTCGCCGCTCACGGGGAGCATGTCGAGCAGCTGGTCAACAACGCCGGCTTCGGGCTGACCGGCCGCTTCGCCGAGCTCGACGGCAAGCGGCAGCGGCAGATGATCGACCTCAACTGCGGGGCGCTGGTCGAGCTGGCCCGTGCGGTGCTGCCGGGGATGATCGAACGCAAGTCCGGAGCGATCCTCAATGTCGCCTCGACCGCTGCATTCCAGCCCGGTCCCGGCATGGCGGTCTATTTCGCCACCAAGGCCTTCGTGCTGTCGTTCAGCGAGGCGCTGCACGAGGAAGTGAAGGGCCAGGGCGTAAAGGTGTCCGCGCTCTGTCCAGGGCCGACCGCGACCGAGTTCGGCCAAGTCGCCGGTTTCGGTCCGAGCAATGCATCGAGCAAGCTCGCCGCAGCATCACCCCCCGTAGTGGCGGCCGGGCTGAAAGGTCTGGAGCGGAATCAGGCGATCGTCATCCCCGGCCTGATGAACAAATCGACCTCCCAAGCCCACCGCTTCTTCCCGCGCGGCTTGATCCGGCGGGCGGTGGGGATCCTCAAGAAATAGGCTGAACCTCGCGCTCGGCGATGCGGGCGTCGATAAGGTCAATCAGCCTTTCATAGCGCGGCAGGTTGCGGAGCGAATCCAGGTCGGGATCGTGCAGCATCCAGTCCTTGTTCTCGTGCCCGACATGCTCCGCCCACTGCTCCAGCAGGTCGAATGCCCGATCGAACTCGCCAAGCTGGGCCCACATGCAGGCGGCATTATATCTGATGTGCGTGTCGTCGGGATCGATGGCGAGCGCACGTTCCATCCATCGCTTGGCTTCTTCCCGTTCGCCAAGGCTGGCGAGTGCCGTCGCGCCCAACTGGGCGGGGCGCGAGCTTTCGGGATATTTGCGCAGTGCTTCCTCGGCGCGCTTCAGTCCCATCCGCGCATAGGGAATTCCTTCCTCGGTGCGGCCCAGTCCGCGCAGCACCTGCTCAAGGAGAAGCGGCGCCTGGAAATCGTCTGGCTGCACCTCGGTGGCCCGAATGAAATAGGGAACCGAGCGTGCCGCCTCGCCCCATCGCGCCCAGTGACGCCCGAAAAACAGGTTTCCCTCGAAATGGTTGGGGTCCAGCTCCAGCGCCCGCTCGAACGCGGTTTCGGCGCTTTCCTTTCGCCCGCTCGCGCTTAGCGCTTCCCCCTGAGCCGCATAGGCCTCCGCAAGCTCTGGCGCCAAGGCGATGGCCTTGCCGGCGATTGCCAAAATCTCATCCATCGGGATCGGCTGTCCGAACCAGCCAGCGAGCCGCGTCGCGGCGAGCGCCAGGCCCGCATAGGCCCTGGCGAAGGTCGGATCGAGCTCGATCGCCTTGGCGAACATCTGGCGGGCGAGGCCAAGAAACCACTTGGTCGAATTGTGGAAATATTGTCGCCCTTTGAGATAGTAGGTGTAGGCCTCGACGCTCCCCGTCGGCGCCTGGCCGATCGCCTCCATCTCGTCGGGCACGAGGCGAAGCCGGAGCTGATCGACGATGGCCTTGGTAATCTCGTCCTGGATGGCGAAAATGTCGGTCAGCTCGCGGTCGTAGCGATCCGCCCAGAGGTGGCCGCCGCTGGTCCCGTCGATCAGCTGGGCCGTCACCCGCACGCGGCCCCCGGCCTTGCGCACGCTCCCTTCCATGAGGAACTTGACGCCCAGCTCCCGCGCCACCTTCTGCAGCTGGAGCGACATGCCCTTGTAGGTGAAGCTGGTGTTGCGGCCGACGACGAACAGGCTCGATATCTTGCTGAGGTCGGTGATGATGTCCTCGGCGATCCCGTCCGAGAAATATTCCTGCTCGGGGTCCCCGCTCATGTTGGTGAAGGGCAGGATGGCGATCGACGGCTTCTCGTGGATGACTGCCGCCATCCCCGGCGCGGCGACGGCCGGCTTCGGGTCCAGGACGATGTCATAGACCCGTACCGGCATGGCGATATTCTTGAGCTGCAGCTCGCCGCGATCCTCGAACTGAAGGTCGAGCCGATGGCCGACATTGTCGCGCACCGCCTGCGACACGGCGATCCCGCCGGGGCAGGCAATGCCCTCGAGCCGCGCCGCGACATTGACCCCATCGCCGAACAGATCGTCGCCCTGGACGATGACGTCGTCGAGATTGATCCCCACCCGATATTCGATGCGGCGGTCCTCCGGCGCATCGGCGTTGCGATCAGGCATGGCGCGCTGGATGTCCGCCGCGCATTCGACGGCGCTGACGACGCTGGCAAATTCCGCGAGCAGTCCGTCGCCAGTCAACTTGACGATGCGACCGCCATGGCTGGCGATCGCCGGACCGACCAGCTCGGCCTGATGCTGCTGCAGGCTTTGCAGGGTGCCGACCTCATTCGCCCCCATCAGGCGGCTGTAGCCAACGACGTCGGCGGCGAGGATGGCGGCTAAGCGACGTTCCATTTGAAACCTGGCCCCAGTTTGACTCCGCTTACCACATTTGAGCGGCCCGATGATCAAGCTTTAGGATGAGATGGCTGGAGCGCGTTCCTTGAAACTTGCCGAGGGAGCGCAGCAGGGCGGAAATGGGACTTTGTTCGCAGGCGCACTAATCAGGGATAATCCGCCATTGTAACCGCTTGCATACCTATTCATGTGAGCGGTAACATTTCGCACTTGCAATATGAATTGTGCAGTGCGATAAAGACCTCGCCTTTACGAAGGCATCCTCTCCTGATCCTTAGGCCGGGCGGCAACGCCCGGCCTTTTTTTCTGCTCGTTCCGCCCCCAGATTGAACCTCATTGCCCCCGCCGCCGTTCCTATGGCGGCGCGTTTTGGGGGGCTTGTCGACAAATCGGAGAAGGAAGCGGATGGCGACGGTTGATACTCTGGTCCGGCGCGTGCAGGTCGCTCACCTGCCGCCGATCGACAGCGGCCACGGCGTGGCCCGCCTGCCGGTCAAGCTGATGAAGGAACTCGGCCTGTCCGAGGGTGACGTGGTCGAGATCGTCGGCAAGCGGGCCACCGCGGCGCGCGCGCTCGGCCCCTACAGCGAGGATGCGGGACTCGACATCATCCGCCTCGACGGCCTGCAGCGCGCCAATGCCGGAGTCGGATCGGGCGACTATGTGGAGGTCAACAAGGCGAGTTCGAAGCCGGCGACCAAGGTCGTCTTCGCACCAGCGCAGAACAATGTCCGGCTCCATGGCTCGTCCCAGGCGCTGAAGCGTAGTTTCGCGGGCCGGCCTTTTACAGAAGGCGACACGGTCGCGACTTCCGGGCACCAGCGGGTCAATGCCGACATGCCTGAGCATATTCGCCAGTTGCTCAACGCCCCGGCGTTCGCCCTGCAGGAAGTCCGGCTGACCGTCATCTCGACGGTACCGAAGGGCATCGTCCACATCGACGCCAATACCCAGGTCGAATTGCTGCCCGAATATACCGACAAAAGGGACGGCGAGCGGCGAGCCGACGTCACCTATGACGATCTCGGCGGCATGAACGACACGATCGACGCACTACGCGAGATGGTCGAGCTGCCGCTCAGGCATCCCGAATTGTTCCAGCGGCTCGGCGTCGATCCGCCCAAGGGCGTGCTGCTGCACGGCCCGCCCGGGACCGGCAAGACCCGGCTGGCCCGGGCCGTCGCCAATGAAAGCGATGCGCAATTCTTCCACATCGCCGGACCGGAGATCATGGGATCGGCCTATGGCGAGTCCGAAAAGCGGCTTCGCGAGATTTTCGAGGAGGCGGCCAAGGCGGTGCCGTCGATCATCTTCATCGACGAGATCGATTCGATCGCGCCAAAGCGCGGCCAGGTGACCGGCGAAGCGGAGAAGCGGCTGGTCGCCCAGCTGCTGACCTTGATGGACGGGCTCGAGCCCAGGCAGAATCTGGTTGTCATTGCCGCCACCAACCGGCCTGAGGCGATCGATGAGGCGCTGCGCCGCCCGGGCCGCTTCGACCGGGAGATCATCATCGGCGTGCCCGATGAGCGCGGCCGACGGGAGATCCTCGGCATCCACACGCGCGGAATGCCGCTGGCCGACGGGGTCAAGCTCGACGAGCTGGCGCGGCGGACCTACGGCTTTGTCGGCGCCGACCTGGCCGCGCTCACCCGCGAGGCGGCGCTCGAGGCAGTGCGGCGAATCATGCCCAAGCTGAACCTGGCCGACGAGACCATCCCGACCGAGGTGCTCGACGCGCTGTCGGTCGAGGCCAGCGATTTCGACAATGCGCTGAAGCGGGTCCAGCCGTCGGCAATGCGCGAGGTGATGGTGCAGGTCCCGAACATCGGCTGGGACGACGTCGGCGGGCTCGATGAGTCGCGCGACAAGCTGCGCGAGGGGGTCGAACTGCCGCTCAAGCATCCCGAGGCTTTCCGCCGGCTCGGCATTCGTCCGGCCAAGGGCTTCCTGCTCTATGGCCCGCCCGGCACCGGCAAGACGCTGCTGGCCAAGGCCACGGCGCGCGAAAGCGAGGCCAATTTCATCGCCACCAAGTCGAGCGACCTGCTCAGCAAAAGGTATGGCGAGAGGGAGCAGCAGAGCGCCCGCCTGTTCGCCCGCGCGCGCCAAGTGGCGCCGACCGTCATCTTCATCGACGAGCTGGACAGCCTGGTCCCGGCCCGAGGCGGCAGCTTCGGCGAGCCGCAGGTGACCGAGCGCGTGGTCAAC
>JALYNQ010000026.1 GCA_030773115.1 Pseudomonadota bacterium
CGTCGCGCCTCAGCTCTACATCGCCATCGGCATCTCCGGCGCGATCCAGCACCTGGCCGGCATGCGGACCTCCAAGGTCATCGTGGCGATCAACAAGGACCCCGAAGCCCCGATCTTCAAGGTCGCCGACTACGGCATCGTGGGCGACGCCTTCGAGATCGTCCCGGCGCTCGCAGCCGAGGTGCGCAAGATCAAGGCGCTGGGCTGAGGGCGAGACGCTCGCTCAGCCGAGGCTCCCGCAGCGTTGCTCGGCGCCGCGGTCGGCGCCAGCCGCGCCGCGGTCGATGCCGGCTATGCGCCCAACGATTACCAGGTCGGCCAGACCGGCAAGATCGTCGCCCCCGAAGTCTATATCGCCATCGGCATCTCCGGCGCGATCCAGCACCTCGCCGGAATGAAAGATTCGAAGACGATCGTCGCCATCAACAAGGACGAGGAAGCCCCGATCTTCCAGGTCGCCGACATCGGCCTGGTCGGCGACCTGTTCAAGATCGTCCCGGAACTGACCGAGAAGCTGTAAGCTGGACTGTCCGAGACCTCTCGCATAAGCTCGACTGGCTCGGGCTTGGGGGTGGCCATGAACGGCAGGACTATCGTCGCCCATTTGATGGCGGCGCCGCTGCTGATGGCGGCTGCACCGGAGCCAGCGCCAACGGCAGTGCCGGAGCCAGTGCGGCTGAAGCCGTCGAGCCAGTGGGTACTCGACTATGCGGATAACGCCTGCCAGCTGATCCGAACCTTCGGTGAAGGCGAGCGGAAGACAGTCCTCCTCATCCAGGGCCCGGCGCCGGACAGGATGCTCATGCTCATCGTCGGGAAGCCCCTCGCTACTTCGCAAACGGGCGTGCCGGCGCGCTTCAGGCCCGGCGGCAGTGGGGCCAAGGGCAGCCCGACCATCTCGAAGAATGGCACACCCGGAGTCCTGTGGAATTATGTCCCCCTGTGGCGGGAATCGGCCCCAGGGGACAAAATCACCGTCAAGGTGCAGCTGCCCGGTGTACGGCCGGAGCCAACCGATGTCGTCGAGCGAGCCGCTGAGCGGGCGCATCGGCACGCTTTCGCATCGGCTATGACCGAGCTCGAAATCGATGCCGGCAGCGGGCGCACGGTGATCCTTGAAACGGGCGCGCTCGGCGATCAGCTGACGGCGTTCGATGAATGCGGTCGCGATGCGCTTCGCGACTGGGGTCTCGATCCAGACATTCAGGACAAGGTCGTAAGGCCGGTGTGGACACCGAACCCGGGACAATGGCTCAGTGTCAAAGATTATCCGACGGACATGGTCCGGCTCGGGATAGAAGGGGAAGTCCGGGCACGTTTGATTGTCGACGCAACGGGCAAGGTGACGAGCTGCACCGGCCTCAGCCATTTCGCGGCGCCCCAGTTCAACAAGGTCGTCTGCGACATCTTCAAGAAGCGGGCGCGGCTGGAGCCGGCGGAGCTTGCCGACGGGACCAAGGTGCCCAGCTACTACACGGCACAGATACGGTTTAGCTTGCCCTAGGTCGGGTCAGCGGTCGATCTGTTCAAGATCGTTCCCGAGCTGCCTGAAAGCTCTGACGTGCACAAAAAATCGGGCCCGCTCCAAGGAGGAAGGAGCGGGCCCGACGGCGGGGGCCAATCAAACTTACCGTTGGTCGTTGCGTTCGCGTTTGGCCTGGGCGGTGCCGTTGGCCTGGCCCGATCCATTGGCCGAGCCCTGCGTCATCAGCGAGCCGGAGAGGTTGCCGTTGGCGTTGCCGGCCAGATTGCCGGCGGCGTTGCCGACCGTGCCGGCCGCGCCCATCGCTTGGCCCTGAACATTGCCGGCTGCAGTTGCCGCAGCGCTGGCTGCCGCATTCGCAGCGGCATTCGCCTGTCCTTGCGCCTGACCGGCGACGCTTACGGCATGGCCCTGGACCGTCGAAACGGTGCCGGCGATCTGGTCGGTGCCGATCGCCTGGGCGCCAAGGCCGGCATTTCCGCTGGCCGAGCCGCTGGTCGACGACGAGCCGGCAAGGCCGATCGTCTGGCCAAGGCCGTTGGCGCCCACTGCGCCGTTAGCGACGCTGCTGACCGTACCGGCGAGACCGGCATTGGCGCTGGCACTGCCGTTGCGGGTGTCGACAGACCGGCTGTGGGTAACGCTTCCCGTCACGCTGTTGCTGATCGCACCTGTCGCGTTGCCAACGATGGAGCCATTGCCGAGCGAGCCGTTGCCGAGCAGGCCACCCGAATCGCCGACCGAGCCGCTGCCCGATCCGCCGAGCACGCCCGACACGGTGCCGCCCAGGCCGCCGCTGCCGCCCAGCAACTGGGCCTGCGCCGGGGCCGCAGCTAAAGCCGAACCGGCCAGGGCAAGCGCCAGAATCTTGGTCTTGAACATCATTCATCTCCTTTCGAGCGGAGGCTCTTCAAGCTCCGTCTGTCAGGAAAACGGAATTGGCGTCGGACTTCATCCCGGCCCGACCAAAATTTCAGCGAAGACCGACCGTTTTCGGGAGAATACGGCAGCTTTTGCAGACGATGCCGCGCCCCACCTTGCCCTTACCTGGAACGGCTTCCGCAGCCAGCTGTGCCATCGATCCGGTCGCGGCAAGGCGAGCGGCGACGAACGGAGCGGCAAAGCTGGTTCCCCGAACCGGAGTGTAGCCATTGCCAGGCAAGGCCGCGACCAGGTCTGCCCCCGGTGCGGCGAAATCGAGGTGAATTGAACGTCCCGCCTCGCGCAGGGCGCGGTCGCTGGCATCGACTCCGGTGACTGCAACCACGCCCTCGTAAGAGGCTGGATATTGCGGCGGTGCGGCAGGGCCGTCGTTGCCGACTGCGGCGACCAGCCCGATGCCGCGCGCGCGAAGGGCCGCAATGGCGCGGGCCAAGGACTGATTATTCGGCCCGACAAGGCTGACATTGATTACCGACGGCCGTTTCGATGCGGTCCAGGCCAGGGCCCGGACGATGGTCGAGGCTGATCCGGCGGCCGGGTTGCCGCCATAGACATCGCCGACAAACAGCTGTGCGCCGCGCGCCGCGCCCCGGAAGGGGCCCTGGTCGCCAACCAGCAGCGAGCCGACCGCGGTACCATGGCCGGTCGGCTGGGCCGCGCCGGCGAAGCCGCGCTGCTCGACGCTCGCGGCGGCAAGCGAGGGATGAGCGGCGATAGCGCCGTCGATCATGGCGATGCGCGTTCCCTGTCGTACGGGCGACGACGCGGCGAGCGCCAAGCCAGTTGCCGGCAGCAAGGCGCCGCCTGCAGGCTCATAGATGTGATTATAATCGGCCTGGACGGCCGGGCTAAGGCGCCGCAACGCCTTCAAGCCTTGGCGCACGTTCATTCCTCGCGGCAGGGCCAGCGTAACGATTCGGATGCCAAGCTCATTGCCGTCGTCGCCGATCACCCGGAATCCCGCCCGCTGCGCCAGGGCAAGCGAGGCTGGGTCGGGGTCGGTCAGGATCAGTTCTCCCTTGCGGACTGGCTGACCCTGATCGTCACGATCAAGGACCGCTCGATTGGCCCGGACCAGAGCGTCAAGCCTTAGCTTGCGCAATTGGGCCAGCTGGCTGGCGGTGGCCTGGAGATATTGGATCGGCTGAGCCACACGGTCCAGGGATACCGGCGCGACATTCGAATAGACAGCGCTGCCAGCGCTGTCGCCCTGTCGGGTGAGGCCGCCGACGGTCTGGTCGACGCTATTGCCGACTTGGCCAACCGTATCGATCACCGGACCAGTAACGCCGCCAAGCGGGCCGCCGCCTAGCAGTTGCGCAGGCGCAGTCGAGGCCGCCAGGCCGGCGATCAGAATCGCGATCAGTAACGGACGCTTGGACATCATCGAACCTTTTCCTATTCCTTTGCGGATGAAACGTCGAATGGCCGCCGTTTCATCCGCATGAGGTGCAATGCCGTCTTCATCGCCGTTCGACTCCGAGCTTGCAGCCGTATGGCCGCGCCTCCGGCGCTTCGCCCATGCGCTCGCACGCGATCCTGCGGACGCGGACGACCTTGCCCAGATGGCTGCGGAAAAAGCGTTCCGATCTTTCGATCAGTTCCATGCGGGAACCCGCTTCGACAGCTGGATTTTCCGCATCTGCCGAACGGTGTGGATCGATACGGTTCGATCACGGGCACGTCGGGCGGCGCACGAAGCGCCGGCGGAAGCCGGCGAAGCAGTCGGCTTCGATCCCCGGCCATCGGCCGAAGCGGCAATCGACCTGCAAACCGCCATGCTTGCGATGCAACGGTTGCCGGAAGAGCAGAGGGAGGTGGTTGCGCTGATCCTGATCGAGGGCTTCGGATATCGCGAGACGGCGGAGATTTTGGATCAGCCGATCGGCACCGTGTCGAGCCGGCTGGCGAGGGGGCGGCAAGCGCTGCTCGACATGCTCGGCGAAGGCAAGCAAGATGATTGACGACGAGGAATTCTTCGCCTGGCTCGATGGCGAACTGGACGATGAGGCTGCGGCCCGCGTCGCGGCGGTGGTCGCGGCCGACCCAGAGCTGGCAGCCAAAGCGGACCAGCATCGCCAATTGGCAGCCGAGATGCGCGGAGCCTTTTCCCCCGTCATCGAAGGCAGCGGCTCGCCGCCCCGGTTCGAGGCGGCCGAGGTGATCGATTTTGGTGCGAAAGCAAGCGAGAGAGTGCGTCGGCAGAGCTGGCTCGGCGTGCGTCAGTTGGCGGCAATGGCGGCATCTCTGGCGCTCGGGTTGGCGATCGGCATTCAGTTCGTCGGCCGCGCTGATTCTCCCATCGCCGTGCAGGGCGGGCGATTGGTTGCCGCCGCTGGGCTTGATCTGGCGCTCGACACCCAGCTTGCGAGCGCTCCGGGCGCTGACATGACCCGGATTGGCCTTACTTTTCGTGATGCTGGCGGCCGGATCTGCCGGAGCTTCAGCGACGCGTCGGCAAGCGGGCTAGCCTGCCGCGAAGGCGACAGTTGGCATATACAAGGCCTGTACCCCACGGCAGAGGGACAGAGGGGCAATTATCGAATGGCGGCTGGAGCGGAGCCACGGCTCGCTTCACTAATCGATGAAACCATCAAGGGTGACCCGTTCGACGCCGCGCAGGAGCGCGCTGCCCGCCAGCAAGGCTGGCGATAGCTAGCGCAGCCACTCCGGCAGCGGCAGCGACGCGGCATCCGCCAGGTCGAGCCGCCGCCGGACCAGCGCCCAGCGATCGCCGTCCACCAGCACTTCCGGCGTAATCGGGCGGCTGTTGTAGCCGCTCGACATGGCGGCTCCATAGGCTCCGGCAGTGCGGAAGACGATCAGTTCGCCTTCCCTGACAGCGTCCAGCTCCCGGGCCATGGCGAAGGTGTCGCCGCTTTCGCACACCGGCCCCACAACATGGGCGGTCATTCTGGTTCCGGAAGGGCGTACGGCGTCGACATGATGATAGGCGTCATAGAGCGCGGGACGCATCAGGTCATTCATCGCAGCATCGACGATCAGCCAGGGGTGGGTTTCCCCGGGCTTCACTCTCACCACCCGGGTCATCAATACGCCGGCGTTGCCGCTGATCAGCCGACCGGGCTCGAACGCCAGGCGAACTCCCCAGTCGCCGGCAATTTGTTTTACCATCGTGCCGTAGTCGGTGGGGGTCGGCGGCTGCGGCTGGCCAGGGCCGTAGGGAACACCAAGGCCACCGCCGAGATCGGCAATCTTCAGCTCGAATCCTTCGGCCCGAAGATCGCGGATCAAGCTTCCGAGACGGTCGAAGGCGGACTCCAGCGGGGTGAGGCTGGTCAATTGGCTGCCAATGTGGACGGTGATTCCGATCACCCGAAGATTGGGCAGGTCGCGAACCGCCTGGAACGCAGCCACCGCTTGAGCGGCGGGAATGCCGAACTTGTTTTCGGCCGTGCCGGTGGTGATCTTGGCATGGGTGCCGGCTTCGACATCCGGGTTGATGCGCAGCGCCACCGGGGCCTCGACGTCCATGGCCCGGGCCACGATCGACAAAGTATGTGCCTCTTCGACCGATTCCAGATTGAATTGCAGCAGGCCACCGGACAGGGCCTCGGCCATTTCGTCCGAAGTCTTGCCGACCCCCGAGAAGAGGATCGTCTCGGGTTTCATTCCGGCTGCGCGGGCGGCGCGATATTCGCCGATCGAGACGATGTCGGCGCCGAGCCCTTCTCGGGCTAGTACGGACAGGACCGCCGGGTTGGGGTTGGCCTTAACGGCATAGGCGATCAGAGGGTCGTCGAGCCCTTCCAGGGCCTCCTTGAGGACACGGGCATGACGCCGCAGCGTGGCCGACGAGTAGATATAGACCGGGGTCCCGACCTCGTCGGCGATCAGCTCGAGCGGGACATCCTCGCAGTGTATGCTGCCGTTCTTGATGGTGAAATGGTCCATGGCGCGCGAACGCTTAGCCGGGTTGGTCGGCTCCGAATAGCTCTTCGCATTCTTCGGCATCTTCCGCCCTGCATTCGGTCGGAGGAGTCAGCCGCAGCACGAGGTAGCCGGCGACGGCCGACAGCAGCGAGCCCGACAATATCCCGATCTTTGCCTCGTCGATCAGGGCGGGATTTCCCGGGAAGGCCAGGGCGCCGATGAACAGGCTCATGGTAAAGCCGATGCCGCACAGTAGCGAAGCCCCGTAGATCTGCCGCCACTGAGCGCCGTCGGGGCAGGGCGCGAGCCCGGCTTTGACGGCCAGCCAGATTCCGCCGAAAATGCCGAGCTGCTTGCCGAGGAACAGGCCGAGCAGGATGGCCAGCGGCAGCGGTTGCAGCAGGAGGCCTCCACCTCCAGAAAGCTCAACTCCCGCTGAAGCGAACCCGAAAATGGGCACGACCCCGAACATCACCCAAGGGTGGATGTCATGCTCCAGCCGCTTGAGCGGGGAGTGCGCCTCGCCGCGGCCGAGCGGGATCGTAAGGGCGGCAAGCACGCCGGAAATGGTGGCGTGGACTCCGCTCGCCAGCATCAGCAGCCAAAGCAGGGCGAAGCCGATCAGGAACGGCCACAGCCGCCGCACGCCGAACTGGCCAAGCGCGGCCATTCCGCCTGCGAGCGCGAGCGCGACCGACAACGCGGCGACGTTTAGGTCGGCGGTGTAGAACAGCGCAATGATGACGACCGCGCCGATGTCGTCGACGATGGCAATGGTGACTAGCAGCAGCTTGATCGACGGCGGCGCGTGGCGGCCGAGTATCGCCAGCACGCCGACCGCAAAGGCGATGTCGGTCGCCGCCGGAATGGCCCAGCCGTTGGACAGCCCCGGACCGCCGCCAATCACGGCGAGGTAAATCAGGGCCGGAACCGCCATGCCGGTGGCCGCGGCCAGGATTGGCAGCCGGCGTTCGGCCGGCGTCGACAAGCGACCGTCGAACCACTCGCGCTTCACTTCCAGGCCGACCAGCAGGAAGAAGATCGCCATCAAGCCGTCGGCGATCCAGTGGTGCAGGTCCATCCGGCCATAGCGAGGCAGCTCGGGGCCGAGCTTCAGGTGAAGCAGGTGTTGATATTCGTCGGCAAGCGGCGAATTGGCAGCGATCAATGCCGCCGCCGCCGCCGCGATCAGCAGTAGCCCGGCATTGCGCTCCTGGCGCTGTTGGCTTTCAGAGCGGCCGGCCATCCGCCGGCGATAGCAAGCCGATTGCGCCTCGGTCGAGCATTACTGGCGGGCGGCCGTTTCAGCGGCCGGATGGAGCGAGTCCCCGCCTAGCGACCGGTAAAGATCCACTAGGTTCGACGCGGCCTCGAGCCGCATTTGCACCAAGCTCTGCTGCGCCGCGAAATAGGTCCGCTGCGAATCTAGCGTCAGCAGGAAGCTGTCGATTCCTTCGCGATAGCGCGCTTCAGACAGCCGGTAATTGTCGGCCGCAGAAGCCTGCTGCGCTTCTCGGGCGCGCAGCTCGTCGCCGGCTGTGCCTTGCCGGGCGAGCGCGTCGCTGACCTCTCGAAACGCGGTCTGGATCGCCCTTTGATAACCGGCGACGGCGGTGTCGCGCTGCGCCTCACTGAGCCGGACATTGGCGACGCCGGCGCCGGCGCGGAAAATCGAGTAGGTGGCGTCGGCCGACGCGTTCCAGCCGAACGATCCGCCGCTGAACAGTCCGGACAGCGAGCTGCTCGCCAGGCCGAGCAGGCCGGTGAGTGAAATGCGCGGAAATAGCGCGGCGG
>JALYNQ010000027.1 GCA_030773115.1 Pseudomonadota bacterium
GTCATGCAGAACCTCGGCATCCGCACCGCAACGGTCGAGGCCCGCGACATCGCTATGGTCGTCCGCGCGGTCGGACGAGTCGACTTCGACCAGAGGCTGATCAGCGAAGTGCAGACGCTGACGCCCGGCTTTGTCGAGAACCTGACCGTCCGCGCGGAGGGCGAGCCGATCGGCGCCGGACGCGTGATCGCCCAGGTTTACTCGCCCGACCTGCTCGCAGCGCAGAACGAGTACAAGGCACTGCTGACGGCGCGCAGCCCCGCCGCCGCGAGCCTGCGCGACGCCGCGCGCCAGCGATTGCTGCTCCTCGGTGCTCCGTCGTCATTGGTGAGCAGGCTCGCGCGCGGCGGCGCTCCGCAGCGCACCTATCCCGTCGTCGCCCGAACATCCGGCGTGGTCACCACAATCGGTGCTCGTCCAGGCGCTCAGGTGAGCCCCGGCCAGTCGATCGTCACGATCCAGGGGCTCGGCCAGGTGCTGGTCATTGCCGACGTACCCGAGGCGTCGATGGGCAACATCCATGTCGGCCAGCCCGCCGAGATCGTCTTTCCCGCCTATGCGGGTGAAGTGCGGCGCGGGGTGGTCGATTACATTTTTCCCTCCTTGAACGCGCAGAGCCGCACTGCTCAGGTCAGGATCACGCTTCCCAACCCCGGCGCGCGCCTCAAGTCGGGCATGTTCGCCAACGTCACGCTCCAAGGCGCCGGCGGAATGGCAGTAGTCGTTCCGAGCGAGGCGGTAATCGACACCGGCCGGCGCCAAGTCGTGATTGTAAGGCGAAGCGGCAGTTTCGTGCCGCAAGAGGTCCGGACCGGCCGCGACTATGACCAATGGACGGAAATCGCGGCGGGACTGCGTCCTGGTGAGGAGGTCGTCGCCTCTGGTCAATTCCTGATCGACTCCGAGGCATCGCTGTCCGGTTATTTGAGCCGACTCGAGACCACCCAGGCGCCACCGCCCAAACAGGCGGCTGGCCGCGGCATCATCCAGTCGATTGATCCCGGGCGCAGCCTCGTGACGATCAGCCACGAGCCCATCGCCGCTCTCGGGTGGCCGGCAATGAACATGACGTTCAAGGTTCGGCGGCCAGCAATGCTGCGCGGTCTCAAACGAGGCCTTCGCGTCGATTTCGCCGTAAACGCCCGACCGGAAGGCAATGAGTACATCATTGAGCGCATCGCGCCGGAGGCCGGCCGATGATCGAGCGGATCATCCGCTGGTCGGTCGCCAACCGGCTGTTCGTGCTCCTGGGCGCGGTCTTCATCGCGCTCGCAGGCATCTACTCGCTGACCCGGACGCCGGTCGACGCATTGCCGGACCTGTCGGACACGCAGGTCATCATCCGGACCAGTTATCCGGGCCAGGCGCCAAGCACCGTCGAGGCCCAGGTCACCTATCCGCTGGCGAGCACCATGCTGTCGGCGCCGCAGGTCAAGGCCGTGCGCGGCTTCTCCTTCTTCGGCGACAGCTTCGTCACGGTGCTGTTCAAGGACGGTACCGACCTCTACTGGGCGCGCTCGCGAACTCTCGAATATCTGAGCCAGGCGCGCGACCGGCTGCCGAGAAATGTCTCGCCCAGCCTCGGGCCAGACGCGAC
The DNA here is from genome assembly GCA_030773115.1 of Pseudomonadota bacterium. GTDB lineage: Bacteria > Pseudomonadota > Alphaproteobacteria > Sphingomonadales > Sphingomonadaceae > Sphingomicrobium. The sequence continues at coordinate 1,598 of JALYNQ010000027.1, forward strand.
CGGCGTCGGCTGGGCATTTGAATATGCGCTCATCGATCGAACCGGCGAGCACGACATCGCCCAGCTCCGATCGCTCCAGGACTGGTTCCTCCGGTTCCAGCTCAAGGAAATCGACGGCGTTTCCGAGGTCGCGAGCGTCGGCGGCATGGTCCAGTCGTTCCAGGTCCAGCTCGATCCGCAGCGGATGCAGCTCTACCGCATCTCCGTCTCCGACGTCACGGACGCCATCCGCCAGGCCAATAATGAGGCCGGAGGCTCGGTGATCGAGCAGGCCGGCGCCGAATATATGGTCCGCGTTCCCGGCTATCTCAAAACGCTCCAGGATTTCCGCGACATCCCGCTCAGCGCCCAGGCGGGCGGCATTCCGATCACGGTCGGCGATGTCGCGCGCGTCCAGCTGGCGCCGGAGTTCCGGCGCGGCATCGCCGAACTCAATGGCGAGGGCGAGGTCACCGGAGGAATCATCGTCGTGCGCCAGGGGGCGGATACACAGTCGGTGATCAACGCGGTCAAGGCGAAGCTTCAGGAGCTGAAGCGCAGCCTGCCCGCCGGTGTCGAGGTCGTCACCGTCTACGACCGCTCGTCCCTCATCGACCGCGCGGTCGCCAACCTGTGGCAGAAGCTGGCCGAGGAGATGCTGGTCGTGGCGCTGGTGACCGGCGTGTTCCTGCTTCACCTGCGCTCCTCGCTGGTGGCGCTGGTGACGCTGCCGCTCGGCATTCTCACGGCCTTCATCGTAATGCGCCTTCAGGGCGTCAATGCCAACATCATGTCGCTGGGCGGCATCGCCATCGCCATCGGCGCGATGGTCGATGCGGCCATCGTCATGGTCGAGAATGCGCACAAGAAGCTCGAGCATGCGCGAGCCAACGAAGGGATCTCCGAGCGAAGCCGCGTAAAGCTATTGGTGGACGCGGCGGTCGAGGTCGGCCCTGCCCTGTTCTTCTCGCTGCTGATCATCACCCTGTCGTTTCTGCCGGTGTTCACGCTGGAGGCGCAGGAAGGGCGGCTGTTCCGGCCGCTGGCGCTCACAAAGACCTATTCGATGGCAGCAGCGGCCGGCTTGTCCATCACGCTGGTCCCAGTGCTGATCGTCATGTCCGTGAAGGGACACATCCGCGCAGAGCAGGAAAACCCAATCAGCCACTTCCTCATCCGCATCTACCGGCCGGCGCTCGCCTGGGTTCTAAGGAAGCCGAAGGAGACACTAGTGATCGCCGCGGTAGCGCTCGTTATCTCGCTACTGCCGATGAGCCGCCTTGGCGCCGAGTTCATGCCACCGATGGATGAAGGCGACATTCTTTACATGCCGACGGCACTTCCCGGCCTATCGGCGGCTGAGGCGAGCCAGCTGCTTCAGGTCACCGACCGGATCATCATGACCGTGCCCGAGGTGAAGTCGGTGTTCGGCAAGGCCGGCCGCGCCGAGACGGCGACCGACCCGGCGCCGCTGGAGATGTTCGAGACCACCATCCAGTTCAAGCCGAAGGATGAATGGCGGCCCGGCATGACCACCGACAAGGTCATCGCCGAGCTGGACTCGAAGCTGAAGATCCCCGGCCTCGCCAATGTGTTCGTGCCGCCGATCCGCAACCGCATCGACATGCTTGCGACAGGGATCAAAAGTCCGGTCGGGATCAAGATCAACGGCCCCGACCTCGACACGCTCCAGCGTCTCGGAGAGCAGGTCGAGCGGGCGGTCAAGCCGATCGAGGGCACGGCCTCGGCCGTGTCCGACCGCATCTCCGGTGGGCGCTACATCGACATCGAGGTGAACCGGCTAGCGGCGGCGCGCTACGGCCTCTCCATCGAGCAGGTCCAGCAGACCGCGGCCATGGCGGTTGGCGGCGAAACCATCGGACAGAAGATCGACGGGCTCGCCCGCTATCCGATCAGCGTCCGCTTCCCGCGCGAAATGCGCGACAGCGTGTCCGCGCTCGAGCAGCTGCCGATCGTCACGCCCGACGGGGCAGTAGTCGCGCTGTCGCAGGTAGCCGACGTGGTCGTCCGCCCTGGGCCCTCGATGATCAAGAGCGAGAATGCCCAGCCGACCGTTTGGGTCTATGTCGACGTCCGAGACCGCGATGTCGTCGGCTATGTGCGCGAGGCACAGGAACGGGTGACCTCCGCCGTCCAGCTGCCGCCGGGCTATTCGATCAGCTGGTCCGGCCAGTTCGAATATGCCGAGCGCGCCGCCGAGCGCCTGACCTGGGTCGTGCCCGCGACGATCGGCATCATCTTCCTCCTGCTGTTTGCCGCGTTCCGCCGCGTTCGCCAGCCGGCGATCATCCTTCTGAGCCTGCCCTTCGCCCTGGTTGGCGGCATCTGGTTCATTTTCCTGCTCGGACACGCGGTATCGGTCGCGACCGCGGTCGGCTTCATCGCCCTGGCCGGGCTTGCCGCCGAGTTCGGCGTGGTGATGCTGGTCTATCTGGACTCGGCAATCGCCGACCGCACCAGGCAGGGACGCGCGTTTACATGCGATGAGCTCGACGACGCATTGATGGAAGGCGCGGTCCTGCGCGTTCGGCCGAAGGCGATGACCGTGGCCGTGATCCTCGCCGGCCTGTTCCCGCTGCTGATCGGCCACGGCGCCGGCCACGAGGTGATGCAGCGCCTCGCCGCACCGATGGTCGGCGGCATGATCACCGCGCCTCTGCTGTCGCTGTTCGTGCTTCCCGCGATCTACAAATTGCTCGGGCCCAAGAGGCTCGCGAGGACCGCCGAAAGGCAACCGATAGCAGAGCCGGACGTTGGCATGGAACCGGTGACGTCATGATGATGGGCAATACCGCTGCCATGACCAGTCCCTGCCCGATGATGGGCGGCGGATGGGGACCGATGATGATGATCGGGATGGGCCTCGTCTGGATCCTGATCGTCCTCGTCCTCGTGCTCGGGATTGCGGCGCTCATCAAATATCTGAGATCCGGCGGTCTCAAATGAGAGCGGCGCGCTCATTTCTGCTGATGGTCGCGGCGCTGATCGCTCTGCTGGCGATGCCGGCGGCGCTTGCCGCCGAAGCGCTGCCGCCGGCGCATGGCGCAGCCGCTTCAGCGGAGCCTTGCCCTTCGCCCTGCCCCGACATGCCAGGAGATTGCGGCAGCGACTGCATTCGCGGCGACGCGGCCATGGCGAGCTGCAGGGCCGGCGCCGGGTGCGGGACGGCAGTGGCCGTCGAGCCGGCCGCAAGCATGTCATCGGAGCACGAAGGCCCGCGATCACCCGATATCTCGCCGACATACCCCGCGCTTCACGGCCGCTCGATCAAACCCGAAACGCACCCGCCGAGCATCCTGGATCAGCAAGCCTGAACGCGGCCAACCGCCGCATGGCACATCTCTGATCCAAGGATTTAAGCAATGACTATTCGCATCATGACTGGATTGCTCGCCGCTGCGCTGGCAGCAGCCGCGATTCAGACCCCTGCGGCTGCCCAGACGGAGCAGCCTTCGACGGCCGGTCAGCAGTGCCGGTGGGAGGCGCCGACCCAGTCCGGTCCTCGGGCACCGCTCCGCCCGGCCACTTGGGTCTGCCCGGAATCCAAGCCGAGCAAGCAGGTATGCGGCCGCTACGAACGCCACTGGCCGCACTGGCTTTCCCAGCGCGCCCTGCCGCCGGTCAGGAGGTGGGTGACCGAGCGTTGTTGAGGCGTGCTGGCCGGCGGGGCGACATGGCGCCCCGTCGGCTTGGCTGTCGCGCATCACCCCCGGCCGGAACGGCTGGGGGGTGAGGGCGGTTCAGCTGCGAACGAGGAGTCAGGCTCATGGCGTCACAAGATGTCGTTCCAGTCACCGGCGCAAGCGGTGATGAGCCGGCGATAGGCGCGAGGTTTTAGGCGTGCCGGCCGCATGTCCCGGGACGTGCGCGGCGGTCCCAGATGCTCCACACACATCCATGGAACGACATTTCGTACTCGATCGGTCGCGGCGAACCATTCTGCTTCGAGGCCGCGGGTACGGGCCCGATGACGTCTTCTACGAGGCGCACGGCCGGTACAGCGCGCTCAAGACCTCCAACCAATGGACTTCGGACAGGCGTGCCGACGCCGGCGTCGAGATCGGCGCCTGGACTCCCTTTGCGCAGGGAATCATGTGGCGTTTCGGCAGTCGAACGGCGCACCGGCCGATTCCGATGGGTCATGACGGACCGGATGGTCCCCCTTTTCGTTGGGAGATGCGAGCGGATGCGGAGCCGGATCCTGCCCAGGCCTTGACCCTGACATGATGTCAGACTCCATAAGCTGAGGCGCACGAGTCATTTGAGGAAGGATTTCGGTCATGGCCGAGTGCCAGCACCACGCCCACAACCATGCGCATGACCATGGCGCAAAGGCGGACGATCACGGGACGATCGTGACCGACCCCGTCTGCGGAATGAAGGTCGATACGCGGACCGCCGAGCATCGTTATGAGTTGGGCGGCACGTCATACTATTTCTGTAGCGCACGCTGCCGCGACCGGTTCGCCGCCAACCCGGACCAGTATCTGAACCCGGCCCGGCATGACCCGGCGGTGAAGACGCCGGCGATGGGCGCCCTGCCCGAGGCTGCCGAGGGCATGATCTGGACCTGCCCGATGCATCCGGAGATCCGCCGCGACGGGCCGGGCCAGTGCCCGATCTGCGGCATGGCGCTGGAACCGCTCGAGCCCAGCCTCGAGGAAGAAGCCAATCCCGAGCTGATCGACATGACCAGGCGTTTCTGGGTGAGCGCCGCACTCAGCCTGCCGCTGGTCCTGCTGGCCATCGCGATCGAGCTCGCCGGCTGGGAACCGCTGCCGATGGAGCAGTCCACATGGCTGCAGCTGGCGCTGGCGACGCCGGTCGTGCTGTGGGGCGGCTGGCCCTTCTTCGAGCGGTTCTGGGCGTCGCTCAAGACCCGCAACCTCAACATGTTCACGCTGATCGGCCTCGGCGTCGGCGTCGCCTATGGCTACAGCGTCGTCGCGACGGTTGCGCCCCAGATCTTCCCCGCCTCGCTCAGGACAATGGGCGGCCTGGTCCCGGTCTATTTCGAGGCGGCCGCGGTCATCACCACGCTGGTCCTGCTCGGCCAGGTTCTGGAGCTGCGCGCCCGTTCCGCGACGGGCAAGGCGATCCGCGCCCTGCTCGGCCTTGCCGCCAAGACGGCCAGGCGGGTCAAGGATGACGGCAGCGAAGAGGATATCCCGCTTGAGGATGTCCATGTCGGCGATACGCTTCGGGTCCGGCCTGGCGAGAAAATTCCGGTCGACGGTGTCGTCGTCGAAGGCCGCAGCGCGGTCGACGAGTCGATGATCAGCGGCGAGCCGGTCCCGGTCGAGAAGGTGCCGGGCGAGAAGGTCACCGGCGCGACCGTCAACGGCACCGGCAGCCTACTGATGAAGGCCGAGCGGGTCGGCCGCGACACGATGCTCTCGCAGATCGTCCGGATGGTCGCGGCGGCGCAGCGGTCGCGCGCGCCGATCCAGGCGCTGGCCGACCGCGTCTCCGCCTGGTTCGTGCCCAGCGTGGTTGCGGTGTCGGTGATCGCCTTCCTCGTCTGGAACTGGTTCGGGCCCTCACCGCCCCTTGCCCATGCGCTGGTCAACGCGGTTGCCGTGCTGATCATCGCCTGCCCCTGCGCGCTCGGCCTCGCCACGCCGATGTCGATCATGGTCGGAACGGGGCGCGGCGCAACGGCCGGCGTGCTGATCAAGAATGCCGAGGCGCTTGAGCTGATGGAGAAGGTCGACACGCTCGTGGTCGACAAGACCGGCACACTGACGCTCGGCAAGCCGAAGCTGATTGCGGTCGAGCCCACCAGCGGGTTCTCCGAGGATGAAGTGCTTCGACTTTCCGCGGCTCTGGAGCGCGGCAGCGAACATCCGCTCGCGGCGGCGATCGTCGAGGGCGCCGAGGAGCGCGGCGTAAAGCTTCCGGCCAGCAGTGACTTTGAATCCCACACTGGCAAGGGCGTCACCGGAACCGTCGAAGGCCGCAAGGTCGCGCTCGGCAATGCCGCACTGATGACGGAGCTCGCAGTCGATCCGGCATCGATCCAAAGCCAGGCCGACGAACATCGTCTGGAAGGACGCGGCGTGATGCTGGTCGCGATCGATTCCAGGCTCGCCGGCCTGGTCGTCGTCGCCGATCCGGTGAAGGACAGCGCGATTGAAGCGATTGCCGCGCTTCACAGGGAAGGCATCCGCATCGTCATGATGACCGGCGACAACCGGCAGACCGCCGAGGCCGTCGCCCGGCACGTGGGCATCGACGAGGTTATTGCCGAGGTGCTGCCCGACCAGAAGCAGGCCAAAGTTCAGCGGCTCAGGGCCGAAGGCCGCCGCGTCGCCATGGCTGGCGACGGCATCAACGACGCTCCCGCGCTTGCCGCGGCGGACGTCGGCATCGCCATGGGCACTGGAACCGACGTTGCGATGGAAAGCGCGGCGGTCACCCTGGTCAAGGGCGATCTAGGGGGCATCGTCCGAGCCCGGCGCCTCAGCCATGCGACGATGCGCAACATCCGCCAGAACCTGTTCTTCGCCTTCGTGTTCAATGCGGCCGGAGTACCGATCGCCGCCGGCGTGCTCTATCCCTGGTTCCAGATCCTGCTCTCGCCGATCATCGCGGGCGCGGCCATGTCCCTGAGCTCGGTGACGGTCATCGGCAACTCGCTGCGGCTCAGAGGCGTAAAGCTGTGAAGATCGGCGAAATCTCCGCTGCATCTGGCGTCAGCCAGCGGATGATCCGCCATTATGAGAAGATCGGCCTGATCCCGCCGGCCGCGCGCCGCGATTCAGGTTATCGTGACTATGATCAGCGCGACCTACACACGCTGCGCTTCGTCGGCCGGGCGCGCGACCTCGGCTTCCCGGTCGAGGACATCCGGCTGCTCCTCGCGCTCTGGACGGACCGCAGCCGGGCGAGCGCGGACGTCAAGCAGCTGGCCCTGTCCCGCGCGGCCGAGCTGCGCAAACGGGAGGCCCTTCTCAGGGAGATGCGCCGGACCCTCGAGCATCTGGCGGAGAGCTGCCACGGCGACGACCGCCCAGAATGTCCGATCCTCGACGGGCTGGAAACGGGCTATCCATGAGCAAATGTCATGAGCATTGATCGCTTGAGTGGATTGAAAGTCCGCCCCGCGGGGCGCATATGGCCGCGCGTGAGCCACCGTTCGCTCTTCGCGATGCTGATCGCCTTTGCGATGCTGTTCGCGCCGCTTGCCCTGCAGAGCGGCGCGGCCATGGCCATGGCTCCGGCCGACCATCACGCCCAGATGATGGAAAGCGGGCACTGCGGGGAACAGCCGGCCAAGAGCCAGGATGGCAAGACGATGGACAAGAGCTGCTGCGCCGCCATGTGCGCGGCAGTCGCCGTTGCCCCGTCCGTGAAGGCCGAGCCGCATGTGCTGACGCCGTCGGCCCAGCGCCCCGCGCTTGATCAGTTCCAGCACAGCTTCATCGCCGAACTGCCCACTCCCCCTCCGCGCCTCGCGTGAAATCGATCTAACTCAACTCGATTTCACGGAGATAAGAAATGAAGATGATTATTGGCGCGCTCGCGCTTGTTCTGGCCGTTCCCGCCGCGGCCCAGACCGCACCGGCCGGTGCTCCTGACGCCCATGCCCAGCATCAGGGCATGGACCACAGCCAGCACAGCCAGGGCAAGCATGACTGCAAGGACTGCTGCGACAAGATGAAGCAGTCGGGTGGCAAGATGGAATGCATGGACAAGAAGGGCGAGGCCAAGCCGGCCGCGCCCGCGTCCGGCGGCCATGAGGGGCACGCGGGCCACGCCCGCTAATCGATCGGGGCGCCGCTTCGCGCGGCGCCCCGCAACCACCGCTTCTTGCGCTCGTTAGCGGCGCGGAGAACCACATGACTCATCCCATTTCCCTCAACCGCAGGGCGTTCCTCGGAGGCGGCGCCGCGCTGGCTGCCGCGGCCGGGCTGCAACCTGCGTGGGCGCGAACCGTTAGTCACGGCGTTGCCGCCAAGGCCCAGGGCACGCTCAGCGGCGAGGATATTCGCCTGACTGTTTCCAACGCGAACTTCCTCGTTGACGGAAGGCAAGGCCATGCCGTCGCGCTCAACGGCACCATTCCCGCGCCGCTCATTCGGCTCAAGGAAGGCCAGAATGTCCGGCTCACAGTCGACAACCGGCTGAACGAAGACACGTCGATCCACTGGCACGGCTTCATCGTGCCGTTCCAGATGGACGGCGTGCCGGGCATCAGCTTCCCCGGCATCCGCGCGGGTACCAGCTTCACCTATGAGTTCCCGATCAAGCAGTCGGGCACCTACTGGTATCACAGCCACAGCGGGCTCCAGGAGCAGCTTGGCCATTACGGCCCGATCATCATCGATCCGGCCGGGCCGGACCCGGTCGCCTATGACCGCGAGCATGTGATCGTCCTGTCCGACTGGACATTCATGCATCCGCACATGCTGTTCACCCGGCTGAAACAGGAGGGCGGCTTCTTCAACCGCAACCGGCGCACGCTGGCGGGCAAGATGAGCGGCAAGCCCGACCCACTGTCGCCCGCCGACGCCAAGATGTTCGCCGAGATGCGGATGGACCCGACCGACATCTCCGATGTCACGGCCGCGGCCTACACTTACCTCATCAACGGCCATAGTCCGGCCGAGAACTGGACCGGCCTGTTTCGTCCCGGCGAGCGGGTGCGCCTGCGCATCATCAACACCGGCGCCCAGACCATCTTCAATGTCCGCATCCCTGGCCTGAAACTGCTGGTTGTCGCGACCGACGGCATCAACGTTCGGCCAGTCGAGGTTGACGAGTTGCAGATCGGCAATGCCGAGACCTATGACCTGATCGTCGCTCCTGACGATCGGGCTTACAGCTTCGTCGCGGAAAGCATCGATCGTTCCGGCATGGGGGTTGCAACGCTGGCACCCCGAGCCGGCATGCGAGCCGAGGTCCCGCCCTTACGCGAACGGCCGACACTCACGATGGTGGACATGGGAATGGGCGGGATGGACCATTCGGCCCATGGCGCGGGCGCGGGCGCGGGCGCCGGCATGGCCATGGACCACAACATGCGCGACAAGTCGAAGGTCGACTTCAAGGTCGGACCCGGTGTCGACATGATCGCGCCGATGCCGGCGAACAGGACCGACCATCCCGGCATTGGCCTGGAAAATGTCGGGCACAAGGCTTTGTCCTACAAGGACCTGGTTTCGCTCACTCCCAACACCGACACCCGCGTGCCCACGCGCCGCATCGACATCCACCTGACCGGCAACATGGAGCGGTTCATGTGGTCAATGGACGGGGAGAAGCTGAGCGAGAACCCTGAACCCTACCGCTTCGCGCGCAACGAGCGGGTGAGGCTCAGGCTGATCAACGACACGATGATGACCCACCCGATGCACTTGCACGGTCACTTTTTCGAGATCGTCAACGGCAACCCAGGCAACCAGCCCCTGAAACACACTGTTCGCGTTTCTCCAGGAGGCTTCATCGACCTGGACCTGACCGCCGACGCACCTGGCGACTGGGCGTTCCACTGCCATCTTCTCTACCACATGCATGCCGGCATGATGCGGGTGGTCAGCGTCCGACCGCTGGAAGGAGAAGCGGCATGAGGAGCATCATATTCCTCCTGCTCGCGGGAGCAGCCACTCCAGCCCCGGCGCAGCAAAGCGCTCTGGCCGCGCCAACAGCTCCGGCCACAACCTGTCTCCCCGAGCACGCGGCGATGGGCCATTGCACCCTGCCCACGCCGGCGCCGCAACCGAGCACGCCCGCCCAGCCGCAGCCGACCTGCCTTCCGGAGCATGCCGCAATGGGTCACTGCACCCTGCCCACGCCCGCGCCGCAACCGGCCCCGCCTGCTCCCCAGCAAACGACCTGTCTCCCTGAGCACGCGGCGATGGGCCATTGCACCTTGCCCACCCCGACGCCGCAACCGAGCACACCTGCCCAACAGCAGCCAACCTGCCTTCCTGAGCATGCGGCGATGGGCCACTGCACACTGCCGCAAGGGAGCCAAGGCGATCCCCATGCTGGGCATGACATGGGTCAGATGGCGACCCCTGAGGTTCCGGTTGGACCGCCGCCCCCCGAGGCACTGTCAGGCCCAAGACATGCAGCAGATACGGTTTACGGTTCCGCGATGGAGCGCGGCCGCAATATCCTGCGCGAGGAACATGGCGGCCTGCCCGCCTACAAGGTCTTTATCGACCGGGCCGAAACCCGCGTCCGAAATGGCCGGGATGGCTACGAGCTCGACGCTCAAGCCTGGTATGGCGGCGACATCGACAAGCTCTGGTTGAAGAGCGAGGTCGAAGGCTCGTGGGGCGAGAAGCTCGAACATGCCGAAGTGCAGGCGCTATGGAGTCACGCCATCGATCCGTGGTTCGACCTGCAAGCCGGCGTCCGCTACGATCCGCAGCCGGGTCCAAACCGCAGCCATCTGGTGCTCGGCGTCCAGGGTCTCGCTCCCTATTGGTGGGAGGTCGACGGCGCCCTGTTCCTGTCGAACAAGGGCGATGTCACGGCTCGAGCCGAGGCGGAATATGATCTCCGCATCACGCAGAAGCTGATTCTCCAGCCGCGAGCCGAGATCGATCTGTCCCTCCAGGATGTGCCGGAGCTGGCGATCGGGTCTGGTCTCACCAATGCCTCGCTCGGCGTGAGGCTACGCTACCAAATCTCGCCGCTCGTCGCCCCCTACATCGGCGTCGAATATGAGCGCGCCTTCGGCGACACGCGCCGTTTCCTGCGTGCCGAAGGCGAAGACCCCGGCGGCTTCAACCTGCTCGCCGGGGTCCGCTTCTGGTTCTGAGGGGAGGAAGAAATGAAACACATAGTTGGAATAGCCGCAGCCCTGTTGCTGGCCGAGGTCGCCCTTGCCCATCCTGAGGCGAACCAAAGTGCAAATACCGCCAAGGTCGGAGCGGTCGCTCCATCCGCGCGGCCGGCGGCAGCCGTGGTCGATGCCTTTCACGCCGCGCTGCGCCGGGGCGACACCAAGGCGGCGCTGTCCCATCTCGCCGAGAACGCCCTCATCTATGAAGCCGGCGGCGTCGAACGCGGCCGGCAGGAATATGCCTCGCATCACCTGGGAGCGGACTCGGCCTTCGCCCAGGCCGTTCCCGGCCAGGTCACAAGGCGCGCTGGCCAAGCGGTCGGGAACATCGCCTGGATCGCTACCGAGGGCCGCACGACCGGGACCTACAAGGGCAAGGCGGTCGACCGGGTCACCACCGAGACGATGGTCCTGCGCCGTGTCGGGCGGGCGTGGAAGATCGCTCACATCCATTGGTCCTCGGGCGCGGGAGCAAAATGATGTCCATCCGGCATATTCTTCGGTCGTTTGCCGTCCTGATTGGAATGGCGATGCTGTTCATCAGCCTGTCGGCACCGGCAACCGCCCACGAGCAGCACAAGAAGAAGAAGCCCGTCGCCGCGCAGGTGGTCCAGCCCGGCGCGCAACCGGGCGAGCCGGCGGCGATGCAGGGCGGCCCGACCGCTGCGCACGGCCAGATGGGCGAGATGATGGAGCCGGCGGAGGACCGATCGAAAATGTCGCTGGGTGAACGGCTGATGGACTGGCTCGGCCGACTGCACCCCGTGATCGTCCATTTCCCGATTGCTTTCTTCCCGGCCGCACTCTTCACCGCCGTTGTCGGACGACGACGGCCCGCCTTCGCTGCTCCGGTCCAGTTCCTCGTCATTGCCGGAGGGATCATCGGGCCGGTCGCCGCCATCCTCGGCTGGTTCGACGGCGGCTTTGACTTCACCACCGACGACATGCTCCTTCAGTGGCACCGCTGGCTGGGGACCGCGATCGGCGCTGGTTCGTTGGCGCTGGGCATTTGGGCCTGGCGCCGGCCCGACGCGAACCGCGGCACGGCCATGATCATCGGACTGAGCCTGATCACAGTCGCGATCGTCGTCCAGGGCTGGTTCGGCGGCGCCATGGTCCATGGGATCGACCATATGGATTGGTGAGGAGAGGATCATGCACGAAGGCCACGAACATGGCGGTATGAGCCAGGAGATGGTGCGCAAGCATTACCGGATGCTCGGGCTGAACCTGATCGTCAGCCTGGTGATCATGTACCTGCTGATGTTCTCGATGATCTGGAGCACAGCCGACTTCTTCAACAACAACAACATGCTCTACATGGCCGTGACCATGGCCGCGCCGATGGGCATCCTCATGCTCGCGATGATGCGCATGATGTACCCGGACAAGCGGCTGAACATTATCCTCTACGGCCTGTTCGCGCTGCTGCTGGTCCTCGCCTTCTGGGGCATCCGCGCGCAGTCGCTGGTCAACGACGAGCAGTTCGTCCGGGCGATGATCCCGCACCACTCCGGCGCCATCACCATGTGCAACCGAGCCTCGATCGAGGATCCGGAGATCCGCGAGCTCTGCTTTGGGCCCGACGGGATCATTGTGTCGCAGACCCGCGAGATCGCCCAGATGAAGGCGATATTGCAGCGCATGTAATCAGCCGGGCGCCTGACGGCGCTTCGGACAGAACAAGATGGGGAGGAATGAATGAAAAGAGTTTCGATTGGTTTCGGAGTGATCGCGGCCATGGTTTCGGCCTCGGCGGCGTCGGCTCATGACTTTTTCCTGCTGCCGACGCAATTCATCGCGCCGGGGAAAGACCCGGTCGCGATCCAGGCCACGGTCGGATCGAGCTTTCCGACGCCCGAGATCGTCGTTCCCGCCGATCGGGCCGACCAGCTCCAGGTCTCCGGGCCAGGCAAACCGCACATCCACATCGCCGGAGCCGGCGAGAAGGCGCTCAACCTGGCGGTCAGCGGAGCCAAGCCCGGCCTGCTGGTCGCGGTCGCCGGCAGCAAGCCGCGCGACGTCGACTATGCCGAAGACCGGATTCCCCTGATCCTCGGCGAATATCGCGTGGCTCCGGAGGCCGCCGCGGCGGTCGAGGCGCTGCCCAGGCCGCGCAGCTGGAAGGTGGTCTCGCGCCGGTTCGCCAAGACGATGATCTGCGTCGAGACCTGCCGGGACCGAACTTCAGCCGACAAGTCGTTCGGAGGGCATCTCGAGTTCATCGGCAGCCGCACGATGGCCGAGCATTTCACGCTGCTCGCCCATGGCAAGCCGCTGGCCAACTATCCCATCGACCTGGTCGACCAGACCGGCAAGCGCCAGCACCTGGTGACCGACGGCAGCGGCTCGATCCATCTGCCAAACAATGCCCGCGGAACGATGATGCTGTTCGCCGCCAAGCTGGAACCACCCAAGGGTGCGGAACGCTTCACCCTGGACCTGACGTCGCTGACCTTCAACAGGCCGTGACAGCACCCTGACACGGAGATTATCGATGAAAAAGACCCTGCTAGGCATGAGCGCGCTGGCGCTGGTTGCGACGCTGTCGGCGTGTGGCGGCCGCGAAGAGCCGGCGAACAATGTCGCTGCCGAAAACGACATGAACGCGACGATGGCCGACAGCGGCCCGTTCGCCGATGCGGAAATGAAGATGGACCAGGCGATGACCGCTGCTGTCGGCGTCAACGCCGCGGATAGCTGGGTCCGCAAGATGATCGCGCATCACAACGGCGCCATCGAGATGTCGCGTGTCCTGCTCGCCCAAAATGTCACCGGGCATGTGGCCGACATGGCGCGGCAGACGATCGAGAAGCAGACGGCCGAAGTGGCAGCGTTGGAGAAGCTGATCGCAACCGGAAACCCCGACCCGGCGAGCGCCGCGCTCTACCAGCCGGCGCAGATGGCGATGCACAATGCGATGATGGCGGCGCAGGGTTCCGATGTCTCGGATAGCTGGGTCCGCAAGATGCTGGAGCACCACAAGGGTGCGGTGGCGATGTCCGACATTGCCTTGGCCAATGGCGCGACGGGCGCGGTTCGGGCGCAGATCGAGAAGACCAAGGCCGACCAGCAAAAGGACATTGAGCATATCGAGGGCATGCTCTCGGGCCAGCAGGCAAGTAGCGAGCCAGCGGCGCCAGCGGCACCTGCCCCGGCCGCCGAGGAGAAAGCACCAGCCGCGAAACCGGCTCCAGCCAAGCCCGCTCCGGCCAAGCCCAAGGCCGCCGAGCCCAAGGCTGCTGATCCCACCTGCCTGCCTGAGCATCGAGCGGCGGGCCACTGCTGATCAGCCGCCACGTTAAGAGCACGGGAGAAGGTCGGCCCTGCCATTGACTGGCGGTTCAGGTTACGCTTCGCTGCTTGCAGCAACGCTCGGCAACATCGGCTGGCGACCATCCCGAACTGACTTTAGGACCGCGCCGGCACATGCGTCTTCATATTGCTGCCCGTAAGACCCACAAGTGGCTAGGCCTGTTCATCGGAATCCAGGTTGTCATCTGGTCCTTGAGCGGCCTCTACATGACCGCGGTCCACATCGACATCATCCACGGCGACCACCTGGTCCGCACGCCCAAGCCGCAGCCGATCGCGCTGTCGGGGCTGGTCGAGCCGGCTTCGCTGCTGCCGGGCGGAACC
>JALYNQ010000028.1 GCA_030773115.1 Pseudomonadota bacterium
GGCCCGTTCCGCTGGTGCGCGCTCAGTGGCGACCCGGAGGACATCTACCGCACCGACCAGCGCGTGAAGGAACTGATCCCCGACGATCCGCACCTTCACCGCTGGCTCGACATGGCGCGCGAACGCATCGCCTTCCAGGGCCTGCCGGCGCGGATCTGCTGGGTCGGCCTCGGCCAGCGCCACCGCCTCGGCCTCGCCTTCAACGAGATGGTGAAGAGCGGCGAGCTCTCGGCGCCTGTCGTCATCGGCCGCGACCATCTCGACAGCGGCAGCGTCGCCTCCCCCAACCGCGAGACCGAGGCGATGAAAGACGGCAGCGATGCGGTCAGCGACTGGCCCTTGCTCAACGCCCTGCTCAACACCGCCAGCGGCGCCACCTGGGTCTCGCTCCACCATGGCGGCGGCGTCGGCATGGGCTATTCGCAGCACGCCGGCATGGTGATCGTCGCCGACGGAACCGACGATGCCGCGAGGCGCCTCGAACGCGTCTTGTGGAACGACCCCGCCACCGGCGTCATGCGGCATGCTGATGCGGGGTATGAGATCGCCATCGATTGCGCGAAGGAGCAGGGGCTGGATCTGCCGATGATCGGGGCGTGACATGCTGACCCTCGACCCGACGAGCATCGACCTCTCCACCCTCCGCCAGCTGTGGCAGGGCGCTCCGTGCAAGCTCGACGACGCCAGCATGAACCGCGTCCGTGCTTCCGCGGCCGCGGTCGACCGCATCGTCGCTTCCGGTGAGATCGTCTACGGCATCAACACCGGCTTCGGCCTGCTCGCCAACACCCGTATCCCCGCCGATCGGCTCGCAGAGCTGCAGCGCAACCTGATCCTGTCCCATTCGTGCGGCCTCGGCGACGCGCTGCCGCGCCATGTCGTGCGGCTGATGATAGTGCTCAAGCTGCTGGGCCTCGGCCGCGGCTATTCTGGCGTCCGGCGCCAGGTGATCGACGCGCTTCAGTCGCTGCTCGACCAGGACGCCATGCCGCTGATCCCGGCCCAGGGCAGCGTCGGCGCCAGCGGAGACCTCGCCCCGCTCGCCCATCTCATCGCCGCGCTGCTGGGCGAGGGCCGGATTGACGTCGCCGGCACCGTCCTTCCTGCCCGCGAGGCGCTTGACCGCTTGCGTCTGAAACCGCTCTGGCTTGGCCCCAAGGAGGGTCTTGCCCTGATCAACGGCACCCAGGCCTCGACCGCGATCGCGCTCGACGCGTTGTTCATGGCAGAACGGGTGTTCGGTGCCGCGATCGCCGCCGGCGCTTTGTCGGTCGATGCGCTGAAGGGCTCTTGTCGGCCGTTCGACCCGCGCTTGCACGAGGTTCGCGGCCAGCCCGGCCAGATCCGCGTCGCGTCGCTTCTCCGCGAACTCTTGGACGGCAGCGAGATCATTTGCAGCCATGAGAATTGCCCGCGGGTGCAGGATCCCTACAGCTTCCGCTGCCAGCCTCAGGTGATGGGCGCGAGCCTGGATCTCCTGACCAACGCCGCCAGGACCCTGACCATCGAGGCGGGCGCGGTGACCGACAATCCGATCGTGTTCGAGCCAAGTGAATTCAATGACTCGGACATTGCCATCAGCGGCGGCAATTTCCACGCCCAGCCGGTCGCCTTCGCCGCCGACATCATCGCCATGGCGCTGTGCGAGGTCGGCTCGCTGTCGGAGCGCCGAACTGCGGTGCTGATCGACCCCAAGATGAGCGGGCTCCCGGCCTTCCTGACCGACGAGGGCGGGGTCAATTCCGGGCTGATGATCCCGCAGGTCACGCAGGCCGCGCTGGTCGCCGAGAACCGCAGCCTCGCCTTCCCGTCGAGCGTCGACAGCGTGCCGACGTCGGCGGGCCAGGAGGATCATGTCTCGATGGCCCCGATCTCCGCCCGCAAGGCGGCGACCATCGCCAGAAACGTCGCCGGGATCGTGGGAGTCGAGCTGATCGCGGCTGCCCAGGGCGTCGACTATCACGCGCCGCTGAAAACCAGTGCCAAGCTCCAGGCCATCCACGCCAAGGTCCGCGCGATCAGTCCCCACCTCGATCGCGACCGCTACTGGGCCGATGAAATGGCGGCGCTGCAGACGGCGGTGCTTGCGGGGGAGTTTGGTTCCATAATTCATCTGCACCACTAGCGCCTACCTGGCGCCTGTGTTATGCTAGGCTAACACACCGTGATGACGGAGCGCGCCATGAATGAGCAGCCAAACGACTTCGCAAGCGGGGCTGCAAGAATGGCCGAGCTCACCGACATGATCGTCGATCAGATCAGGAAGCTCGCTGCACTCCACGAAGAGGGCATCCTCACCGAAGAGGAATTCTCGGCCAAGAAGGCGGAGCTGTTGGCCCGCCTGTAATCTCGCTCAACTGACTTGCGTCCCCGCACAGTTGCAAGCGCTCCACGAGAACGTCCGCGCGATTTCCCAGCATCTCGACCGCGACCCCTAATCGGTCGACCAATTGGCCGCACTGCAGTCGGCCGGCACTGTGCTGAGAGGAGAGGGTGGCGGGCCGCTGATTTGACGGCCCGCCGCGGGAAGATCGACCTATTTTTTGCGCCCGAGAATCCATTGGAATTCGCGGCGGCGGAAACTTTTGAACAGCAGGTAGAAACCGGTGAGGGACATCCAGAGGGCACCGAACGCCACGAAGATGATCAGCGGATGGTTGAAGCTGCTGCGGTTCACATAGTCCATATTGTGCAGCATCCAGACGAAGTCCCAGGTGCGCCAGGTATCGCCGCGGTTGACGAGCGGCCGGCCGGTCGTTGCCGACACATAGGCGCTGCTGTTTTCCTCGTCGGCGAAGTTGACGCGCCACATCGGGCCGGAATGATCGCGTGACTCGAGGTTGGCTTTCTCGAGGCGCTCCACCGACGTGATTTCGGCTTCGTGATGGAACGCCTGGCGGGCGATGTCCTTCGCCATGCTTTCATCGATGATCACCGGCCGGCCGGTTTCGGCGTCGAGCAGCTGCAGCGTGCCGTTGCGGGTCAGCTCGTAGACCGGGCGGTCGAGGATCCGCCGCAGGGTCAGCTGTTCGGCAGAGCCGAAGCTGGCCGGCGCGACCAGCGCTGCCGGCCAGGGCGTGCTGACCTCGACGGGCGCCGCCGAGCTGTGGCCGCCGACCTTGTCCATGTCGAGCAGGGCCATGATGGCGCCGCTCACCGTCCACAGGACGAACTGAAGGCCGAGGATGAGGCCGACCCATTTGTGAATCTTGCGCCAGAGGATCGGCGAAACCGTGAACCGGGCGGTCCGGGCGACATGGTCCATCTTCATGCGGCCTGCTTCTTCTTTTTCTTCCTGGGGAAGGACCAGATGAGCAACCAGGCGCCGGCCAGCGCCATCAGCACCGCGCTCCAGGTGGCGGCCCTCAGCAGCGGATTGTTGACGTTGGTCCGCTCGTCATAATCCATGATGTGCAGCATCCAGACGAAGTCGAAGATGCGCCAGAGATTGTGACGTCGGCTGATGAGCTCGCCGGTGGTCGGCGAGATGTAGAGGGTAGGGCGGTTCCAGCCCTCGAACTCGACCTGCCAGTAGGGCGGCTTCCTGGACTGCATTTCCTGGGGGGCGGTCGTCAGCAGCTTCGTCGAAACAATGGTGGGATCACCGGTGTAGATCCGGCGCGCAGCCTCCTCGACCTGACCCTCCGTCAGGGGCGGCAGGACGGCGCCCGAGCGCGCGTCATAGAGCCTGGCGCCGCCGGGCGTATCCGCCCGCCACACCGGCCGGTCGAGAAGCTTGGTAAGTTTAACCTCCCTCGCGTCCGGCGCGTCGGCGAGGATTGCCGACGGCGGGACGAACCCGGACAGCTGCTGAGCCTTCGGCGGGTCGGACCGGACCAGATGGTCGCCGTGAATGATGTCGATATGCACGGCGACCATATACATGCCGCTCAGCGTCCAGATGACCGCCTGGACGCCGATGAACAGCGCCAGCCACTTGTGGACGCGGCGGACCAGAAGCGGCCAGCGGATCGTCATTGCTCGCAAGGGCCTTAGAACTGACGCCGGACGCTGGCGTAGAAGCGCCGGCGCAGCAGGTCGTAGGTCATGGTGTCGGTATTCGCGTCGGTCCAGCTCTGGATGAAGGGCGGCTTCTTATCGAACAGATTGTCGACGCCCAGCGCGAACCGCATCTTGTTGTTCACGTCAAAGGCCAGCTGGACATTGTGGTACATGACGTTCGGCGCCTTGTAGCCGAGCTCGCCGGGCGCCGCATTGAAGTCGGTCGCCTTGCCGATCCATTGCGTCGACCAAGTCAGCTCGGGGACGCCGAAGTCGGCGGTGACCACGCCATAGCCGCGCCACTTGGGATAGCCGCCGTTGCCGCCGCCGATGAAGCCGTCGAACTCGATGTCGTCGCCGCCGGGGAAGGGGGTGACGACATATTCCTTGAGGTAGGTGGCGGTGAGATCGACCTTCAGGCCCACGGGACCAAGATTGCGGTTGTAGACCAGCCCCAGGTCGAGGCCGCTCATCTTCTCTCGCCCGGTATTGATCGGCTGGGCCGAAAGGGAGGTGATCTCGTTGGTCAGCGGGCTGCGGGTGAAGTCGTCGCAGAACGGATGGTTGAGGTCCGGCGTATTGTAGCAGACCGACAATTTGGTCGAGCCAGGAATGGCCCGGATGGCATTGTCGATATCGATCGAGAACCAGTCGGCCGTCAGCGACAGGCCGGGAATGATGGCCTGCGGCTGGAAGACCGCTCCCACCGTCCAGCTCTTCGAATCCTCGGGCTTGAGGTCGGGATTACCGCCGACCGTGGTCAGGATGGTGTTGCCGAGCTGGACATAGGTCGGTCGGACGCCATGCGCCTGGCAGTTGGCGATGAGCGTGGCGTTGCCGCTCGCCGGATAATTGCTGCACGGGTCGGTGGTGGTGAGGTTGCCTTCCGACACGCCGCCGTAAAGCTCGGGGACGTTGGGAACGCGGAAGCCCGTCCCGTAGGTGGCCCTCAGGCGAAGCGCATCGATCACCTGCCAGTCGATCGATGCCTTGTAATTCCAGGTGCTCCCGAACAGGTCATAGTCGGAAAAGCGCAGCGCGCCGTTCAAGGTCAGCGCCTTGGCGAAGGGCGCGTCCTTGAACACCGGCACCGAGACCTCGGCATAGGCTTCCTTGGCGGTGACCGAGCCTGAAATCGGGTCCTGCTGGTTGGCGTTGGCCACGCCCGCGACGATCAGCGGATCGGGATCGCGCCAGCCCTTTTCCTTGCGGTAGACGACGCCGGTGGCCAGCGAGACCGCGCCGGCGGGCAGGTTGAACAGGTCGCCGGTCACATCGGCGTAGACGGTCTTCAGCTCATTGCCGCCATGGTCCCGGGTGGTGGCGAGGATGTAGTCCAGCACCTCCGGCGTCACATCGCCATTGCCGAGATAGTCGGCGCAGGGGATGGCTGCACCCGGTGCGAAGCTGCAGACGGCGGTGTTGACCGTGTTTCGGACGTTGGCGAGGTTGGCGATGTTGGTCATGCCATCGAGGCCCTCGTTGCGGCCGTAGGCGCCCGCCACTTCCCAGCTCCAGCCCCGGCCGATCTTGCCGCGGAACCCGATCGTGCCCTGATAGATGTCGGTGTCCTGGAAGAAGATGCGGGGGCCGGGCTCGCCGAGGCGCCGCTGGATCAGCACCAGGTTCTGGCCCGTCGGATTGGTCGGGTTGGTCGCCGAGATGGCGAGGTTGCGAAGCGTGCCGGGCGTCGCGATCTGCTCGCTTTCGCGGTGCGTGTAGAGGAACTCGCCGAACGCGGTGATGTCGTCGGTCAGGTCGTAATGGCCGAAGACCGCCGTGCTGATCCGCTCGATCGGGCTTACCGCATTGAGGAAGGGGTTCGAATTGAAGTTATGGAGCGCCGGATTGTAGGGCTCGTAGAAATCGCCGTCACCGCCCGGATCATTGTTGAAGTTGATCTGCTGGCCGCTGGGCAGCACGGCGCGGCCGCCGAGCGTCGAGGCGCTGTTGATGCAGCCCAGCGTCCCCGGCGAGGTCTCGGCCAGCGCGCAGGGCGCGCGCGAGGCCATGTTGACCGCCCTGGTCTTTTGATAGGTCACCGCCGCCACAATGCCGCCGCGCTCGCGCTGCAGGCCCCAGGTCAGGTCGACCGTATAATCCGCGCCGTCGCCCTTCTCGGTGATCCCGGCGCGCCCGCCGATCCCAAAGCCCTCGAACTCGGTGTTGGCGACGATATTGACCACGCCGGCGACCGCGTCGGCGCCGTAGATGGCCGATGCGCCGTCCTTCAGCACGTCGATCCGCGAGATGATCGAGACCGGGATCATATTGAGGTCGGGCGAGCTGTTGGCGCCGGTGCCGCCGGCGACCAGGCGCCGGTTGTTCAAGAGAACCAGCGTCCGCTTGATGCCGAGGCCGCGCAGGTTGACCTGCGCAGTGCCGTAGCCGTTGCTGGTCCAGTAAGAAGAGGTCTGGTTGCCGGCGAAGCCGGCGTTGGCCGGCAGGCGCTGGAGAACCGTCTCGATGTTGACGACGCCGGTGTTCTCGATGCTTTCGGCGGTGACCACGGTCGCGGGCCCGACGCCGGCGAGATCGGTGCGGCGGATGCGCGAGCCGGTGACGACAATGGCTTCTCCGCCATCCTCCTCTTGCGCTTCTCCGGAAGCCGACTGATCGGCGGAAACGGCCGCCGCCTCGCTCGCCTCGGTCGATGCCGCGGGAACCGTTTCCTGGGCCAGGACCGGCGCGCTAGCGCATGTCAGAATCGTTCCCGCCAGCAAGCGCGCATAGAGTTTCGTCATCGGCTTCAGCCCCTTGTCAAATCCTTGTGATTCGGGAGCAGAGGCAAACTGTCTAGACATGTCAATATATAAACGGACAACCGGCGGAGCGCTCGCATTCAGTGCAACAAATCGGTCACTATTCACAAGCCCTTGGCGAGGCCTCCGCCCGGGTCGAGTATGGTCGATGGCGCCATTCGTGCAACGTCCATGACCCATTGTGGGCACCGCTGGCGGGGCTTCTCATGGAGTGGTGCCCAGCCCGGCCTTCATGCCTTTGGTCGAAGTTCTCCCAGTCGCGCGCGGTGCGGCCGATGCCGCCATAGACGACCAGCTTCTTCCGGACGCTCGGCTACGTCGGAATCGAGATTGTTCATCAGCATCCTGGGCGGCGTTTCGGTCAGCCAGCTCTTCGCGCTCGGCTCGTTTCCGGTTGGAGCGCCGATCCTTCAGCTGTTGTCGACGCGAATCATTCAATCTCTCTTGATGGCGAAGGCGATGCACGCCTGGAGGATTCTGGTGAGCGCGGCCCGCATCGGCTGCGCGGCTTCGCGCTCGTAGGGCGGAGGCCAGCTGGTCTCATCGATCCGGTCGGGCTCGGCCATATAGCCGCGGCAGGCGAGCTCCATCTGGATCGCATGCACACCCTCGCCGGGCCGGCCGTACGAGCGGGTCGTCCAGCCGCCGCGAAAGCGACCGTCGCGGACATGGCCAAGTCCGGTGGCGGCGCAGATCGCTTCCACCGCGTCGGCCAACCTTCGGTCACAGCTTGCTCCGCCGTTCGTGCCGATGTTGAACTGCGGAAGCTCGCCTTCGAACAGTCGAGGGATCCGGCTTCGGATCGAATGGGCGTCGTACAGCACGACCAGCTCGTGCCGCTCGCGAAGCCGCGTCAGTTCGGCCGCCAGTGCCGCGTGATAGGGAGCGAACCATTGCTCCCGTCGCTTCTCGATCTCCTCGGCGTCCGGACCGTCGGCCGGATAAAGCGGGTCACCGTCGAACGTCGTGGTCGGGCACAATTCGGTCGTGGCCTGGCCTGGATAGAGCGACTGGCCGCTGGGATCGCGATTGACGTCGATGACGCTTCGAGAAACCCGGGTCCGGACGATTGTCGCGCCGAGGTCCGAAGCGAAATCGTAGAGCCGGTCGACCCACCAGTCGGTGTCGCGCCTGGCCAGCCACGGCGACACGAAGCGGCCGGCGC
>JALYNQ010000029.1 GCA_030773115.1 Pseudomonadota bacterium
GGCCCTCCAATCTCAACGGGACAAAAGTACCACTTTTATCCGAGAAGTTCTTGTTCCAATTTTTTGGCCATTTCCTCGATATTCTCCGGCGGCCACCCAGGGATATCCATCCCCAGCCGCAGCCCCATGCTCGCCAGCACTTCCTTGATCTCGTTGAGGCTCTTGCGCCCGAAGTTGGGCGTGCGCAGCATCTCGGCTTCGGTCTTTTGGACCAGGTCGCCGATGTAGATGATGTTGTCGTTCTTGAGGCAGTTGGCCGAGCGGACCGACAGCTCCAGCTCGTCGACCTTCTTCAGCAGATAGCGGTTGAGCTGGTTGGTGTCGGCGGCGACGCCTTCCGCGCCCATGCCGCCGACCGCGCCCGGAACGCCGGCCATGGCCGCGCTCGGGGCCATGCGGATCTGGCTGTCGTCGAAGTGGACGAACAGCTGCAGCTGGTCCTGCAATATCTTGGCGGCATAGCCCAGCGCATCTTCCGGCGTGATGGTGCCGTCGGTCTCGATGGTCAGGGTCAGCTTGTCATAGTCCAGCTCCTGGCCGACGCGGGTGTTCTCCACCTTGTAGGCGACCTGGCGGACCGGGCCGTACAGCGCATCGACCGGGATCAGGCCGATCGGCGCGTCGGCCGGGCGGTTGGCGGCGCTCGGCACATAGCCTTTGCCGACGTCGGCGGTCAGCTCCATGTTGAGCGTCGCGCCGTCGTCGAGGTGGCACAGCACCAGATCGGGGTTGGTCACCTCGATGTCGCCGCTGGTGGCGATCTGGCCGGCGGTGACTTCGCCCGGGCCGGTGGCGGAAAGCTGCAGCCGCTTGGGGCCTTCGCCTTCCATCTTCAGCGCGATCTGCTTGACGTTGAGGATGATGTCGGTGACGTCCTCGCGGACCCCCGCTAGCGACGAGAACTCATGCAGCACGCCCTCGATCTTGATCGAGGTCACCGCGGCGCCCTGCAGCGAGCTCAGCAGGACGCGGCGCAGCGAGTTGCCGAGCGTCATGCCGAACCCGCGCTCCAGCGGCTCGGCGACGAACGACGCCTTGCGGCGGACGTCGGTGCCGGGCTTGCGCTCCAGCGCGTTGGGCTTCTTGAGTTCCTGCCAGTTCTTTGCGTTGACGGCCATATTTCTTCCTTGGCAGTGCGGGGCGGTAGCGTCCTACCAAAAACCCCTGATTTGAAATGCGTAGCACCCCGGCGAAGGCCGGGGCCCAGTAACTTGTTACACCCGCCGGCGCTTGCTCGGCCGCACCCCGTTGTGCGGGATCGGGGTGACGTCGCGGATCGAGGTGATCTGGAAGCCGACCGCCTGGAGGGCGCGCAGCGCGCTCTCGCGGCCGGAGCCCGGGCCCTTGACCTCGACCTCGAGGGTGCGGACCCCATGCTCGGCCGCCTTGCGGCCGGCGTCTTCGGCCGCGACCTGGGCGGCATAAGGGGTGCTCTTGCGGCTGCCCTTGAAGCCCATCATTCCCGCCGAGCTCCACGCGATGGCGTTGCCCTGGGCGTCGGTGATGGTGATCATGGTATTGTTGAAGCTGGCGTTCACATGCGCGACGCCGGCGGTGATGTTCTTGCGCTCGCGGCGGCGAAGGCGCTGAGGTGCTTGTGCCATTGGAAATCCCTAAATCTAAAACCGTTCGTCGGCCGAAGCCCCGGACCTGATCCGGGGGAAGTCGGGCGGCGGGCCTTATTTCTTCTTACCGGCGATCGGCTTGGCCTTGCCCTTGCGGGTGCGCGCATTGGTGTGGGTGCGCTGGCCGCGGACCGGGAGGCCCTTGCGATGGCGCAGGCCGCGGTAGCAGGCGAGGTCCATCAACCGCTTGATGTTCATCGCCGTCTCGCGCCTGAGGTCGCCCTCGACGGTGAAGTCGGCGTCGATCTTCTCGCGAATGTGCAGCACTTCCTGGTCGGTCAGGTCCTGCACGCGCCGCTCGGGCGCGATCGACAGCTTGTCGGTGATTTCCTTGGCCTTGGCCGCGCCAATGCCGTGAATATACTGAAGGGCGATAACGACCCTCTTGTTGGTGGGCAGATTGACGCCCGCGATCCGTGCCATGCAACAATTCTCCTAGCTCCACAGGTCAGCGGGCACCCGACCGACCCATCTCAAAGCGTTGCCCCCTTCCAAAGGAAAAACGGCGCGCGCACGAATGCGCCGCCGGTCGACCGGTGAAACGGGATGGCGGCCATGTAGGAGTCGCAGAAGGGAGAGTCAAGCACCGCTGCCGTGGAAGGTTAGGGAAAGGTTAGACGAAAATCACCCCTGCTCCCGACCGGGCGGACCTGGGTCCGCCGGAAGGCCGGCCGCGGCATGCTTGGCCCTCTCCAGCTCGCGCTCGAACTTCTCGTCGAACGGCTGCGAGAGGGCCTGGTCGTGGCGACCGCGATGCCAATGGGGCAGCTCACCGTCCAGCATGTCGGCCATGTTGAGCGCGGCACCCCGCTCTTCGGGCGCCATCAGCAGATGGGGCTGCTCGGGCGGGACCGGCTCCAGCTGCCGCATCGCTTCCTCGAGCGAGGGCAACGAGGGCGGTGCAGGCTCGTTGGCGTAGCGTACATCCTGGTGCGCGTGCCGGAACCGGTCCGGCGCGTAGGCGCGCATCAGGAATATGTGCAGTCGGTCGTTCTGCCGCATGCGCCGGCCGACCCGGTTACCCTCCTTGTCGAATATCGGCTCGTCGGAGCCGTCGATCACCCGGTCGAAGGCGATGTCGATCAGCCGCAACGCCGCGTGGGCCCTCGCCACCTCCCACGCCTTGGCGAAATTCTCGCCGCCCGGCGAGCGGCGCAGCCGATAGCAGGAGTTGACCGACATGCCGACCTGCCGGGCCGCATGCTCGACACGGCCGTCGTCGGCCAGCGCAGCGATGAAGTCGCGCTGGCGCTGCGGCGTCCAGCCGTCGGAGCGGGGGCGGCGAAGGACGGGGACCCATTTGTAGTCGGCGGGATCGTGGCCGTGGGCATCGAGTGCTGTTTGTGTCTTGCGGACGTTGAGCGAATTTCCTGACATCCTGCCTCTCCAGCGAAATGGATAAGCTGAATGTAACCTCGTTGGTTACAAGTAGGAAAGCAGAATGTACCCGAAGTTGGGCCTACTGAGCTCCGCCAGTATCGCACCTTCTCACCAGCATATTTTGGCCCGCTTGAGTACGGAAAATCAAACCATTCCAAATGCCGGCTGGCGAAACTTGGCTAACCTGAATCGGACTGGCCGTTGCTTCCCAAATGGGCGTGAAAGCTCCGTCCCGCCGGATCGACCAGACGCCCGCGGCCGTGAAAGCCAGTGGCTCGCGGTCGCCCGGAATCAAATGGAAGGTCGTTCCAGCGGGAGGATAGTCGAATCTTCCTTGCGCCCTGGGAAGATCGAGCGGTCGGAGGCGCAAATTCGGAAAGCGTCCGACGAGTTCTGCCGCCACCTTTCCGCCTGTGACAAATGTGCGGGCCACGCCAGGAAAATCACGAACTGCGACGAGACGAGCAGAAATGCCCTCAATCTTTTGGACCGCTTCGCCGTCGAAGGCGTACAGCCTTTGGTCCTTTCCGTGAAACAAGGCCGTTCGGGAACCGGTCGCGTCGCCGATGTAGCGCTTCAGCGGAGCATCGCCGTCGCCCATGTCTTCCAACTCCCCTTCGCGCAACACTTTTGCCGGCTTGCAGAAGATCGTCAGTTGGAGCACCGGACTGAAATCGGCGCATTGAGCGGAATAATGGGTGCTCGCGACGGGCGTGCCCTTTTCCCCGCCAAGCAACCAGCGGGCTAGCCTTCCGAGCCATCCGGAGCCGGTGTATTTGACGACCCGTTCGACCGCTATCCCGCCATCGTGGTGGCGCCACTTGATGGCATAATCATTTCCCCAACCCTCGGCGAACAGCCAGCCATAGCGGTCGATATTGAGGCTTTCCCATTGCTGGAAGTCGTCCGTATGCGGCAGTTCCAATTCGCGACCTCGGCGGTTGGGGCCGAGTAGCCGCATTCGATTGCGGTCGGCCGACACCGACAGATTCCAGCGTGGGAACAGCGTATGCGGCCTAGCCGCGTCATTGCTAATCAGGTTCACTCGTTTCCCGGCGGCGAGCAGATAAGGCTGGATATAGGGGCCCGACGGGGGCTCAAAGGAAGCGCGCACGACCACGCCTTCCAGGTCCGGCCGATAGCGCTCGATGAAGTAGGTCCATTGGGGGAGCGCCAAGTCACCCCCGACCATTTCTGGAAGCTCGCCGGGCTGGACGACGAACAGCCTGGCTTCCCAATGCTTACCGTCTCGGGCCTTTTTGGCCAGCGGGGTGTTGGTTCGATAGCGCCCGCCCCGGAGATAGATCAGGCGGCCATCGGTACCGACCGGCTCCATTGCGCGCTCGAAGGTATAAGGGCCTTCGAACCGCCGATCCGCGCGGTAGCGCCAATAGCGCTTCGTAAGGTTATAGCTTTTACCGTCCGGCAGGTCTTTGCGGACTTCATCAAAGGCAAGCGCGGTCGACGCGCCACTAATCGGCTCGAACCGCGTTGGCCCGGCCGGGCGGTCTTCGCTGTCAACCCGACCGTGAAGATGCACCCCAACCGGACTGGCGCAGTAGCGGCTATTGGCGGCGGCCGCAGTGCCGGTGACGCCTAAGATCAGCGCGAGGGCTACGCGGGTGGTTCCCGCGCCAATTGGCCGTTGGACTGGCAAGCAAGATCTCCTCATGAATTGAACGGAGAGGGATCATGAGGGACAGGCGGCAGAATGCCATGAGCAAGTCGTGAGATTTCGCTGAAATCGGCTTCGCGGCTGATGAGCGTTGTTTAGCTGGGTTCCCGCTTTGACCTGGCGGTCACTTCGTTCCGCGGGAATGACGAAAGTGAGGGCAGTCCTGTGCCAAGAGCTGGCTTTGCCGCCTCGCGCAATTCGACTAGGCAAGCGCGCAATGCAGCGCCTGTTCCATGACCAGCCGATCCCCGACGAGCTTCGCGGCGCGATCGTCGCGCTGGGCAATTTCGACGGGTTCCACCTCGGTCACCAGGCAGTGGTGGGGCGGGCGGTGCAGCGGGGGGCGCATGAGCGGCGGCCGGTGATCGTCGCCACCTTCGATCCGCATCCGGTGCGGCATTTCAGGCCCGACACGCCGCCGTTCCGGCTGACCACGCTCGACCAGCGGGAGCGGATGTTCGCCCATGCCGGGGCGGATGCGATGCTGGTGTTCAAGTTCGGAGCCGAGCTGGCCAGCACCACGGCCGAGGATTTCGTGGCGGAGCTGCTGGCGAAACGGCTGGGCGCGGCAGGCGTGGTGACCGGCGAGGACTTCACCTTCGGCAAGGGCCGCGGCGGCGACACAACCGTCCTGCGCGAACTTGGCGCCGAGCACGGCATCGAGGCGGAGACGGTAGCGCCGGTCCTGCTCGACGGGACGCGCATTTCGTCGGGGCGGGTGCGCGAGGCGCTCCAGGCCGGCGATCCCGGCACCGCGACCAGGCTGCTGTCCCGTCCCTTCGCGATCGAGGGCGAGGTGATCCACGGCGACAAGCGCGGCCGCGCGCTGGGCTGGCCGACCGCGAACATGGAGCTCGGCAATTATCTACGCCCCGCCTACGGCATCTATGCGGTGCGCGTGCACCTGGATGAAGACAGCGAATTTACCGGCGTCGCCAGCCTCGGTGTCCGCCCGACATTCGATCCGCCAAGGGAGCTGCTGGAAGCAGTGCTGTTCGACTTTGACGGCGACCTCTACGGCCGGACGATCGAGGTCGCACTTCACCATTATCTCCGGCCCGAGATGAAGTTCGACAGAGTCGAAGCGCTAAAGGCTCAGATGGACGCCGACGCGGCCCAATCGAGGGAGCTGCTAGCTTGAAGAATTGGTTGAGGCGCGGCGCCTTCGTTATCGCCGCGGTCCTCTTGGTGCTGACCTTCGTCAATGCCAGCTGGCTGGCGCCCAAACCGGTCGGCGGGGTCAAGCTGGTGGCACATCGAGGCGTTTATCAGCTCTATGACCATAAGGGTGGACGTGACCGCTGCACCGCCGACTTGATCGAGCAGCCGGTGCACGACATGCTGGAGAACACCACCCGATCGATGCAGGCTGCGGCGCGGATTGGCGCGGACATGGTCGAGATCGACATCGCCCCGACGACGGACGGCAGGATCGCCGTGTTCCACGACTGGACGCTGGAATGCCGCACCGACGGCAAAGGCGAGATTCGCGAACGGACGATGGCCGAGTTGAAGGCGCTCGACATCGGCCATGGGTACACCGCCGACGGCGGCAAGACCTATCCCTTCCGAGGGCGCTTCAAGGGCGATATGCCGACCCTTGAGGAAGCGCTGGCGGCACTTCCCAATACCCCGATCATATTCAACTTCAAGAGCAAGGACCCGGGCGAGGCCGACCTGCTGGCGGCGGCGCTGAAGGCCGCGGGGCGCGATGTGGTCGAGCGGCGCGACGCTTTCTATGGCCATTCGGGCCCGGTCGATCGCATCCGCACCCATTTCCCCAAGGCCTGGGCCTGGACCAAGGACGACGCCAAGGCCTGCACCAAGGATTATGCACTCTATGGTTGGACCAGCATCGTCCCGGCCAGCTGTCGCAACGGCATATTGATGGTGCCGCTAAACTACCAATGGGCCTTCTGGGGCTGGCCCAACCGGCTGATCCAGCGGATGGAGAGCGTCGGCGCAAAGGTGGTGGTGATCGGGCCGCGTGGCAGCCGTGCCGGTGATGGCCTGACCCTGCCCGAGCAGCTCGGCGAGATCCCGTCGAGCTTCAGCGGCTATGTCTGGGTCGAGGATATCTGGACAGTCGGCCCGGCGCTGCGCCCCAGCCGCGACTTCCGCAGCCAGGCGCAGATCGAAGCCGCGGAGGCAGGGTTGAGGAGAAGGCGGGAGGGGATGGAGTAGCTCCTCTAGCCCCTCCCCTTGATGGGGAGGGGTTGGGGTGGGGTGATGCCTCCGAAAAGGTCGCGGCAGCTCCACCCCCACCCCCACCCAACCCTCCCCCATCCAGGGGGAGGGCTTCAGGTTGCAATCCGCTGACTAACCATTAGAGCCGCCGCCAATGTCCGACGCGCCTGACAAAGCCGATTATCGCTCCACCGTCTTCCTGCCCCGGACCGACTTTCCGATGAAGGCCGGCCTGCCGCAGAAGGAGCCGCTGATTCTCGCCAAATGGCAGGACGGCGACCTCTATGGGCAGATCCGCGCCCATCGCGCCGGGCGCGAGAAGTTCATCCTCCACGACGGCCCGCCCTACGCCAATGGCGACATCCATATCGGCCACGCGCTCAACCACATCCTGAAGGACATGGTGGTCCGCACCCAGACTTTGCTGGGCAAGGATGCGCCCTATGTGCCGGGGTGGGATTGCCACGGCCTGCCGATCGAGTGGAAGGTCGAGGAGCAGTATCGAAAGAAGAAGCTCAACAAGGACGAGGTGCCGGTCAAGGAGTTCCGCGCCGAATGCCGCGCCTATGCCCAGCATTGGGTCGACACCCAGCGCGAGCAGCTGAAGCGGCTCGGCATCGGCGGCGACTGGGACAAGCCTTATCTCACCATGAACTTCGAGGCGGAAGGGACGATCGTCTCCGAGTTGATGAAGTTCGCCGAAAGCGGCCAGCTCTATCGCGGCGCCAAGCCGGTGATGTGGTCCCCGGTCGAAAAGACCGCGCTGGCCGAGGCCGAGATCGAATATGAGGATATCACGTCGACCCAGATCGACGTGGCGTTCGAGATCGTGGAGTCACCACTTGAATCAGTGAAGGGGCTGAAGGCTGTCGTCTGGACGACCACGCCCTGGACAATCCCCGTCAATCAAGCGATCGCTTACGGTCCTGATGTTACTTATTCGATTATCAATGTGACACGGACTGCGAGTGGCGAAAACGATTCCTTCCTAGTCGCAGCTGATCTCGTCGAAACCTTTCTTCAGCGAGTCACAGATGCCGATCAGGCCCAAGTAGACTTCTGGGTGATTGGACAATGGAAGGGCTCCGACCTTGCCGGCACGATTGCCCGCCACCCGATGCACCATCTCGGCGGCTTTTTCGCCAGGCCCCGCCCCTTCCTGCCCGGCGACTTCGTCACCACCGACAGCGGCACCGGCCTGGTCCATATGTCGCCCGACCATGGCGAGGATGATTTCGAGCTGTGCAAGGCCAACGGCATCGACCCGGTGTTCGCGGTCGAGGGCGACGGCAAATATCGCGAGGACTGGCTGTGGCTCGGCGGCCAGGGGTCGGTCATCAACCCCAAGTTCAACGCGCCCGACGGGCCGATCTGCAGCGACCTGCGCGAAGCCGATGCGCTGCTCGCCGCCTCGTTCGATTACCAGCACAGCTATCCGCACAGCTGGCGGTCCAAGGCCAAGGTCATCTACCGCTGCACCCCGCAATGGTTCGTGGCGATGGACCGGCCGCTGGGCGTGCATCACCCGAAGACTCGGGCGGAGATGCGGTGGGAGAATGAGGGGGGAGCGCCGCTAAACCCCTCTCCCCTTGAGGGAGAGGGCGACTCGCCGCAGGCGAGCGGGGTGAGGGGGCCAGCAAAGATTCTTTCAGCCGCAGACGCGGCTGGCCCCTCACCCTCCGCCGCTGACGCGGCTCCTCCCTCTCCCTCAAGGGGAGAGGGGCAAGACACCCTCCGCTCCCTCGCCATGCAGGCCATCGCCGAAACCCGCTTCGTCCCGGAAAAGGGCCGCAACCGGATCGGGTCGATGGTCGAGGGGCGGCCGGACTGGGTACTGAGCCGCCAGCGCGCCTGGGGCGTGCCGATCGCGGTGTTCGTCGAGCGGAAGACGGGCCAGCTGCTGGTCGACCATGAGGTCAATCAGCGGATCGTCGCCGCGATCAAGGCGGAAGGCGTAGACGCCTGGGACGATGAACGGGCGCAGGAATATCTCGGCGACGCATACAACGCGGCCGATTATGAGCGCGTGACCGACATCCTCGACGTCTGGTTCGACAGCGGCTGCACCCATGTGTTCACCCTGGAAAGCGGCCATTGGCCCGAGCAGCGCTGGCCGGCCGACCTCTATCTCGAAGGCAGTGACCAGCATCGCGGCTGGTTCCAGTCGTCGCTGCTGCAGAGCTGCGGCACGCGGGGCCGGGCGCCCTATGATGCGGTGCTGACCCACGGCTTCACCATGGATTCGAAGGGCATGAAAATGTCCAAGAGCCTGGGCAACACGATCAGCCCGCTCGACCTGATGCGCGATTATGGCGCGGATATCCTGCGACTGTGGGCGCTGTCGGTCGACTTCACCGAGGACCACCGCATCGGCAAGGAAATCCTCGCTGGCGTCGGCGACCAGTATCGCAAGCTGCGCAACAGCTTCCGTTACCTGCTCGGTGCGCTCGACGGGTTCAGCGAGGAGGAGCGGATCGCGGTCGCCGAGATGCCGGAGCTGGAGCGCTACATGCTGGCGCTGACGGCCGAGCTCGACGCGCGGCTGCGCAAGGCGGTCGCCGACTATGACTTCAACGATTATGTCCGGGCGCTGACCGATTTCTGCAACGAGGATTTGTCGGCCTTCTTCTTCGATATCCGCAAGGACTGCCTCTACTGCGACGCGCCGTCGGACCCGAAGCGGCGTGCCTATCGGACGGTGCTCGACATATTGTTCCACGCGCTGGTCCGCTGGGCAGCGCCGGTGCTGGTGTTCACCAGCGAGGAGGTGTGGGGCACGCGCTATCCTGACGCGGAAAGCGTGCATCTGCTGGAATGGCCGCTGATCGACACGGAGTGGCGTGAAGACCCAGAACTGGAGGCCAAGTGGGCGGTGCTTCGGAAAGCGCGTGAGGCGGTGACCGAGGCAATCGAGCCGCTGCGGCGCGAGAAGGTCATCGGCTCCAGCCTCGAAGCGGAAGTGACCGTCGCCAGCGACGCCGACCCCGCCCTGCTCGCCGAGCTGTTCATCGTCTCGTCAGTCAAGCGCGGCGATGAGCTTGTGGTGGCCAAGACCGACAAGCACAAATGCGGGCGATGCTGGCGGCTTCTGCCGGAGGTGAAGGCGGACGGCGATCTGTGCAACCGCTGTGAGGACGTTGTGAATGGGTAGGCTTCGCTACTTCCGTCATGCCGAACTTGTTTCAGCATCCATCCTGGCGACCGCGGTGCCGGTGGAGGAATGGACCCTGAAACAAGTTCAGGGTGACGGGCTGCCGGGGGCAGTCCGCCAATCCGGAACTCAGGGTGACGGCGGGGGGAATACATGACCAGCCGGGCTCAAGCCTACATCTTCGCCGCCCTCATCTTCGTTGCCGACCAGGTGTCGAAGTGGTTCGCCGCCGGCCCGCTCGGCCTCCAGCTGGAAGGGCAGCACATCGACCTGCTGCCGATCTTCGACCTGACCCGCGTGCATAATTACGGCATCAGCCTCGGCCTCGCCCAGGCGCAGAACGACACGCAGCGCTGGCTGTTGGTCGCCGTGACGGCCGCGATCGCGATCGGCGTCGCCTGGTGGATCCGCAAGGAAGAGGCGCGCGGCGACCAGCTCGCATTAGCGCTGGTATTGGGCGGCGCGCTCGGCAATATCGTCGACCGGATCCAGTTCGGCTATGTTTTCGACTTCCTGGACCTGCATTTCGGCACGTTCAGGCCCTTTTATGTCTTTAATGTCGGCGATGCCGCGATTAGCATCGGCGTGGTAATCTTGCTGCTCCGCGCTTTCTTTGTCCGTGAGAAGGCGCCTGAAGGAATGAATGAACATGCGTAAGGCTTTCCTCCTCATCGCCCCCGCGATCCTGCTCAGCGGCTGCGGCGCCTTCGGGCCGAAGCAGAAATCGCTCGACGAGTTCGCCGTCGCCCGCAACGCGCCGCTGGTCATCCCGCCCGACTATTCGCTGACCCCGCCGGTCGCCGGCACCGTCAGCATCTCCGCGCAGGACGCGCAGACCCAGGCGATCGAGGCCCTGTTCGGCGGCCCGGCACCGCGCAGCTCGACCGAGACGTCGATGCTGGAGAGGGCCGGTCGCGACCGCGCCGCGCTCGGCATCCGCTCGACCGCCGGCGATCCGGACACGCGCGTCGTCGACAAGGGTCAGGCGACCCAGTCAATCCTTGCCGCCCCGCCCGCCGACAGCGAGCTGGCCACCGCGCAAGTGCCGCAGCAGTAACCGGCAACGGGAAGGGGGAATATGGCTTCGGAAAATTTGTCCGCCCGCCTGGTCGAGGTCGAGGCAATGCTCGACCGCTCGCGCCGGCGCTTCGAGGAAGGCAGCCGGCTGGTCGAGGAAGCGCATACGGCGCTGGCCGAAATCCAGCAGCTGCTGATCGGATCACCGGTCAGCCTGTCGCCGGAGGAAAATGAGGAAGCGGCCTCGCGCCTGCTCGCCAGCCTCAAGGCTAGCGGAAGCGAGCTGCCCGAGACGCTGTGCGGCGGCCGCCTGGCGGTCGACCCGGTGCAGCGCCTGATCCGCATCGACGGGCACCCGATCGGCATCACCGAGATGGAGTATCGCGTGCTGGAACTGCTGGCCTTCGCCCGCAACAATGTCGTCACGCGGCAGATGCTGCTCAAGCATCTCTATCGCCGGGCCGACGACCAGCCGCAGCCGAAGATCATCGACGTGTTCATTTCCAAGCTCAGGAAGAAGCTGCGTTCGGCTTCGGGCGGGGCGGAGTTCATCGAGACGATCCCGCAGCGCGGCTGGATCCTGCGCGACATCGAACCGGCAGAGGCAGCCTAGGCTTCCTTAGGCATTATTGGCCGTTACGAAGCCGTTTCGGACTGCTGATTTACTAATGATTCACCGCCCTATGGCAAATGGGACGGCATGATTCATTTCATCCCCGAATCGGCCGAAGCGGCGTCGGAGCTGCCTGGCCCATATGCCGAGGCGGTCGCGCGGCTGGCATCGATCCGCCAGGCGCTGGCCTGCGTCGAGCAGTTTGCGGGTGAAGCGCCGTCGGACAGCATGGCCGAGGCCAAGCTGGCGGCCGCCTGGCCTGGAGCTTCGGCGGCCAAGCAGCGGGTTTATGACGCGCGTTCGGCACGGGCCGCTGCCGCTGCCGCGGCCGGGCTCGAAGCGCTTGCCGCGCTTCACGAGGCCGGCAAGGAGCCGCATCCCCAGGCGCTCGAGCGGCTGAAGCGCGATCTGAAGGCCGGCGTCGAGGGCATCGACCTGCTGTTCAGTCTCTAGGCCGGCCCCTTCGCTTTCGGCGTAGCCGGATCAGCGCCCCATTCGCTCCAGCTTCCGTCGTACAGCCGGCCATGCCGCCCGCCGAGGCGATGCGCGGCGAAGATCAGCGAATTGGCGGTGACGCCCGAGCCGCAGCTGGCGATGAACGGCGACTGTGGGTCGATGCGCAATTGCTCGAAGGCGGCGCGAAGCTCTTCTTCGGACCTCAACGTCCCGTCCTCACGATAGAGCGAGGCAAAAGGCAAGTTCCTGGCGCCGGGGATATGGCCGGCGGCGACATTGGGCCTGGGGTCGGGCTCGGTGCCCTCGAACCGGGCCTTTCCACGCGCGTCGAGGATCGGTTCGCCGGGCCCGGCAAGGATAGCTTCCTTGGTCACCACCTCGCCGTTGCGGGCTTGGGCGTCGAAGCGGGCCTGGCGGGGGCGGGCTTCACCGCTTTCGACCGGGCGGCCTTCGCTGCGCCACTTCCGGAAGCCGCCGTCGAGGATCGCCACCCGCTCCGCGCCGAAATGGCGGAACATGAACCAGCCGCGTGCGGCAGTCCTCAGCGGACTGTTGTCGTAGACGATGATGCGGTCGTCGCGGCCAACTCCAAGCTCGCCCATCGCCTGGCCGAAGTCGGTAGCCGAGGGCAGCATGTGCGGCGCCGGGTTGGAGCGGTCGGCGACCTGGTTGATGTCGAGGAAGCGGGCGCCGGGGATATGAGCTTCGACGAATTCGGCCTGTGGATCGCGGCCGTCGGTCGGCAGGAAGGCGCTGGAGTCGACGACGGCAATGTCCGGCTGATTGAGATTGTTTGCCAGCCAATGGGTAGAAACGAGCGTGTCCATGGTGCTTTCCCGTCATTGCGAGCGCAGCGAAGCAATCCAGTTCAATTTGCTGGATTGCCACGGGCCTTCGGCCCTCGCAATGACGAGAGGATGAGCGCTGAGATAAAATTGCACCCGGGCTGGCTGGAGCCGCTGCGCAATGAATTCGGCCAGCCCTATATGGCCGAGCTGAAACAGTTTCTCCTCGCCGAGCGCGAGGCGGGGAAGCGCATCTTCCCGGCCGGCTGCAACTGGTTCCGGGCGCTCGACCTGACGCCGCTCGACAAGGTCAAGGTCGTGATTCTCGGCCAGGATCCCTATCACGGGCCGGGGCAGGCACATGGGCTATGCTTGTCGGTGCCGAACGGCGTCCGCCCGCCGCCGAGCCTGGTCAACATCTACAAGGAGCTGGAGAGCGACCTCGGCATTCCGCGGCCGGCCCATGGTTTCCTCGAGCATTGGGCGCGGCAGGGCGTGCTGCTGCTGAACAGCGTTCTGACGGTCGAGCTGGGCTTCGCCGCCTCGCACCGCGACCGCGGCTGGGAGAGGTTCACGGACGCGGTCATTCGGCTGGTCAACGCCAAGCCAGAGCCGGTCGTGTTCATGTTGTGGGGCAGCTATGCGCAGAAGAAGGCGAGCTTCGTCGATACGTCGCGCCACCTGGTGCTGAAGGCGCCGCATCCCTCGCCATTGTCGGCGCACAGCGGCTTCCTCGGCTGCCGCCATTTCTCGAAGGCCAACGCCTTCCTGGAAGCGCGCGGGCTGGAACCAATCGACTGGGCGTTGCCGGAATGCGCCGCCAGCGCGTAAGAGCGCGCGATGTCCACTACTCCAAAGCATTTGGGCCAGGCCAGCGCCCTGCCCGCTTCGCCGGAAGAGGCGGAGCTCGACTATGTCCCCAACCCGCGGCCAGGCGCCCTCTATCTGGTGCGCTTCGCCGCGCCGGAGTTCACGTCGCTCTGCCCCGTCACCGGCCAGCCCGATTTCGCGCATCTGGTGATCGACTATGCGCCGGGCGAGACGATCGTCGAATCCAAGAGCCTCAAGCTGTTCCTCGGCAGCTTCCGCAACCATTGCGGGTTCCATGAGGATGTGACGGTCGGAATCGGCCAGCGGCTGTTCGAGGAAATGAAGCCGCAGTGGCTGAGGATCGGCGGCTATTGGTACCCGCGCGGCGGAATGCCGATCGACGTCTTCTGGCAATCGGGCGAACCGCCCGCCGGCTTGTGGCTGCCCGACCAAGGTGTCAGCGCCTATCGGGGCCGCGGCTGACCAAAGTTGCCGTCCTCGGCGCTGGGTCGATCGGCTGCTTCGTCGGCGGCTGCTGGCAGGTGGCCGGCCTCGACGTCAGCTTCATCGGGCGTGAGCGGATCGGCCGTGCGCTGGCGGAGCAGGGACTGACGCTGAGCGACTACAGCGGCTGGCGCGCCAGCCTGTCGCCTGACGAGATCGATTATGAGGTCGGTCCCCGGGCGCTGGCCGAGGCCGACATCATCGCGCTCACCGTCAAGAGCGCGGCCACCGCCGAAGCCGCGAGGCAGGTCCGCGATCATGGCCGCGCTGGCTCAACTGTCATCAGCTTCCAGAACGGCATCAGCAATGTCGAGGTTCTCGAGCGCGAGCTCGGAGATAGCTTCGCCGTCGTTCGCGGCATGGTGCCCTACAATGTCGCCTATCTGGGCGACGGCCGTTTCCACAAGGGCGTGGCGGGCGATCTTTTTGCGGACGACCGTCCCGAGACACGGGCGCTGGCGGACAAGATCGGTCGATCGCCCGCCGCGCTAAAACTCTCCGATGACATGCTCGGCATCGCCTGGGGCAAGCTGCTGATCAACCTCAACAATGCGGTCAGCGCGCTGTCGGGCAGGACCCTGCTCGAGGAGCTGCGCGAGCGAGACTATCGGCGGGTGTTCGCCGCCTCGATGCGCGAGGGGCGGGCGCTGCTCGACAAGGCGGGGATCAAGCCGGCCAAAGTCGGAGCGGTCGGGCCGCGGCTGTTGCCGTGGGCAATCGGTTCGCCCGACTGGCTGTTCCGCAACCTGTTCATGAAGGCCTGGAAGATCGACGCCAAGGCGCGCTCCTCGATGGCCGACGACCTTGCGGCCGGGCGCAAGACGGAGATCGACTATATCAACGGCGAGCTCGTGCGGCTGGCCGAGCGGGTCGGTGTCGACGCGCCGGTAAACCGCAAGGTGGTCGAGCTGATCCGCAAGGCGGAGGCAGGAGCGCTGCCCCTGCCCCCAGACGAACTGCGCCGCCAGGTCCTACGCGGTTAGCGCCCTGCCCGCTTCGCGGCGGGTCTTGGTGTAGAGCCAGAAGATGGCGCCGGCGAAGACGAGGATACCGAGCGGCATGGCCAGGTCGAACTCCTCGACCAGAGCTAGGACACCGGCAGCTTCCTCTACTCCGGCTCGCTCGGCACCATAGACGATTGCCGCGAAGGCCACGCCGAATAGGCTTTCTCCTACGATCAAGCCTGTCGCCATGAGCACACCAAGCCGCTCGGCGAACGCAGGATTGGCGGCAGTCCTGGCCCAGCGATCATAGATGTGGCCGATGAGCGCACCGACCGGAATCAGCAGCGTCAGGGTCATCGGCAGATATATACCCATGCCGACAGCGAGCGGCGGCAGGATGCCGCGCTTGGTTGCGCGGAGCGCCTCATCGACGGCGCAAGCGGCGACGCCGATCGCTGCGCCGAGGCCGATCAAGTTCCAGTCCAGGTCCCCGCCCAGTACGCCCTGGGCGATCGAGGAGATGAGCGCAGCCTGCGGCGCCGGCAGAGCTCCTGGCCTTTCATTGGGCGCGCCTTGGAAGGTGAAAACCGTATTCAGAATCTCGAGGATCGGCGGAATCACGACCGCGCCGAACAACACGCCGAGCACCAGCGCCACCTGCTGCCGCCATGGCGTCGCTGCAACCAGTTGGCCGGTCTTCAGGTCTTGGAGATTATCGTTGGAGATGGTGGCGATGCCGAACACGATCGCCGTGACGAACAGCGCGAAGGCTACGAGGCTTTGGGTCGCGGTGGCGTCGACCGCCGGGAACATGGCGGCGAGGATCAGCGAGATTCCAAGCACGGCAAGGATGCCGACGCCCGAGATCGGGCTGTTCGACGCGCCGATCAGGCCCGCCATGTAGCCGCACACGGCGGCGATCACGACGCCGGCGAACAGGATGTAGACGATCGTTACCGTGAGCGTGCTGCCGGTGGCATCGGCGATCGGGCCGGACTGGCCGAAGGCGGCGAGCAGCAGCCAGATCGGCACCATCGAGGCGATGATCGTGCCGGCGACGATCGTGATCGGCAGGTCGCGCTCGGTAAGCGGCAGGCCTTCGCCCTGCCCGGCGCGGCGGGCGCGGTTGGCGGCGATGGCCGACATGATGCCCTTGATGATCGGGCCGATGATCTTGACCAGGGTCCAAATGGCGGCGACGCCGATGGTGCCGGCGCCGATGAACCGCACCTTCTGGCGGAAGGTGTCGCCGACCAGCGTTTCGAGGGTAGCGTGGTCGACGACCGATGCCGCGCCGGCCAGGCCGGTCTGCCATGGCACCAGCACGAACCAGCTGACGATCATGCCGATCAGCATGGCGATGCCGACGCCCAGCCCGACCAGATGCCCGACACCGATCAGGGCCATCGACATGCCGGTCGACATGGTGGTGGCGCCGGCGCCGAACTTGAAGGTCGTGGCAACGTCGGCCGCGACCAGCCGCGTCTGGGCGAGAATGGCATAGCCGGCCGAGACCAGCGAGCTCATCACGATCGCCGCCAGCCCGCGCTGATTCTCCTCGACGCCGCCGACACCCGCGCCGACCTTCAACACCTCCGCCGCGGCGACGCCTTCGGGATAGGGCAGGTCGGAGCCGGTCACCAAGGCGCGCCGGAGCGGAACCGAATACATCACGCCCAAAATGCCGCCGATGGCGATCACCGCGACCGACAGCCAGAAGGGGAAGCCGGTCCACCAGCCGACCATCACCAGGCCGGGCAGGACGAAAATGATCGCCGACAGCGTCCCCGCCGCCGAGGCGATGGTCTGGACGATATTATTTTCCTGGATCGTCGCGCCCTGGAAGAAGCGCAGCACGGCCATGGAGATGACCGCCGCCGGGATGGAGGTGGCGAAGGTGATGCCGATCCTGAGACCCAGATAGACGTTCGCGGCTGTGAACAGGACGGTGATCATGGCTCCAAGGATGACCCCCCGGAGCGTGAGTTCCCTAATGCTGGTCGTCGGTGCGGCCACTGTCGCCATTCTGAAGCTCCCCAGATTTCCTGTCGGCGGGGGTCGGCAGATCTTCCCGCTCGAAACGAATGACGGTGTCGTAACGATTGAGCAGCAGCCGGTCACCATCGATTTTGAGCGGCTCGCGGTTGAAGTTGTGCGTCTTGAACGCGCCCTCCATCCGCGTCGCGGTCAGATAGACCGAAGTTCCGTCCGACGACCAACTGCCCTCTGCCGCCTCGGACACCGCGCCATAGTCGAGCTGATACTGGAATTTGCCGTCGTCATCGAGCTGGAGCGCCGCCCCAACCTCCATCTGGTTGGCCATGTAGAAGCCGGTCGGAGCCGTCGCGTCGGCCATGGCGAGCAGCAATGCAGCTAAGATCATTCCCAACCTCTTTCCAGGAAGCGTGTGGCGAAGGCGCAGTGCAGCGCGACGCCCTTGGGCAGCACGCTTTCATCGATCGTCATCATCGGATTGTGCAATGGCGCGCGGCCCTTGGCATCCTCGCCGGCGGGCGCGACGCCGAGGAACGCCATGGCGCCCGGCACCTGCTCCAGCACATAGGAGAAGTCCTCCCCGCCCATGTTGGAAGCCGGCAATAGCTGGAAATCGTCGCCGGCGATGTCGCGGATCAATTCCACCGCCCGAGGATCATTCACGGTGGGGGGATAGCCGGTCTCGATCTCCACCTCGGCGAGGCAGCCATGGGCGGCGGCGACGTGGGTGCAGATCCGCTCGAATGCGGCGCGGCCCCGCGCCCTTCCCTCGGCGGACAGGGCGCGCAGCGTGCCCAGCAGTTCGACAGCGTCGGGCAGGACATTGTGGGTCGTCCCGGCGTGGATCGAGCTGATCGACAGGACGATGGGATCGGTGACCGGGGTCCTGCGCGCGACTTCCGACTGCAGCGCCAGAACCACTTCCGCTGCGACCGGCACCGGGTCGATCGCGTCGTGCGGCATCGCCGCATGGCCGCCCTTGCCGACGATCCGCGCCTTCAGAGTGTCGGTGGAAGCCAGCATTGCTCCGGGGCGGCAGGCGACGGCACCATGTGGCAGCGTCGGCCAGATGTGCAGGGCAAAGGCGGAGTCAGGCAGAGGGTCGCCGAGCAGCCCTTCCTCCAGCATGATCCGGGCGCCGTGGTGCCCCTCCTCGCCCGGCTGGAACATGAACAGGATCCGGCCCGCCAGCTCGGCTTGTTTGCCGCACAAGATCCGGGCGGCGGCGGCCAGCATGGCCGAGTGGCTGTCATGGCCACAGGCGTGCATCTTTCCGGCCTCGCGGCTGGCAAAGTCCAGGCCTGTCGCCTCCTGGATCGGCAGTGCGTCCATGTCGCCGCGCAGCAGCACGGTTCGACCCGGTTTCGCGCCTTCGAGCACGGCGACCAGGCCGCTGGTCCTGTCACTATGGCGGATGGTCAGCGGAAGGTCGGCGAGAGCGTCTTTAAGCTTGGCGCGGGTGCGAGGGCAATCGAGGCCCAGCTCGGGCTCGATGTGAATCGCCCGGCGAAGCGCCAGCAGCCCGTCGCGGCCCGCATCGGCCGCGCTGATCCATTCGGAGAAATGCTCCATCGCGGCAGCCTAGCCGCCGATCGGCTACT
The DNA here is from genome assembly GCA_030773115.1 of Pseudomonadota bacterium. GTDB lineage: Bacteria > Pseudomonadota > Alphaproteobacteria > Sphingomonadales > Sphingomonadaceae > Sphingomicrobium. The sequence goes on from JALYNQ010000029.1 coordinate 18,744, forward strand.
GCTCAACGCGCTACTGCGGTGTCATAGTATCGCGGTAGCGCTCCTCGCTGGTCAGCCGATAATCATCGACGTCGCGCTGCGCATTCGCCTGGGCCGAGGCCCGCTTGGTGCCCATGGCCACGTCATATCTGATCAGCGCGTCGGCCAATGCCTGCGCCTCGCTGGCGCAAGCCGCCTTGACGGCCGTCGAATATGCAGCGGCATCGACCTTGGCCTTCAGCTGGTTCGATTCAAAGGACTTGAGACAGGTCGCAAAGGCACGCCGGGGCGCGTCGATCGACGATGGATTCGGCGCCGCCAGTGCAAGCGCCAGGACAAACGTAAACATACCCGTCCCTCCACGGAGCATATTAACGTTTGAGAAGAATGACCTATCCCTGCAGAAAATCAACCGTGACAATAAAATGTCAGCCGATTTTGACCCCTGCTGGGACAGGTGAGCTGTGGCGGCGAAGGACCTGCCAGCCATCGCCTACACGCACCCAGACATCGGTCAGGAGCACGCGCTCATCGATCAGCTGACCGAGGTAACGTACCTTCCACTGCGCATCGACGGTGGCGACAATCGTATTTTCGAGCGCCACGCATTCGGTGACGCGCACCTCAAGGCTGGCGATGTCCATCCGCTTCAGGGCCTCGATCCATTGCTCGAGGTCGACGGCCACCGAGCCCGTGGAGCGGATTCCGACCAGCTTGAATTGCGGGTGGATCAGCCGGCGTATTCCTTCCTCGTCCTTGGCGATCAGCGCGTCGCGCCAGTCGCGCTCGAGGTCACGGACATCCATGCAGGGCGTATCAGCGGCCACGGAGCAGCCCTCCGAAAATCCCGCGCAGCAACGAATTGCCAAGCTGGCGACCGACCGAGGAGGCGATCGAGCGGCCAGCCGACTGCAGCATCTTGTCGGCCATGCTCGGCTTGGCGGCCTCGCGAGCCTGCCGCGCCGCCTCCCGTTCCTGTTCGCGCCTCAGTCGGTCCGCTTCGCGCTCAGCCTCCCGCTGTTGACGGATGGCTTCCTTCTCGGCCGCCGCCCGCTGACGAGCGGCCTCTTTCTCGGCTATGGCCTGCTGGCGCGCAGCCTCGGCGGCCGCCTTGTCGGCCTCATTCTGCGCGGCGACAGCAGCGGCCGCAGCGGCCGCCTCGTCGCCTTTGGCTTTCAGAATCTCCTCGGCGCTGTCGCGGTCGAGCAGCGCGTCATATTTGGCTCCGATCGCGTCAGTCTGGATGAGGATCGCCCGTTCCTGCGCGGTCAGCGGGCCGACCCGCGACCGCGGCGGCTTGATCAGGGTGCGTTCGACCGGGGACGGCGAGCCGTCGGGCAGCAGCAGCGACACCAGCGCCTCGCCGATCTTGAGTTCGGTAATCGCGCTGGTGACGTCGATTTCCGGATTGGGGCGGAAAGTTTCGGCGGCCGACTTCACCGCCTGCTGATCCCGGGGCGTGAAGGCGTTGAGCTTGTGCTGCACGCGGTTGCCGAGCTGGCCAGCGACCTTGTCAGGGATGTCGATCGGGTTCTGGGTGATGAAATAGACGCCGACCGCCTTGGACCGGATCAGCCGAACCACCTGCTCGACCTTTTCCTGGAGCGCGGGCGGCGCATCGTCGAACAGCAGATGGGCTTCGTCGAAGAAGAAGGCGAGCTTGGGCTTGTCCGGATCGCCGACCTCGGGAAGCAGCTCGAACAGCTCGCTAAGCAGCCACAGCAGGAAGGTCGAATAGAGCCGCGGGCTGGCCATCAGCTTGTCGGCGGCGAGGATGTTGACGATGCCCTTGCCGGCTTCGTCGAGCTTGAGGAAATCTTCGAGGTCAAGCGCCGGCTCGCCGAAGAAATGGTCAGCGCCCTGCGCTCGGAGCTGAAGCAGCGAGCGCTGGATCGCACCGATGCTGGTCTTCGACACATTGCCATATTCGAGCGTCAGCTCGTCGGCGCGTTCGCCGATGTTGACCAGCATCGCCTGAAGGTCGTCGAGGTCGAGGAGCATCAGCCCCTCCTTGTCGGCGACATGGAAGGCGATGTTGAGCACGCCTTCCTGCACCTCGTTGAGGCTCATCAGCCGCCCCAGCAGCAGCGGTCCCATTTCGCTGACGGTGGTCCGGATCGAGTGTCCCTGCTCGCCGAACAAGTCCCAGAATTGGACCGAACAGGGCGCGTAGGACCAGTCCGAGTAGCCGATCTCGGCCGCGCGGGCAGCAAATGCCTCATGCGGCTTGGCGGTGGCGGCTCCCGGCATGGCGAGGCCGGCAAGGTCGCCCTTCACATCGGCCACGAAGGTCGGCACGCCGACCTCCGACAGCCCTTCGATGATGCCCTGGAGAGTGACGGTCTTGCCGGTGCCGGTTGCGCCGGCAATCAGCCCGTGACGATTGGCGCGCTTCAATTCCAGCTGCTGCGGCCTGGCGCCGCCGGCGCCAGCGCCGATGAAGATGCTGGTCAGGGATTGGGTCGCCATCGGGTCGCAATCATTCCTTCGGCCTAGGGCGAATCAGCCTAGGCCGAAGGAGTGCCGGCAACAAGACGAGTCGTTAGCGTCCCGAAATATCAACCCCGACGAAGGCCTCGGGAGCTGTCGCCGCTTATGCAGCAAACACACTCTGATACGGCGTTCTCCAAATCACCAACTTGTCGTATGCATTTCGTGCCGAATCGCCTTGCTACGTTATGGAGGCACGTATGCCGCTGGTTATTCTCGGCGCATTCATCGGGTTGAGTCTAGTAACAACGCCGTCACAAATGCCATTCTGCGACCCCGCAAACGGTTGCTGGTATGATGAAATTCTTCAACGTTGCAGTTGCTGGACTGCCGCTCCCAATACGGTCGTTGATTCAATTGCAAACGTGAAACAATCCTGCGCTAGAATGTCCGTTATAGCTTCTGCACAGGCCCAAGACAGGCTCAATAGTCGGCCCTCGATGCACGCCGAACCGAGAAAAATTGCAGTTTCACATTCCGGTGCGGATCGTTAATGTTGCGGTGGCCGACTGTTCAGTACAGTCGGCCACAATCTTCAATCTAAATATCAATCCCAAAAAATTGCTCCGGAAAATTGCCTCTCTTAATTAGGAGCAAGACGCTGCTGCGGCCGGCGCGGCGCGCCGCTTCGACCGCGGCCAGCACCTGAGCGGGAGTCGTCACCGGCTGTCGATTGACCGAGAGGATCACGTCGCCCCGGCGAATCCCCTTTTCCGATGCGTCGCTGCCTGAAGCGACGGAGGTGACCACTACCCCTTGGACATTCTCAGGCAGGTTGAGCGCGCGGCCGATTTGAGGATTCAAGGACTGCAACGAAAGGCCCAATGCGGTCCCCGGCGCGACCGGGGCTTCCTCGCCCAGTGCCTGATCCCGATCCTGTGGGCCGCCGGCCTGGCGGGCAAGTTCTTCGTCGGTCGGCCGCTGACCGACTTGCACGGGCAATGTCATGCGCCGCCCGTCGCGGATGATGTCGAGCGGAACGCGGGCCCCGACCGCGGTGTTGGCGATCAGGTAGCTGACCGTTTCGTCAGGCGTCACTTCACGCCCGCCGACCTTGAGGATCACGTCGCCCTGCTGGAGGCCGGCGCGTGCCGCCGGCTCGCCGGGGACGACCGAGCGGACCAGCTCGCCGCGGTCCTTGGCCAGCCCGAGCGCCGCGGCAATATTCTCGTCGAGCGGCTGGAGGCCGACGCCCAGATATCCGCGCTGCGGCCGCTGGCCGCGGCGCAGCGCATCGATCACCGGCTTGGCGGCCTCGGCCGGAATTGCGAGGCCGATGCCGACGCTGGCGCCCGTCGGCGAAATCAGCGCCGAATTGATGCCGATGACATTGCCGGCCATGTCGAACATCGGCCCGCCCGAGTTGCCCATGTTGATGCTGGCATCGGTCTGGATATAGCGATCGTAAGCGCCGATGCCGGTTATGCCGCGATGCAGCGCGGAGATGATTCCGGCCGTGACCGTTCCGCCGAGGCCATAGGGGTTGCCGATCGCTACCACCCAGTCGCCGACCCGGGCGCGGTTCGAATCGCCCCAGTTGACGTAGGGCAGGTTGCTGCCTTCGATCTTGAGCAACGCCAGGTCCGAAGCGCTGTCGCGGCCGATGATCCGCGCCGGGAACTCGCGGCGATCCGACAGTGTGATGGTCACGCTGTCAACCGTGCCGGAGCCGTTGACGCCCTGGATCAGATGGTTGTTGGTGACGACGTAGCCATCGGGCGAAATGATGAAGCCGGAGCCGAGCGAGCCGGCCTCGCGGGTCGCCGGGCTCTCCTGGCCTTGGCCCTGCCCCGGCCCTTCGGGGACCTGACCGCCGAACCGGCGGAAAAATTCCTCGAACGGATCGACCTGGCGCCGAACCGGCACTCGCTGCTTGGTCGAGATGTTGACCACTGCCGGCGCAAGCCGGGCCGCCAGCTCGGCGAATGAGTTGGGCGCGCCGGCCCGCGGGACGATGGTCGATGGCGCATTCTGCGCCACCTGGGCACCGGCCTGGCCGGTTGCCACTGAAAAAGCGGTACCCCCCAAAAGCAGGGCCATGGCGACCCCATAGGCGTAACGCACGGGCCGAAACTCCTTCGTCAACTTCATTACTCTTCCTCGCTTGGCTTCGCGATGCACGCAGCGACGCTAGGTCAAGCGCATGAACGCGAATTGAACGGTGCTGGCTCCTATCGTCCAGTAAATTCCTTCAGATACTCATTGTCTGGCGACAGGATGATGCTGGTTTGCGCGCCCTCCTTGCCCTGGCTGTCGGGCAGGAAGGTCGTCTGATAGGACTGCATCGCCCGGTAGAAGTCATAGAATTGCGGATCCTTGCCGAAGGCAGCGGCGTAGATTCGCGCCGCCTGGGCGTCCGCCTCGGCACGGATAATCTGGGCCCGCTTCTGGCCCTCGGCGATGATTGACCGAGCCTCCTGCTGTCGAGCAGTGCGCATGCTCTCGAACGCCGTTTCCAGCGGCGTGCCGCTAGGCAAGTCCGCCTTCTTGATGCGGACGTCGACGATCTCGACGCCATATTGGAGCGAGATGCGGTTGAGGCCGGCCCGGATATTCTCCATCGCGCCCTCGCGCTCCGGCGACAGCAGCGAGGCGAACGGGCGCTTGCCCAGCTCATTGCGAAGCTGTGAGCCAAGGATCGGCTTCAGCGCCTGCTCGACATTCTCCACCGAGCGCGCGGCAAGATACATCTGCAGCGGATTCACCACCCGGTAGCGAGCGAAAGCGTCGACCTCGAGCCGGCGCTGGTCGGTCGACAGCACCTGCTGCTTGTCCATGTCGAGATCGCGAACCCGCTTGTCGATCCAGACCGTCGTCTCGGCGAACGGCAGACGCCAGTTGATGCCCGCCTGTTGCCCGCCGAGAATTCGGTTGGGCTTGCCGAACCTGGCAATCACCGCCTGGTTGGTTTCGGTGACGACGATCACGCTCGTGCGGAGCGCGACCAGCAGGATGAGAACCGCGAAGGCGGTCATCAGCGGATGGCGGCGAATGGCTTCCATCATCGCGCTGCTCCCTGCTGCGTGCCGGGCCGGACCTGGTTCAACGGCAGGTAGGGGGTCACCCCTGGAGTTTCGACAATCGTCTTGTCCACATTGCGCAAGATGCGTTCCATCGTCTCATAATACATGCGCCGGCGGGTCACCTCCGGAGCCAGCCGGTATTGCTCATAGACCTTGTCGAAGGCCGTGGCCTCGCCCTGCGCGACCTGGCTGAGCTGCAGTGCATAAGCGGTGGCGCGGTTGACGTCGGTCTTGGCCTGCTGCTGGGCCGAAGTAACTTCCTTGAAGGCTTCGTTGACCGCGGCGGGGGGATCGGCCTGCCTGATCGCCACGCCCTGGATCACCACCCCCGAGCGGTAGGCATCGAGCGTCTGTTGCATTTCTTCCTGGACGCGAGTCTCGATAATGCTGCGCTGGACGCCCATCGCGTCCTGCAGGCCAACCTGTGAGACGATCTGGCGCATGGCGCTTTCCGCCACCTGGCGGATGGTCTCCTGTGGTGCCGCCAGCTCGAACAGATATTGCTCGGGATCGCGGATGTTCCAGCGCACCTGATAGGCAATGTCGATCAGGTTCTGGTCGCCGGTAAGCATCAGCGTTTCTTCCGCCGCCGAGCCGATGTCCTCATTCCTGATTTCGGCGACATTGACCTTCTGTACCCGGTCGATCGGCGATGGCAGCGTCAGGCTGATACCCGGCGACAAGGTGTGGCTGTAACGGCCGAAGCGCGTCACCACGCCCTGTTCTTCAGGAGCGATGAGGTGCATCGAGGTAAAGATCAGCCATAAGGTGGCCACCCCGACGGCCGCCCAGATGTAAAGCGATCCGCTCGGCCGGCCGCCGAAATTGAAAACGCCACCCGGCCCGCCGCCGCCGAACCTGCTGCGGCTCCGCTGCAGGAACTCATCGAGCGACGTCACGGGGTCTCCCCTGCCGCCGCGCCCGCGCTTCTGCGGCTCGCCCCACGGCCCGCCGGCCGGTTCGTCGCCGCCAGCAGGCTCATTGCCACCGCTTGGGGGCGCGCCCCAAGGGCCCTTGTTGTCGCTGAAGAGGGCGCGTCCCCGCGCACCCCACCCGGAGAAAATCGTCATACCCCCATAATAGGGGGGCTTGGGCCAAAAAACAGTGCCGCCCGTCGAAAAGGCGACTAAGGGCGCGGCGATGAGCAGCGAAGACATTCTGACGGAGCTGGACGAATTGCCCGAGGCAGGCCGGATTCGCTCGCGGCGACTGACCGACGGCATCGCGACCATCGTCGCCGATGCCAGCGGCCTTGGCGCCAGGGAACAGGCCGCACTTGAGGCCAGGTTGAAAGCCGCCGCATTGGCCGTCCCCGGCGTTGCAGAAGCGCGCATAGCGATAACTGCAGCGAGGCCGCACCGCACCTTGGTCGCGATCGGCTCCGGCAAGGGCGGGGTCGGAAAATCGACGCTCAGCGCAAACCTGGCCATTGCCCTGGCGCGGATGGGCAAGAAGGTCGGCCTGATCGACGCCGACATCTACGGGCCGTCGCAGCCGACACTGTTCGGAACGACCGAAAAGCCGCAGGCCGAGAAGGAGAAATTGATCCCGGTCGAGGCGCAGGGAGTGAAGCTGCTGTCGGTCGGCCAGCTGGTTTCGGCGGGCACGGCTCTGGCGTGGCGCGGCCCGATGGCGTCGAGCGCGCTCAACCAGTTGGTCGAGGGCGATTGGGCGGAGACCGATCTCATCCTCGTCGACCTGCCGCCGGGAACAGGCGACGTGCAGCTGTCGCTGGTGCAGAAGGCGCGCCCCGCGGGCGCGGTCATCGTCTCGACCCCGCAGGATCTGTCTCTGATCGACGCGGTGCGGGCCATCGACCTGTTCGGCAAGACCAGCGTGCCGGTCCTCGGAATTATCGAGAATATGGCCGGCTACGTCTGCCCCCACTGCGGGGAGAGCAGCGATCCCTTCGGCCAGGGCGGAGCGGAAGCCTGGGCCGAAAGGCTCGGCGTGCCGTTCCTTGGGCGGTTGCCGCTATCGCTCAGCCTGCGCGAGGCATCCGATGCCGGCAGGCCGCCCGCGGCCGAGGACGGCCCCGCGGCGGATGCCTTCCGTGAGATTGCCCAACGCTTGCTGGCCGAACTGGAGAAAGTCGGCGGGTGAAGCATTATCGACGGCGAGGAGGCAATAATGCCGCTGACCCGCGACGAGGATATTCGTGAGCTTCTGACCAATGCGCGCACGATTGCGCTGGTCGGGGCGTCCGACCGGCCCGACCGGCCGAGCAACAGCGTCATGAAATTCCTGCAGGACCACGGCTACCGAGTCCTGCCGGTCAATCCCCAGATCACCGGCGAGCACGTCCACGGCGAATATGTCTGGCGCGAGCTGGCCCAGATCGGCGAGCCGATCGATATCGTCGATATCTTCCGCCGTCCGGCGGCTGCCGGCGAGGCGGTCGACCAGGCGATTGCAATTGGTGCCAAGGCCGTCTGGATGCAGATCGGCGTCATCAACGAGGAAGCTGCCGCCCGCGCCGAGGCCGTCGGCCTGAAGGTCGTCATGGACCGTTGCCCGAAGATCGAGATCCTGCGCCATGGGCTGGCGCCGGTCGCGGCAGAATAGCCTGACAAGCCAACGGCTTGACTCGAAAGTGAATGAGGCAGAGCTTGCCGACCTCGGGGCGCGACCGGCGACGGCCGGAACCGGTTTGCGCGAGGGGTGTCACCGGCCAAGGGGCACATCATGAACAAGACAATGTTGCGTGTCGCGCTGGTTTCGAGCGTGGTCCTGGTCGCGGGCCCGGTGCTCGCCAGCCACAGTTGGGGCAGCTACCATTGGGGACGAACCGCTAATCCCTTCACGCTGCGGGTGGTGGATGCCGTCTCCCCGACGTGGGACCCGTATCTCGACGAAGCGATCGCTGACTGGACCGCCTCCTCGGTGCTGAACCTGACGAGGGACGGAACAGGCACCAACCCCAAGAAATGCACCGCGATCACCGGCAAGATCCTGGCCTGCAGCGCGGCCTACGGACAGCGCGGCTGGCTGGGCCTGGCCAGCATCTGGGCTACCGGCAACCACATCACCAAGGCGACGACCAAGGTCAACGACAGCTATTTCGACACGCCGACGTACAACACGCCGGCCTGGCGCCGGCTGGTGATGTGCCAGGAAATCGCCCATGACTTCGGCCTGGCGCACCAGGACGAGGCGTTCGGCCCGCCCAACCTCGGAAGTTGCATGGATTATACCAACGATCCCGACGGCGGCGGGGCCTATGGCCCGAGCAACGAGCATCCGAACTCGCATGACTTTCAGCAGCTGCAGACCATCTATGCGCATCTCGACGGCTCAAACACCATCGCCTCCAGCGCTGCAGCGACCAATTTCGGGATTCGGACCGTCGGAGGCCCGCCGGCCTCAGCGCCCGGCCTGAGTGAAGAAGCCGGTGACAGCCCAGCCGAATGGGGCCGAGCGATCGGCACCGACGCCCGAGGACGGCCGAACCTCTATGTCCAGGACCTGGGCGGCGGCCGGAAGAAGTTCACCCATGTCTTCTGGGCGATAGGCGAAGGACCGAAGGGCGGTCATCACGACTGAGCCGGCGCCCTAGGCGCTCGCCACCGTCATTTCCGGCACCAGCAACGTCGGGCTGTCGATCCCGCGGCGGAATCTCAGGTCCGTCGCGGGTTCGAGCGTGGCGAACATCTGCTTCAGGTTGGAGGCGATGGTGATTTCGGCCACAGCCGGGCCGATCTCACCGTCGGTGATAAGGAAGCCGGCCGCGCCGCGCGAATAGTCACCGGTCACGCCATTGACGCCTTGGCCGATCAGCTCGGTGACCAGGATGCCCTGCCTGATGCCGGCAATCATGTCGTCGCGACTGCGCGTTCCGGCGCAAATATGGAGATTGGCCGGACCGGCGCCCGGCGAGCCCGACACGCCGCGAACGGCATGGCCGGTCGGCTGGATGCCGAGCTGCCGGGCCGCGGCGCTGTCGGCCAGCCAGCTGGTCAGCACGCCGTCCTTGACCAGGTCGAGCGGCTTGACGGGCAACCCTTCGCCGTCAAACGCGCGACTCCTGAGGCCGCGCCTGCGGAGCGGATCGTCGTGGATTGTAACGCCTTTAGAGAACAGCTGCGTCTCTAGCGCATCGAGCAGGAAGCTCGCCTGGCGGGCGATGGCCGAGCCGCTGATCGCCGCGACGAAATGGCCCAGCAAAGTGGTTGCAACCCGAGGGTCGAACAGCACCGGCATGACGCCGGGCTTGATGCTGACCGGATTGAGGCGGGCGACGGCGCGTTCGGCCGCGCGAGCGCCGATCGCCTCCGCCGCCTCGAGATCCACCAGGTGGCGGGCCGAATGCCAGGCATAGTCGCGCTGCATGGTGCCGCCCTCGCCCGCCACCACGCTGACCGAATTGCTGTAGCCGGTGGCGCGGGTAGCGCCGGAGAAACCGTGGCTGGTGGCAACTGCAAAAATCGAGGCGGAGGCGGAGGCCCCTGCGCCGCCCGAGTTGGTGATGCCGTCGACGCTCCGCGCGACTTCTTCGGCCGCCAGCGCCCGCTCCCTGAGGACCGCGGGATCGGGGTCGCCGCCATCATCGAGGTCGAGATCGGCCGGTTGGCCGCCGAACAACAGATCCTCGGGCGCCAGGCCGGCATATTGGTCTTCCGGCGCCTCCCTGGCCATGGCCAGGACTCGCTCCACCAGCGTATCGATCGCGTCCTTCGACAAGTCCGACGAGGCGACGGTCGCGTTGCGTTTTCCGATAAACACGCGCAGGCCGACTTCTTCGCCCTCGCTGCGGTGGACGTCCTCGAGCGCGCCGAGCCGGACACTAACCCCTTGCGAGCGCTCGCCGACATAGACCGCGTCGGCGGAGTCGGCGCCCTTCTTGCAGGCGAGTAGGACGAGCGCGGCGGCCTGGTCGCGGGCAGCTGTAGGGTCGAGCATGGCGGTGCGGTTAGGCCGTCATTCGACGGAGGACAAGCCAACGACCAGGAAGCCGAGGAACAGCAGTAGCCCGGTGAAGCGGTTGGAACGAAACAGCGCCAGCGCCCCGGCCCCGTCATTCGGGTCAGCCTTGGCAATCTGCGTGGCGAGATGGCCGGCGGCAGGCAGCAATGCGAGAAGTGCAACCCAGTCCGGCCGCACGAGCCAGATTGCCCAAGCCCAGCCGGCCAGTGCCAGCAGATAGCATATGCCGACACCGAGCTGGGCCTGGTCGCCAAGCGCCCGCGCGCTCGACTTCACCCCGACCAGCTCGTCGTCCTCGATGTCCTGGATGGCATAGAGCGTGTCATAGCCCACCACCCAGAAGATGCTGCCGAGCCATAGGATCAGCGCCGGCAGCGCGAACTCCTGCGTGACCGCCGGCCAGCCGACCAGCGCGCCCCAGCTGAACACCAGCCCGAGCCAGGCCTGCGGCCACCAGGTGATGCGCTTCATGAACGGATAGGCGGCGACCGGGAAAATGCTGATCAGCGCGACCGCCTGCGCGACGCGGGAAAGCTGGAGCAATACGATCAGGCCGATCAGAGACAGACCGATCGCAAGCAGCCAGGCGTTCCGAACCAAAACCCTGCGAGACGCGAGCGGGCGGAGCCGGGTCCGTTCGACCTGCATGTCGAGGTCCTTGTCGACGATATCGTTATAGACGCAGCCGGCGGAGCGCATCGCGAAGGCACCGAGCAGGAACCAGCCGAACAACAACCACTCCCCGCGCACCCCCGCCAGCGCCACGCTCCATGCGCAAGGCCAGAAGAGAAGCCAGGTGCCGATCGGCCGGTCGACCCGCATCAACGAGGCATAGGGGCGTAGCGCCTTGGGCAGCGCGCCGATCAGGCCAACCCGTTCGCTGTCGGGGACGAGGTCTGTGGCCGAATTCATCAACTCCGCTCATCCTGAGTAGCCATTGAGCCTGTCGAAATGGCGTATCGAAGGATCCTTCGATAGGGGCCTTCGATACCCCCGGCTTTCGCCGGGGTCACCCAGTCCCTACTCAGGATGAGCGGGGATGGGAATTATAAGGCTGGCGGTTCACGCCGCCTCGGCGCGGTCGAGCCAGTTCACTAGGGCGGCCAACGATGGCAGCTCGACGAAGCGAGGATGATCGGTCGGCGCCGGTCGTTGTTCGTGGCTCCACGCCAGCGGCTGCGGGATGTAGGCAGCCCAGGCGCCCGCTTCGAGCGCGGGGAAGACATCGGAGCGCATCGAATCCCCGGCCATCAACGCGCGCGACTGTTCGACCCCGTAGCGTTTAAAGATGCCCGAAAAGGTCGCCGGCCGCTTGTCGCTGACGATCTCGATGCCGGTGAACAGGTCGCCCAGCCCCGACGCCGCCAGCTTGGCTTCCTGGTGGAACAGGTCGCCCTTGGTGACCAGCACCAGCCGCGCCCGATCGGCCAGCGCCTTCAGCGTCTCCTCGACGCCTTCGAACAGCTCGACCGGATGAGCGTGCAGCGATTTGCCTGCCTCAACGATGCCGCGAATTACCGAGGCTGGGACATCGTCTCCGCCGAGTTCCAGCGCCGTTTCGATCATCGACAAGGTGAACGCCTTGGCGCCGTAGCCATAGAGCTTCAGATTGCGGATCTCGCACGCCTCCAGCGCCGACCGGGCGATGCCGGCGTCGGCGAATGGCTCGAGCATCCGCACCAGTGCGTCCTGCGTCGCGTGGAAGAAGCGCATATTGTGCCAAAGGGTATCGTCGGCATCGAGGCAGATGAGGTCGATGGGCATGGGTGCGGATTAGCTCAGCATTTCAATTTCGTCATTCCCGCGAAAGCGGGACCCCAGATTTTTTGTCCTTGTTTAGCTGGGTCCCCGCTTTCGCGGGGATGACGATTGTTGCTACGTCCTGCCGATGCCCGCCACTCCCGCCTGGCCGCCCAAGAGCTTGCCCCGCCTTTATGCCGACGCTCGGCTCAAAGCCGGTACCCGGGTCGAGCTGGATGCGGGGCAGGCCAATTATCTCGGCAATGTCATGCGGTTGAAGGAGGGCGCCCGCCTGCTCCTCTTCGACGGCACGTCGGGCGAATGGCTGGCCGAGGTCGCCGAGGCTGGCAAGAAGCGGATGAGCCTGTCGGTTATCGAGCCGACCCGGCCGCAGGAGAGCGTTCCGGACCTGTGGCTGGCGTTTGCACCGGTCAAAAAAGGACGCGTCGACTGGCTGGTCGAGAAATCGGTCGAGCTGGGCGTCGCGCGGCTGTTGCCAGTGATCACCCGCCGGACCATCGTCGACAAGCTCAACCTGGAGCGAATGCGGGCGCATATCGTCGAGGCCGCCGAGCAGTGCAGTCGCACATCGCTGGCGGAAATCGATGAGCCCGTGAAGCTGGAAGCATTGCTCAGGCTCCGCGATCCCATCCGCACCTTATACTTTGCCGACGAGAAAGGCGGCGAGCCGGCAGCTGCCGCGTTCAGACCCGGCCCTTCGCTGATTCTGACCGGGCCGGAGGGCGGCTTTACTTCAGATGAGGCCGCAGCGGTCCGCGCGGCACCCAATTCCGCGCCGATCAGCCTGGGGCCACGCATCCTTCGGGCCGAAACAGCGGCGCTGGCGGCAGTAGCGAGCTGGATGGCCGTGGTCGGCGACTGGCGATAAGCGGGGCTATCGAAACCATAAGTTAAAGGCGCTGGCGCGGATTCAGGTGCGCGGCTAGGACGCGTTTCGGATGACAACGAGAACTGACACCAGCGCCAGCCCGCCGATCGAGAGCCGCGACGACCTATTGTCCGTTTTCCAGGGCGGCGAGAAGCCGCGCGAGGATTGGCGGATCGGCACCGAGCATGAGAAATTCGTCTATCGGACGAGCGACCATCGCGCGCCGGGCTGGGATGAGCCGGGCGGCATCCGCGACCTGCTGCTCGGTCTGACCGAGTTCGGCTGGCGGCCGGTCGAGGAAGGCGGCAAGATCATCGCCCTGACCGGCGTTGACGGCACCATCAGCCTTGAACCGGCCGGGCAGCTGGAGCTGTCGGGCGCGCCGCTCCAGAACCTGCACGAAAGCTGCGCCGAAAGCGGCCGGCATCTCGAACAGGTCAAGGCGGTCGGCGATCGGCTTGGGCTCGGTTTCCTCGGGCTTGGCATGTGGCCGGACAAGGCACGATCCGACCTTTCGATCATGCCCAAGGGGCGCTACGCCATCATGCTCCGGCACATGCCGCGCGTCGGCACGCTCGGGCTCGACATGATGCTGCGCACCTGCACGATACAGGTCAATCTCGACTATTCGTCCGAGGCCGACATGGTGAAGAAATTCCGCGTCGGCCTGGCCCTCCAGCCGGTCGCCACCGCGCTGTTCGCCAACTCTCCATTCACCGAGGGCAAGCCCAACGGCTACAAGAGCTTTCGCAGCCATATCTGGGAGGACACCGATCCGGCCCGTACCGGCATGCTGCCGTTCGTGTTCGAGGATGGCTTCGGCTACGAACGCTATTGCGACTATGCGCTCGACGTGCCGATGTATTTCGTGTTCCGCGACGGCCAGTACATCGATGCCGCCGGCCAAAGCTTCCGCGATTTCCTGGACGGCAAGCTGCCTGCGCTGCCCGGCGAAAAGCCGACCATCGCCGACTGGACCGACCATCTGTCCACCGCTTTTCCCGAGGTGCGGCTCAAGAGCTTCCTCGAGATGCGCGGCGCCGACGGCGGCCGCTGGGGTCGGATCTGCGCGCTGCCCGCGCTGTGGGTCGGCCTGCTTTACTCGCGAACAGCGCTCGACGCGGCCTGGGAACGGGTCAAGCATTGGTCGATCGAGGAGCGCGAGGCGCTCCGCCATGCCGTGCCACGGCAAGCGCTGGACGCACCCGTCCCGGGCGGCGGCACCGTCCATGATCTCGCCCGCGAAGTGCTCGACATCGCCACGGCAGGCCTGCGCGAGCGTGCGGAGCTCAATGCCGCGGGGGACAATGAAGGCGGCTTCCTCGATCCGCTGCGCGACGTCATTGCCAGCGGCAAGACCTTCGCCGATCGCCTGCTCGACCGATACCATGGCGAATGGCAGGGGGACGTCAGCCATGTCTATGAGGAATATAGCTTCTGAGCGCTGTGGCTGATTCAGCGCAACGCACGCGAAAAATTGCACGTAACGCAGCCGTCACATTGACTCGGATGTGAGCAGCCGTAGAGGCGTTGGACGCATCGGGGCGGGGCTTTTCTATCTGTTGCCCGGCCCGCTGGCTTTTCAAGAAAGACACCGATGCGCCGCACCTCCCAGACCTCGCTCATCGCGCTCGCCACCGCCTGCGCCTTCACCGCCGCGACCCCCGCTTTCGCGCAGGCGACCGGCGATGCCGACCAGCCGGCGGCCGATGCCACTCAGCCCCAGGCGGACGCCAGCGAAGGCGTTGCCGACATCGTCGTCACCGCCACCCGGCGCAGCGAGAATCTGCAGGACATCCCGATTTCGGTTGCGACGATCGACGATGAGACGCTGGCCGCGATCAACGCCGGCGGTGCCGATATCCGCGGCCTGTCGGGCCGGGTGCCCAGCCTCAATATCGAAAGCTCGTTCGGCCGTACCTTCCCGCGCTTTTACATTCGCGGCCTTGGCAACACCGACTTCGACCTCAACGCGTCGCAGCCGGTCAGCCTGGTCTATGACGATGTGGTCCTCGAAAATCCGATCCTGAAGGGCTTCCCGGCGTTCGACGTCGACCGGATCGAGGTGCTGCGCGGGCCGCAGGGCACGCTGTTCGGCCGCAACACCCCGGCCGGCATCGTCAAGTTCGATACGGTCAAGCCCGGCAAGGGCCGCAACTATGCGCGGGTTAGCTATGGCACCTACGGAACGATCAACGCCGAGGGTGCGGTGGGATACCAGGCGAGCGATGAGTTCGCGGTCCGCCTCTCCGGCCTGTGGCAGCACCGCAAAGACTGGATCGACAATCTCGACGAGCCCGGCGACAATGATCTCGAGGGCTATGACGACATCGCGCTACGCGGCCAGATCCAGTGGAAGCCCAGCGATCCACTGACCCTTCGTTTGACGGGCCAGTATCGCAACCTCGACGGCGACGCGCGGATATTCCGCGCCAATAGCTTCCGTCCCGGCAGCAATAAGCTGGTCGGCGCCGACGGCGGCGATTTCGACCGCGACGAGGTCCATGCCGACGGCATCAATTTCCAGAAGCTGAAGACCTGGAATGCGGCTGGCACGATCGAATATGACTTCGGACCGGTGACGCTCTACTCGGTTACCAGCTATTGGAATGGGAGGCTCAAGAGCCGCGGCGACATCGACGGCGGCTTCGGCTGCGTGTTCTGCGGCCCCGGCTTTACCGACAACAGCAATCCGGGCCCGATTCCCTTCCCGGCGCAGACCCAGGATGACGTCCCCAGCCTCGACCAGTTCACCCAGGAAGTCCGGATTGCGTCGAACAATGTCGGCGGGCTCGGCTATCAGGCCGGCGTCTTCTATTTCGATGAAGACCTCGACATTGAAAGCTTTGACTATCCCGCCCCGGATTCGACGACGTTCAACGCGATCGCCGTGCAGCGCCAGGAAAGCAAGGCGATCGGCATCTTCGGCTCGGTCAATTACGCCTTCGACAACGGCCTGACGCTCCAAGCCGGCGCGCGCTGGAACCATGACGAGAAGGAGATGGTTGCCGACCGCCCGTTCGACACCCGTCCCTTCTTCGGCGGCCCGCTACTTGAACCGGTCGACGACAAGGTCGAGGACAGCGTGCTGACCTGGGACGTCAGCGCGATCCAGGAAATCAATCCCGACATAAATATTTATGCCCGCGTCGCCAAGGGTTACCGCGCGCCTTCGATCCAGGGTCGCGTGCTGTTCGGCCGCGAGCTGTCCGTGGCCGACAGCGAGACGACGATGAGCTATGAGGCGGGCATCAAGACGGTGCTGTTCGACCGCCGCGTCCGCTTCAACCTCACCGCCTATCTGTTCAACACCAAGGACCTGCAGTTGACCGCGGTCGGCGGGGCCCAGAACTTCACTTCATTGCTTAACGCCGACAAGGTGCGCGGCAAGGGCGTCGAGGCGGAGCTCGAGGCGCGGCCGGTCCGCGGCCTAAGCCTGACCGCCGGCGTCAGCTACAATGACACCGAGATCGACGACGAGAATGCGTTCGTCGCGGGCTGCGGCTCGGTCCCGGCCTGCACCGTGCTCGATCCGCCTCGGCCGGGCGGGCCGGCGGGCATCTTCTCGATCGACGGCAATTCCCTGCCTCAGGCACCGAAGTGGACCGTCAACTTCACCGCCGGCTACGAGCATCCCATCGGACCGGGATCGCTCTACGTCTTCACCGATTGGTACCACCGTTCGAAGATTCAGTTCTTCCTCTATGAGTCGGTCGAGTTCAGTGACGACCAGCTGCTCGAGGGCGGCCTTCGCATCGGTTACAAGACGGATCGCTATGACGTTGCCGGCTTCGTCCGCAACATCACCAATGACGAAAGCGCGGTCAGCGCGATCGACTTCAACAACCTGACAGCGATGGTCAACGAACCGCGGATCTTCGGCGTCGAAGTCGGCGTGAAGTTCTAAGCCAGCTCAAAGGGCGGCGACTGCATCACGCAATCGCCGCCCTCTTTGCGTCCGCACTTGCTTGCGGCGGCGCGGCACATCGGCCATCAATCGGCGCTTCCGAGGGGCCCGATGTCGGCAAGGCAAGCATCAATATTGTTCGTCATCGGCTCGGACCAGCTGGCCGGGACTACCGCCGACGGCCGGCCGCAATATGCCGGCTGCAGCGACCTTCATCGCATGTTCGACAAGCGCGAACCGGTCCATGTGCTTAAGCTCGACAAGCATGCGCTTCGCCAGCGCAAGCGGCCGGAACTGCACCCTTATCGCGTCATCCTCAACCTGATCACCGATCCCGATCAGAATCCGAAGACCCTCGAGAATCTCACCAAGCTGCTGCGCGAATATTCGGGCCAGGTGATCAACCCGCCCCACGCGGTCATGCGCTCGACCCGCGACCGGGGGGCGAAGCTGCTCGAGGGAACGCCGGGCCTGGTGGTGCCCAAGACCATCCGCGTGCGCAACGCAAAGCCCGACCTGGTCGCGGGTGCGATCGAGCGGGCCAATATGCGATTTCCGCTGATCGTCCGGCTGGCGGGCACCCATACCGGGATCATTGTCGGCCTATTCGACAAGATCGACGATGTACGCGCTGCAATCACCCAGCCGGGCGAACATATCGTCACCGAGTTCGTCGATTTTAGAAGCGATGACGGGTTATACCGGAAGTATCGGGCATTCTTCATCGGGGACCGGGTCATCTTCCGCCACATGCTGGTTTCGGACGCCTGGAACGTCCATGCCAGCGACCGGATGCGCTTCATGGCCGAACGGCCTGAACTGCTCGCCGAAGAACAGGCCATGTTCGAGAAGGGTGAAGGCGCCTTCCCCGCCCAGGCCATGGCAACGCTGGAAGCCATCCGCATTCGCATGCCGCTCGACTATTTCGGCATGGATTTCGGCATCCTGCCCGATGGACGGGTGGTGTTGTTCGAAGCCAATGCGACGATGAACTTCTTCCCGTTCCTGCCGGACCCGCGGTTCGCCTATGTGCGGGCCTGCCTGAAACCCGCGATCCAGGCATTTCATGAACTGCTGGGCCGCCGGCGGCCATCAGCGGCACCGCAGCGCCATTTCCAGCCGTCGATATAGGTCCACCATGTTCGACACCTATGCGGAAATCTTCAAGCAGCGGGCATGCGAATACCATCATGCAATGAAGGCGTCGGCGAACGCCCGCGACGCTGAGTTCCTGTCGGTGCTACATCCGATCCGGGAAGGACGACCCGGCCTGGTTTGCGACATGCCGTCCGGCGGCGGCTACCTTGCCGGATATCTCTGGGATGGAATGGAGTATCTGGCGGTCGACCCCGCAACGGACTTCTTCATTGAATGGCAAAATCTGCGTCGGCACGTGGTTGCCGAAATCAGCAATGTGCCGTTGGCCGACAATAGCGTGGACTATGTCGTCAGCCTTGCGGGGCTGCACCACGAGCCGAGCCTGCCGCAGGTGTTCAACGAGATGCGCCGCCTGCTGCGGCCCGGCGGCCGGGCCGTAATCGCCGATGTGGCAATCGACACTCGACCGGCCGAATTCCTGAATGGGTTCGTGGCCGAGAATTGTCCGATGGGCCATGAGGGGCTGTTCCTGGACCAACGGACGGCTCCCGCCCTGGAAGCGGCTGGATTCATGATTGCGGACGATCGAATGGTGGACGTTCCCTGGGTCTTCGACAGCATTGAGGAGGCCGGCGAATTCTGCCGTCACCTGTTCGGAATGACGGCGCTCAGCGCGTCCGAGACCGCGGAAGCGATGGACCGGGAGATCGGGTTCGACGTCAGAGATAGCAGGCCGCAGTTACGATGGGCCCTGCGCCGCATCGTCGCCAATGCTGCGTGAGCGGCACTCGCTCTTGCACGGCCAATTCTTAAACCGCATGACAGTGCTTAGACACATTGAACGAGGAGCCCCCATTGCGCGACCTTGAACAGCGGCAGCGCCGAACGCTTTATCCGGAGATCGAACCCTATCGGACCGGCATGCTCGATGTCGGCGACGGTCACCAGCTCTACTGGGAACGCTGCGGCACGCCCGGCGCGAAGCCGGCGGTGTTCCTGCACGGCGGGCCGGGGGCGGGAATCAGCGACAATCATCGACGGCAGTTCGATCCGGCCAAATATGACGTGCTGCTGTTCGACCAGCGGGGAGCCGGAAAATCGACCCCGCACGCTCATCTTGAGGCCAATACCACCTGGCATTTGGTCGACGACATCGAGCGGCTGCGTACCATGTGCGGCGTCGACAAATGGATGGTGTTCGGCGGCAGCTGGGGTTCGACCCTCAGCCTTGCCTATGCCCAGACCCATCCCGAACGGGTCACCGAGCTGGTGCTGCGCGGCATCTTCCTGTTCGACCAGAGCGAGCTCGACTGGCTCTATCGTTATGGCGCGTCGGAACTTTATCCCGAAGGCTGGGACGAATTCCTGGCGCCGGTCCCGCAGGAAGAGCGGGGCGACCTGGTGTCGGCCTATCGACGTATGCTGACCTGCGATGACCCCGAGGTTCAGCTCCGCGCGGCCAAGGCATGGAGTAGATGGGAGGGGCTTACCGTCACCCTGCTGCCCGACCCGGAAATGCTCGCGGAGTTCACCGAGGACCGTCACGCCATCGCCATCGCGCGGATCGAGAATCACTACATGCTGCACAAGGGCTGGCTCGAGGAAGGCCAGTTGCTGAAGGGCGCGGAAAAGTTGCGCGGCATCCCCGGTGTCATCGTGCAGGGCCGCCACGACTGCTGCACCCCACCCCGCGCCGCCTGGGAGTTGAAAAAGGCCTGGCCCGAAGTCGAGCTCAACATCGTTCCGGATGGAGGGCATCTCTATAACGAACCGGGAATCCTCGACGGCCTGGTTCGGGCGACGGATGGTTTCGCCGCCACATAGCGTGCCGCGGAATGAATTAGGTGCCGAACTGGAAGTCTCGGCCCTCATGTAAAGGCGAGCCGTCTGCTTTGAATGGCAGGCCCGTCCGTGGCTCCCCTATCGGCGGCGCTGACCGACCTCACACCCAAAAATTCGGCCATGAATGGTGATTCGTGCGGCTGACTCCTTATTAAGTTCATGTTAAATAAGCGAATTCAATTGCGAGGGGCAGGCCATGGGCGACCAACAGGGTCCTGCTTCGCTCGGCCTTCGAGTCATTCTCTGCATCAAGTTTGATTCGCGTGCCCCGGCTGGCGAGGTGGCAGAACTAAGACGGCGTCTGATCGAAGATGAGCGCTCGGTCCAATCGTTGGACGTCTCGGGCTCCTTCGACTTCATGATGGAAGTGGCCCTGCCCAACTTGGCCGACTACCAAGCATGGACTGAGGAGTTCGCCAGTGCCTTTGCTTCGCTGGTCGATCAGCATGAAGCGAATTTCGTTTGTCGCCGCTACAGCCGCGACGATTCAGGTCCAATCCATCACTTGTGGGTGTCGGGCAGAGGCGGTCTCGCCCGAATAGAGTGCGATCAAATCGAGCGCTTTTCCGCTGAGGGGGATTACGTCCGTGCCCACAGCGGCAATCAATCCTGGTTGATCAACACGAGCCTAACCAAGCTCGAGGAGGAGCTCGATCCGGCAGAGTTCATCCGACTCCACCGGTCCACTATCGTCAGGCGGGATGCAATTGTCCGCCTTCGCCATCAGGGCCAGACCTGGTTTGCGGTGCTGAATAGCGGCAACGCAATGCGGATTGCCAAGAGCCATGTTGCAAAAATGTTGCGATCAATTCGGGACGATTCGTCGGCGCCCGATGCCGTCTCGGCGACAGGACAGCTACTCGGCGAGAATTCCGTCGCGCTGACGGAAGACTAAGTGCGCCAGCCCCCAATAGCGTCGATACGCCTCCCGTCCTCCCTATCGGAGGGGCAAAAAAGGAGAAGGCAAATGTTTGCTCGGTTCAACCGCTATGGCATGTTGGGCTTATCGGTGTGCGCCATTGCCTCGATTTCGGGGGCAACGCAGGCTCCCGCCCAAAATGGCCCGGTCGTAGTCTATGGCGAGCCCTCGGCGGTAAACACTGAACGTGTACCCTATGGCGACCTCAACCTTCAGGCCGCCACCGGCCGCAGGACCTTGTATGGCCGGGTCGGCAGGGCGGTGCGCAATGTCTGCGATTTCGGCGCAGACAGCATGTCCAGCGACTATCGGGTTTGCTCAGCTGGCGCGTGGAAAGGTGCACGGCCGCAGATCGACGCGGCGATGGCCAAGGCTACACAGCTGGCGTTGCACGGCCGTCCGGCCGGAGGCGCGCTCATTGTCGTCACCCGCTAGCGGCGTTGGTTGGACGTCAAATGAAGACGGGCGGAACCGTCCGGTACGCCCGTCTTCGCGTCTCTTGCCGGGAGCGGCTCCCACGCCCTCATGAATGGCTAGCTGGCTTCGACGGCCGCTGCCTTGCCTTTGCATCGGCAGCCAGCTCAAGAGGGTAATATAATTGGCCCGAACACAGGCAATATAGAGAGGACGTATAAACAACCGCCGCGACCGTTCATTGTGCTCCCAAGCGTCGGCTTGGATCCAATAATATCCGCGCAAGACTATATCGCGGACTCGCAACTTTTTTCATTTCGTTGCATTTGGTCAATCCATGGACGCCATCGTCCAGAGATTGCACCCAGGGCTCCAATCGGTGCTCGATACTGCCCTTGACGCGGTCGTCGTGATCGACTGCGATGGCCGCGTGCTGGGCTGGAACGGCAAGGCAGAGCGGGTCTTCGGCTGG